>NZ_JBJGZJ010000011.1:0-137611 GCF_054050435.1 Geodermatophilus sp. SYSU D01036 | reverse complement strand
GGGGCCGCGGCCGGGGTGGGCGCCGGGGGGGCCGCGGGCGGGGGGGGGGGCGCCCCGCCCCCCCCCCGGGGGCCCCCCCCCCCCGCGCCGGCAGGAGGACTAGACGTCGACCCAGCCGCCGGTCCGCCAGTAGAGGCCGGACTCGCGGGACAGCAGCCCCTCGTCGACCAGGTAGCGGCGCAGCGCCGCGGTGTCGGGGTGCCAGACCGCCAGCAGCGCGTTGACCTCGCGCTCGGGATAGCGGACGCCGACGTCGAAGACGCGCACCACGTGCTCGAGCACCAGGCGCCGCTTGCTCTGCTGCGCCGGGATGGTGGTCAGCCGGCCGTCGCGGATGAACGCGGCCAGCACCGCGGACTCGGCCGGGTCGTCCGACAGCGGCTCCGGCGCCGGTGCCGCCTCCGCCGCCGCGCGGGCCGCGGCGCCGAACCGGTCGGTCAGCAGCTCGAGGACGTGCCCGTCGCGGCGGACCAGCCCGGCCCGGGCGAGCCGGCGGGCGGCGAGCGCGACGTCCTTGAGCGACAGGCCCGAGGCGGCGGCGACGTCCTCGATCGTCCCGGCGCCCAGCGCCAGGGCCGCCACCACCTTCAACCGGGTGGGGTCGGCCAGGAGCCCCACGATCGTCGCCGCGTCCATCCCCTCGACGGTATCCGCCCCCTCGACGGTATCCGCGCATCGGAGCACGTGGGCGGGGGTAGCCGCACCGGCACGGTGAGCCCCATCGACCTCCAGAAGGCCCTCAAGGGCATGGACTACCCGGCGAGCAAGGAGCAGATCCTCGAGCACGCCGAGGGGGCCGACGAGGAGGTCCTCGACGCGCTGCGGAAGATCGCGGACCGGGAGTACGAGGGGCCCAGCGGCGTCAGTGCCGCCGTCTTCGACTGACCGCCCGCTAGGTTCGGTGCCCATGACACCGGGCCGGGACTTCACGGGGGACATGCACCTGGCGCACGTGCTGGCCGACCAGGCGGACTCCATCAGCATGGAGCGGTTCCGGGCGCTCGACCTCACCGTCGAGACCAAGCCGGACCTGACGCCGGTGACCGACGCCGACCGCGCCGTCGAGGAGCAGTTGCGCATCACCCTCGCCCGGGCCCGCACCCGCGACGCCGTGCTCGGCGAGGAGTTCGGCGTCACCGGGCACGGGCCGCGGCGCTGGGTGCTCGACCCGATCGACGGGACGAAGAACTTCGTCCGCGGCGTGCCGGTGTGGGCGACCCTCATCGCGCTGTTCGACGGCGACGAGGCGGTCGTCGGCCTGGTCTCGGCGCCGGCGCTGAACCGCCGCTGGTGGGCGGCCAAGGACGTCGGCGCCTGGACCGGGCGGCGGCTGGAGTCGGCCACCCGGTGCTCCGTCTCCGGCATCACCGACCTCGGCGACGCGAGCCTGTCCTACTCCAGCCTCTCCGGCTGGGAGGAGCGCGGCCTGCTCGACGGCTTCCTCGACCTCACGCGGTCGGTGTGGCGCACCCGCGCCTACGGCGACTTCTGGAGCTACGTGCTGCTGGCCGAGGGCGCGGTCGACGTCGCCTGCGAGCCCGAGGTGTCGCTGTGGGACCTCGCCGCGCTCGACGTCATCGTGCGCGAGGCCGGCGGGCGGTTCACCGACCTCACCGGCGCCGACGGCCCGGCCGGCGGCAGCGCCCTGGCCACCAACGGCGCGCTGCACGACGCCGCGCTGGCGCACCTGCGCCTGCCCGACCCCGCGGCCCGGTGACGACGACGGCGGCCCCTCCCCGATGCCGGGGAGGGGCCGACGTCGCGTCGCGGATCAGGCCGTGGGGCGCGGGCCGCCGCCGGTGCCGCGGCCACCGGTGAACCGGCGGCGGGCGTCGTCGATCCGTGCCTTGGTCTTGGGGTCCTTCGCCAGCTGCTGGGCCTTGGCCGACACCTGCTTGAGGGTCTGCTGACCCTTCGGGCTGCGGGCGAACTGGGCCACCTTGTCGAACACCGACGCCATCTCGCGTGCCTCCTCTCGCCGGGGCCCGTCCTGGGCCCGTCGTCGAGGTCAACGGTGCCCGGGCCGGCGCCGTTCCATGCGGCCGGTCAGGCCCGCCGCGGCTCGACCGGCAGGCCGGCGCCGCGCCCGGCCAGCACCGCCGCCCCGACCGCGGACGCGCTGCGCAGCGGCAGCCAGGTCACCGGCCGGCCGAGCAGGGCGGCGAGGGTCTCCCGCACCAGCGGCGCGCGTCCCCCGCCCCCGGTCAGGACGACGGGCCCCTCGGGCACCTCCCCGAGCAGCCTGGCCGCCGCGGCGACCGCGGACAGCACCCCCTCGACGGCCGCCCGGGCGAGGTCGGCGCGGGTGGTGCCGGCGCCCAGGCCGCTCCAGCCGGCGCGGTCCCCGGGCCCGGCCACCCCGCCGCGCTCGCCGGTGAGGAACGGCCGGAACACCGCTCCCCCGGCACCGGGCGGCGAGGTGGCGGCCAGGTCGAACAGCGCGGCGGGCGGGACGCCGAGCACGCCGGCCACCCAGGTCCACGCCGAGCCGCCGTTCTGCAGCGCGGCCATCGCGTACCAGCCGTCCTCGGCGTCGGCGTAGCCGTGCACCGGCGGGTCGTCGGCCGGGGCGGGCGTCCAGCCGGGCCGCAGCACCTGCGCGCCGGTGCCGAGGTTGACCTGCAGCCCGGCGGTGGTGCCGGCTGCGAGCAGCGCCAGCGGGGTGTCCCCGCCGCCGACGACGACCGGGACCTCCGCCCCGCCGAGTACCGCCGTCCCGGCCACCTCCGCCGAGGGCCGCACGGCCGGGAGCAGGCCGGGCGGCACCCCGGCGGCGGCCCGCGCGGCGGCGGACCAGCCGTCGGCGACGACGTCCCACAGCAGCGTGGCCGAGGCGTCGCTGCGGTCGGTGACCCGCGGGTCGGCGCCGGGCAGCAGCGTGGCGCGGAGGGCGTCCTTGGGCAGCAGGACGGCGGCGGCGCGGTCGACCAGGTCTGGCCGGTGCGCCGCCAGCCAGGCCAGCACCGGGCCGGTCATGCCCGGCACCAGCGGGTTGGCCAGCGCGGCGCGGTCGGGAGCCGGCAGCGCCCGCCACCGGCCGACCTCCGCGGCGGCCCGCCGGTCCGGCCACAGCACCGCGGGCGCGAGCGCGGCGCCGGCGTCGTCGACGAGCACCGTGCCGTGCATCTGGCCGGACAGGCCGAGCCCGGCCACCGGCCGGCCGCCCAGCGCGGGCAGCAGCCGGGCCAGGGCGTCGTCGAACGCCGCGCGCCAGGTGCCGACGGCGCACTCGGCCCAGCCCTCCCGCGGGCTGTCCACGGGGTAGCCGGCCTCGGTCTCGGCGACGGTGCCGCCGTCCTCGCCGAGCGCGACGAGCTTGAGCCCGCTGGTGCCCAGGTCGGCACCGAGCAGGACCGCGCTCACCGCGGGCCGTGCGCGAACCCGCCGGAGCGGCCGGTGCGGTCGGCCAGCAGCCCGGCCAGCATGCTCAGCGCGATCTCCGCCGGCGCGCGGGACCCGATGTCCAGCCCGATCGGCCGGTGCACCCGGGCCACCTCCTCCGGCGGGACGCCGAGCGCGGCGAGCGCCGCCACGTGCGGGCCCTCGTGTCGCGGGTTGCCCATGACGCCGACCCAGCGGACCCGGCGGGCCAGCGCGTCGCGCAGCACCTCGCCGAGCTCGGGGCGGTGGTGGTCGGTGACGACGACGTCGGCCCGGTCGAGGTCGAGGGCGTCCTCGAGGTCGGCCAGCGTGCGGGCGGCGTCCCCGCCGGCCGGGTCGACCAGCGCGGTGCGGAAGCCGAGCTCGGCGCCCCAGCGCAGCAGCACCTCCGCGACCGGCGAGGCGAACACCGCGACCAGCACCCGGTCGGTCGGCGGGGCGGCCGGCGCCCCGTGCGCGACGCCGCAGGTGGGGTCGCTCACGCGGCGCGCTCCGGGCTGTCGCCGTAGGCGTACCCGGCGTCGGCGTACCGGCCGCCGACGGCGACCCCGGGCGGGGCGATCTCCCCGAGCCGCGCGAGGTCGTCGGCCGACAGCTCGACGGCGAGCGCGCCGGCGTTCTCCTCCAGGTAGGACCGCCGCTTGGTGCCGGGGATCGGGACGACGTCGGGGCCCTGCGCGAGGACCCAGGCCAGCGCCAGCTGCCCGGGCGTGCAGCCCTTCTCCGCGGCCAGCGCGCGGACGGCGTCGACCAGGCGCAGGTTCGCCGCGAACGCCTCCCCGGTGAACCGCGGGTGGGTGCGCCGCCAGTCGTCGTCGGCGAAGTCGTCGGGGCTGGTGATCGCGCCGGTGAGGAAGCCGCGGCCGAGCGGGCTGAACGGCACGATGCCGACGCCCGCCTCGCGGGCGACCCCGAGCACCTCCGTCTCGAGGTCGCGGGTCCACAGGGACCACTCGCTCTGCAGCGCCGCGATCGGGTGCACGGCCACCGCCCGGCGGACCGACGCGGCTGACGCCTCCGACAGCCCGAGGTACCGGACCTTGCCCTGCTGCACGAGCTCGGCCATCGCCCCGACGGTGTCCTCGATCGGCACCCGCGGGTCCACCCGGTGCTGGTAGTACAGGTCGATCACGTCGACGCCGAGCCGGCGCAGGCTGGCCTCGACGCAGGCGCGCACGTTCTCCGGCCGGCCGTCGATGTCCATGCCCCCGCGGTCGTTGCGCCGCAGCGAGAACTTCGTCGCCAGCTGCACCTCGTCGCGCCGGCCCCGGATCGCCTCGCCGACCAGCTCCTCGTTGTGCCCGTCGCCGTAGACGTCGGAGGTGTCGAGGAAGGTGATGCCGAGGTCGAGCGCGCGGTGGACGGTGGCGATCGACTCGTCGCGGTCGGCGGCGCCGTACATCTGGCTCATGCCCATGCAGCCCAGGCCGAGGGCGGAGACGACCAGGCCGTCCCGGCCGAGGGTCCGGGGAGACGCAGGAGAGGTCATGCCCGCATCCTCGTCCCGCCGCGAGCGGCCCCGCCACCGGCCGTTTCCGGCCCGGGCGCCCGGGTAGCCGCCCGGGCGACCGACCCCGGGAGGACCCCCATGAGCGCGCGCCCCGCCCGCCGCACGGCCCGACTGCTCGGCCTGGCCAGCCTCGGCCTCGGCACCTCGATGCTGGCCTCGCCCTCGGCCGTCGCCCGCTTCGCCGGCGTCGACGACTCCCCCGTGGCGCTGCCGGTGGTCACCGCAGTCGGCGCCCGGGAGCTCGCGCACGCGGCCGGCCTGCTCGCCGGCCGCCCGGGCTGGGCGTGGACCCGCGTCGCCGGCGACGCCGTCGACCTGGCCGTCATGGGCGTCGCCCTGCAGAACCGGCGCGGCGAGCGGGAGCGCCGGCTGCGCAACGTCGTCGTCGGCGCCTCGGTGCTGGCGGCGCTGGACCTGCTCACCGCCCTGCGCTCCCGGCGGCGGACGTCGGCGCCCTCCCTCACCCCGGTGACCCGGCCGACGACGGGGCTGGTCGCCCCGATGATCGACGTCCGGCCGGCGCTGGCCGGCGAGCCCCGGCGCCCGGTCGCCCCGGCCCCGGACGCCGGGTAGGGCTCAGCCGCGCGCCAGGCCGTCGACGCGGGCGACCTCCTCGGCCGACAGCGCGAAGCCGCCGACCTCCAGGTTGGCGCGGATCCGCTCCGGGGTGGCCGACTTCGGGATCACCACCACGCCGTGCTCGACGTGCCAGCGCAGCACGACCTGGGCCGGGGTGACGCCGTGCGCGCCGGCGACCTCCCGCAGCACCGGGTCGCCGAGGTCGGTGTTCTTGAACGGGCTGTAGCCCTCGAGGACGACGCCGCGCTCCCGGTGCCCGTCCTCCACCGCCGGGTCGTACAGCGCCGGCGCCCAGCTCACCTGGTTCACCTGCGGCGTCACGCCGGTCGCCCGGGTGAGCCGGTCCACCGCGTCGAGGGAGTAGTTGCTGACCCCGACCGCCCGCGCCCGCCCGTCCTCGCGGGCGGCGACGAACCGCTCCCACAGGCCCTCGTCGGAGCCGCCGGGTGGCCAGTGCACCAGCCACAGGTCGACCGCGTCGAGACCGAGGGCGTCCAGCGACGCGGCCAGCGTGCGGTCGGCCCGGCCCGCCTCGCGCGGCGGCAGCTTGGTGGTCACGAAGACCTCGTCCCGGTCGACGCCGGAGTCGCGCAGCGCCCGGCCGACCTCGGCCTCGTTGCGGTACATCGTCGCGGTGTCCAGGTGCCGGTAACCGGCGTCCAGGGCGGTGCGGACGGCGTCGTAGCAGGTGCTGCCGGTCATCTGCCAGGTGCCGAAGCCGAGCAGCGGCATGCTGCCGCCGCCGGCCAGCGGCGCGGACAGGAGGGGCGCGGTCATGCCGCAGCCCTGCCCGGGGCGGCGGGCGGCGACACGCGCCCAGAGCGGACGGACCCGGTCAGGAACCCGGCGACGACGGGCGGCGGCCCGGGGGGCGGACGGGACGGCGGCGCAGCCGGGAAGCCGGCGGAGTGGTGGGATGGGACACACGGCGCCCGCCCGGAGCGCCGGCGAGGAGGTCCGCGTGCAGTACGCCGAGTCCGTCGTCGACCTGATCGGCGGCACCCCGCTGGTCCGGCTGTCGAGGGTCACCGCCGACCTCGGCCCGGACGCGCCGCTGGTGCTGGCCAAGGTCGAGTACCTCAACCCCGGCGGGTCGGTGAAGGACCGGATCGCCGTGCGGATGGTCGACGCCGCCGAGGCCAGCGGGGAGTTGAAGCCCGGAGGGACGATCGTCGAACCGACCAGCGGCAACACCGGCATCGGCCTGGCGCTGGTCGCCCAGCAGCGCGGCTACAGGTGCGTCTTCGTGTGCCCGGACAAGGTCAGCCAGGACAAGATCAACGTGCTGCGGGCCTACGGCGCAGAGGTCGTCGTCTGCCCCACCGCCGTCGACCCGTCGGACCCGCGGTCGTACTACTCCGTCTCCGACCGGCTGGCCCGCGAGACCCCCGGCGGCTGGAAGCCCGACCAGTACGCCAACCCGGCCAACCCGCGGTCGCACTACGAGACCACCGGCCCGGAGATCTGGGAGCAGACCGAGGGCGAGGTGACCTGCTTCGTCACCGGTGTCGGCACCGGCGGCACGATCAGCGGGATCGGCCGCTACCTCAAGGAGGTCAGCGACGGCCGGGTCCGGGTCGTCGGCGTCGACCCCGAGGGGTCGGTGTACTCCGGCGGCACCGGCCGGCCCTACCTGGTCGAGGGCGTCGGCGAGGACTTCTGGCCCGAGGCCTACGACCGCTCGATCGCCGACGAGATCGTCCCGGTCTCCGACGCCGACTCCTTCCGCATGACCCGGCGGCTGGCCCGCGAGGAGGGGTTGCTCGTCGGCGGCTCCTGCGGGATGGCCGTCGCCGGCGCGCTGCGGGCGGCGGAGAAGCTGGGGCCCGACGACGTCGTGGTGGTGCTGCTGCCCGACGGCGGCCGCGGCTACCTGAACAAGATCTTCAACGACCGGTGGATGGCCGACTACGGCTTCCTCGACGTCGCCACCGGCGAGACGGTGGGCGAGCTGCTCGCCGCCAAGGACGGCGCGACGCCGGTGCTGGTGCACACCCACCCGAACGAGACCGTCCGCGACGCCATCGACATCCTGCGCGAGTACGGCGTCAGCCAGATGCCGGTCGTGCGGGCCGAGCCGCCGGTGACCGCCGGCGAGGTCGTCGGCTCGGTGGACGAGAAGGTGCTGCTCGACGCGCTGTTCGCCGGCCGCGCCTCGCTGTCGGACCGGGTGGAGAAGCACATGTCCGCGCCGCTGCCGATCATCGGCTCCGGCGAGCCGGTCAGCGCCGCGGTGGCCGAGTTCGGCGAGGCCGACGCGCTGGTCGTCCACGTCGACGGCAAGCCCGCGGGCGTGGTCACCCGGCAGGACGTGCTCGGCCACCTGGCGGGGGTGACCCGGTGAGCGGGTTCGACGGCTTCGACACCCGTGCGATCCACGCCGGGCAGGACCCCGACCCGGCCACCGGCGCCGTCGTCGTCCCGCTGCACCTGGCCACCACCTTCAAGCAGGACGGCGTCGGCGGGCTGCGGAACGGCTACGAGTACGCCCGCAGCGCCAACCCGACCCGCGACGCCCTGCAGCAGCTGCTGGCCTCCCTCGAGGAGGGCACCGCGGGCCTGGCGTTCGCCTCCGGCCTGGCCGCCGAGGACACCCTGCTGCGCACCGTGTGCGCGCCCGGCAGCCACGTCGTCCTCGGCGGCGACGCCTACGGCGGCACGTTCCGGCTCATCTCGAGGGTGGTGTCGCGCTGGGGCGTCGAGCACACCCCCGTCGACCTCAACGACCCCGACGCGCTGCGCGCGGCGATCCGGCCCGGCGCCACCCGCGTGGTCTGGTGCGAGACGCCGACCAACCCGCTGCTCAACATCGCCGACATCGCGCTCACCGCCGAGGTCGCGCACGAGGCCGGCGCGCTGCTCGTCGTCGACAACACCTTCGCCAGCCCCTACCTGCAGCGGCCGCTCACCCTGGGCGCCGACGTCGTCGTGCACTCGACGACGAAGTACCTCGGCGGCCACTCCGACGTCGTCGGCGGCGCGCTCGTCGTCCGCGACGTCGACCTCGCCGAGCAGCTCGCCTACCACCAGAACGCGATGGGCGGGGTGTCCGGCCCGCTGTCGGACTGGCTGGTGCTGCGCGGGATCAAGACCCTCGGCGTGCGGATGGAGCGGCACCAGGCCAACGCCGCCCGGATCGCCGAGTACCTCACCGGGCACCCGGCGGTGTCCCGCGTGCTCTACCCCGGCCTGCCCGACCACCCCGGCCACGACATCGCGGTCAAGCAGATGTCCGGCTCCGGCGGGATGCTGTCGTTCCGGCTGGCCGGCGGCGAGGAGGCGGCGCTGCGGGTCTGCGAGCGGGCGCGGCTGTTCACGCTGGCCGAGTCGCTGGGCGGGGTCGAGTCGCTGATCGAGCACCCGCACCGGATGACGCACGCCAGCGCGGCCGGCTCACCGCTGGAGGTGCCGGGCGACCTGGTGCGCCTGTCGGTGGGCATCGAGGACGTCGACGACCTGCTCGCCGACCTGGAGCAGGCGCTGTCCTGACGGCCCCCGTGCAGGGGCCCGCCGCGAGCGTGCGAGCGGTGGGGGGAACGGGGGTCCTTCCTCAACGCGGAAGGGTCAGGATCTCCGGGCCGTCCTCGGTGACCGCGACCGTGTGCTCGACGTGCGCGGCCCGGCTGCCGTCGGCGCTGCGCAGCGTCCAGCCGTCGGCGTCCACCCGGTAGTCGTCGCTGCCGCCGGCGAGGAACCACGGCTCGATCGCGATCACCAGCCCGGCGCGCAGCGGCACGCCGCGCCCGGCCCGGCCCTCGTTGGGCACGTGCGGCGCCTCGTGCATGGTGCGGCCGACGCCGTGCCCGCCCTGGTCGGTGTTGATGCCGCAGCCGCCGGCCCGGCCGACGGCCCCGATCGCCGCCGAGACGTCGCCCACCCGGTTGCCGACCACCGCCGCCGCGATCCCCGCCGCCAGCGCGCGCTCGGCGGTCGCCACCAGCGCGAGGTCCTCGGGCCGCGCGGTGCCGACCGGGAAGGTGATCGCGGAGTCGCCGACCCAGCCGTCCAGGGTGGCGCCGGCGTCGACGCTCAGCAGGTCGCCGTCCTCGAGCTCCCGGGTGGTCGGGATGCCGTGCAGGGCGACGTCGTTGACCGACAGGCAGACCACGCCCGGGAACGGCGGGGTGGTCGCGTGCGGGGCGTAGCCGAGGAACGGCGAGGTGGCGCCGGCGTCGGCCAGGACGTCGCGGGCCACCGCGTCCAGCTGGGTCAGCCGGACGCCGGGGGCGGCCGCGGCGCGGACGGCGGCGAGCACGTCGGCCACCACGGCCCCGGCGGCGCGCATGGCCTCCAGCTCGCCCGGCGTGCGCAGCTCGATCATCTGGTCCTCCCGGGATTGGTATCCCGGTATTACTATCACGCCATGGTGCGACCGCCGCTGAGCCCCGAGGAGCGCGAGCGCGGCCGCCGGCTGGGCGCCCTGCTGCGGGCCGCGCGCGGGGACCGTTCCCCCGCCGAGGTCTCCGCCGCCTCCGGGGTGAGCCTGGAGGCGCTGCGGAAGATCGAGTCCGGGCGGGTGCCCACCCCGGCGTTCTTCACCGTCGCCGCGCTGGCCCGCGCGCTCGACGTCCCGCTCGACCGGCTGGCCGCCGACCTCACGGCGCCGGGTACCGGAGCCGCGCTCTCCGCCTGAGGGCGCTCAGCCGGCGATCGACAGCGCCCCGGTCGGGCACTGCTGCACGGCGTCCCGCGCGGCGTCCGCGTCGTCCGGCGTCTCCTGCAGCACCCGCACCGCGCCGTCGTCGTCGACCTCGAAGGCATCCGGGGCGAGCAGCTCGCACTGCCCCGAGCCCACGCACAGCTCGCGGTCCGCGGTGACCCGCATCAGCGGGTCCCGCCGAGCCGGGCCGGCAGCCGCTTGAGGCCGTTGACGAACGAGGACGCCAGCCGGTCGGGCGGGCCGGTGACCTCGAGGTCGGGCAGCTGGTCGAAGACCGCGCGGAAGGTCACCTGCAGCTCGCGGCGGGCCAGGTGCGCGCCGAGGCAGAAGTGCGGGCCCTTCGAGCCGAACCCGACGTGCGGGTTGGGGTCGCGGCCGACGTCGAAGCGCTGCGGGTCGGCGAAGACCTCGGGGTCGCGGTTGGCCGCCGCGTAGAACAGCAGGAACTTCTCCCCGGCGGTGAAGCGGTGGCCGCCGACCTCGCCGTCCTGCGTGGCGGTGCGGCGCATCCAGGTGACCGGGCTGACCCAGCGCACGACCTCCTCGACGGCGGTGCGGTCCAGCGACGGGTCGGCGGCCCACCGCGCCCGCTCCTGCGGCCACTCCGACAGCGTCAGCAGGCCCTGGGAGATGGCGTTGCGGGTGGTCTCGTTGCCGGCCACCAGCAGCAGGATGAAGAACGAGGCGATCTCCTGGTGGGACAGCCGCTCGCCGTCGACCTCGGTGGTGACCAGCGCGGTGGTGAGGTCGTCGCAGGGCTCGGCCACCCGCTCGGCGGCCAGCCGCTCCATCAGCGCGGCCATCTCCATGCCGGCGGTGAGGAAGGCGGTGAGCGGGTCGTCGTTCTCGATCAGCTCGGGGTCGCCGCCGGACAGGATGACGTTCGAGTTGGCCAGCACGGCCGGCCGGTCGGCCTCGGGGACGCCCATCATGTCGCAGATGACCCGCAGCGGGATGGGGGCGGCGACGTCGGCGACGACGTCGATGACGCCGTCGTTCGCCTCGGCCGTCGCCCGGGCCCGCGCCAGGACGTCGTCGACGACGGCGCGCACCGAGTCCAGGGTCCGCTCGAGCATCCGCGGGGTGAACGTCTTCGAGACGATCCGGCGGATCTTGGCGTGCCGCGGGTCGTCCATGCTGATCAGCGAGCCGTAGAACTCGTGGAGCTCGGCCGGGACGTCCTGCATCGACACCGCGCCCCGGCTCGAGCAGAACACCGCCGGCTGCGAGCTGATCGCCTCGAGATCGGCGTAGCGGGTGACCGCGTGGTAGCCCGGGCCGGCGGGGATGCCGGGGAGGTCGGGCTCGGCGAAGAAGGCGAAGGGGCGCTCCCGGCGGAGCCGGTCCAGGGCCGCGTGCCGCTCGGCCGGCGGTCGGGTCCACCAGTCCCGGTCGGACAGGTCGACGTCGGTGAGGTCGACGTCGGTGAGGTCGACGTCGGTGAGGTCGACGTCGGTGAGGTCGGCGACCTCCGCACCGGACGCTGTCTGCGGGATCGGGGCCTCGACGCTCACGGACGACCTCCTCGTCGAACGGTCAGCAGTGACCGTCAACCTAGGGAGGACGCCCTGTGACAGGCAACACACCCGCGCGTCCGGATCCGCGGCCGCCCGCAGGTCAGGCGTCGCCGCGGTCCACCAGGTCGCCGTACTCGGGGTGGCGCTCGATCCAGCCACGGACGAACGAACAGCGCGGCACCACCGTCTCCCCGCGCGACCGGACGTCGTCCAGGGCCGCCCGGACGAGCCGGCCGCCCAGTCCGGACCCCTCGGCGTCGGGGTCGATCTCGGTGTGGGTGAAGACCACCTGCGCACCCCGGCGGGAGTAGGCGGCCAGCCCCAGCAGGCGGTCGCCGTCGCGGATCTCGTAACGCTCGGACTCGGGGACGTCCTGCACGGTCGGCTCCATGCCGTTCCGCAACCCGGCCGGCGTCCGCGCTGTTCCCGCCGACGACCCCGGGACGCGACGAGGGCCCCGGAGCGTCTGCTCCGGGGCCCTCGTGCCGTGGTAGCGGGGACAGGATTCGAACCTGTGACCTCTGGGTTATGAGCCCAGCGAGCTACCGAGCTGCTCCACCCCGCGTCGGTAGGACCCACTGTACACGCCTCTCCCGGGCCGCTGCCGGGGGTGTGGGCAGCGCCACCCGGGTAGGACCGCGGTACCGGGTGAGCAGCCACCCGGCAGCGCTCCGGCCCGGAGGCAGCCCGATGACCGCGAGTACGAGCAACCAGGACGTCGTCGAGATCCTGACCACCGACCACCACGAGGTCCTCGACCTGGTCGGTCGCATCCCCGCCGCCGACCCCGCCGAGCGGCGGGACATGGCCGACACCGTGATCGCCGAGCTGATGCGGCACTCGGTCGCCGAGGAGATGTTCGTCTACCCGGCCGTGCGCGAGCACCTGCCCGACGGGGAGGCCGCGGTGCAGGACGACATCCAGGAGCACCAGCAGCTGGTGGAGGTGATGAAGGAGCTCGAGGACGTCGACTCCGCCGACCCCCGGTTCCTGGAGACCCTCGGCCGCCTCGAGCAGGTACTGCGCCACCACGTCACCGACGAGGAGACCGAGCAGTTCCCCGCGCTGCGCGCCCGGCTGAGCCCGGACCAGCTCGTGGAGATCGGCCGGAAGGTGGAGGCGGCGAAGAAGGCCGCGCCCACCCGCCCGCACCCGTCGGCGCCGCACAGCGCGCTGTTCCACAAGACGGTGGGACCCGGCGTCGGGATGGTGGACCGGCTCCGCGACGCACTGACCGGCCGGTCGGACAACACCTGAGGCACCCGGCCCCGGCCCTCCGGCCGGAGGGCCGGGGCCCGGTGCGCCGCCGGGGACCGCCGCCGGGGACCTTGTCCGCCGTCGGGCGCGGGAGGACGCTCGACCGCGCGGCGATGCCGCAGGGGCACCGCCGCCGGTCCGAGAGGGGGGCGGCATGTACGCCCGATCCACCACCATCCGCGCCAACCCCGGCTCGCTCGACGACGCGATCGCGTACGTACGCGACGAGGTGTGGCCGGCCCTGCAGGACATGGACGGCTGCGTCGGCCTGTCGATGCTGTGCGACCGGGAGTCCGGCCGGTGCATCGCGACGTCGGCGTGGGAGGACCAGGAGGCGATGCGGGCCACCGCCGACCGGGTGCACCCGATGCGCGAGCACATGAGGGAGCGCTTCGGGACGGGCGAGGACCTCGAGGTGCAGGAGTGGGAGATCGCCGTCCTGCACCGCGAGCACAACGCCGGGGACGGCGCCTGCGCACGGGTCACCTGGAGCCGCGGCGAGCCGGCCCGGGTCGACCAGATCCTCGAGATGTACCGCACCACCCTGATGCCGCGGATCCAGGAGCTGCCCGGCTTCTGCAGCCTCAGCCTGCTCGTCGACAGGGACAGCGGCCGCGCCGTCGGCACGGTCGTGTTCGCGGACCGCGCGCACCTCGAGGGGACACGGGACGCGGCCCGCACGATCCGCGAGGGCGCCGTCGACACGATGGGCATCGACATCCTCGACGTCGCCGAGATGGACCTCGTCGTCGCCCATCTCCGGGTGCCCGAGACCGTCTGACCCGGGTACCCCAGGCGCGGGAACGGCACCGGCCCCCACCACTGAGCGGTGGGGGCCGGTGCCGTTCGGAGTAGCCGGGGGGGACCGGCCGGATCACCGCTCTCGCTGTTCGGCCTCGGCTGTTCCTGCAGTTCGCAGCACCGTGCCTACGCATCTGCACACCCTCGTGATGGCCCATTCCCGACCCGACCTGCCCTGAAGCCGGGGATACGGGAGCGATCATGATGCGTGGGTCGGACAGGCTGTCACGCGTGCTCCAGCGCATGGGCCTGGCAACCGAACGTCTGCCGGTTCGGTCGTGTGCACCGGTCGCTGTCCGCGTGCGAGGGTGGGGACGGCGCGGGATCCCACGTAAACCCTGACAGGGGAAAGCAGCAGCCTTCTCGCCGGCCAACCGTCAGATCCGCTCGGCCTGCAGGAAGCCGAGCACCTCCCCGACGAACAACTCCGGCGCGGTGAGCATCGCGACGTGGCCCTGGCCTTCCAGTTCCCGCACCCGCACGTCGGGCAACGCGCCGGCCAGCAGCTCGGTGGAGCGGCGCATCTCCGGAGCGGTCTCGCTGCCCACCAGCATCAGCGTCGGTACCCGGACGCCGGCGAACCGCTCCGGATCGAAGACGTAGCGCTCCTCGACCCGCTGCTCGCGGACGATGGTGTGCGCCGCCGCGACGCGGCCCCGCCAGGAGGGCGCCGCGCGGACCTGTGCCAACTGCTCCTCCGTCAACCCGGCCAGGTCGCGCAGCAGGGCGGTCACGACCTCCTCGCGCCGACCCTCGGCGGTGAGCTGCGCTAGTCGGTCGGTGAACCCCGGTGGAGCGGTGTCCATCACGGCGGGCTCGTAGAGCACGAGCCGCCGGATCCCGGTGGCTAGCCGGGCCGCCTCGACCGCGCAGAGAGCGCCGTAGGAGTGTCCGAGCACGTCGACCGGAGTCCCGATGGCCGCGACGACCGCGGCCAGATCCTCCGCCTCGGCCGTCAGCGAGTAGTCCGGTCCGTCGCCGCTGGCCCCGCGCCCGCGCCGGTCGACGGCGTACACCGTCACGGCCGGCTCGAGCAGCGGGAGAAGCGGCTCCCACCGTGACGCGTCGGCGGAGGTGCCGTGCACCAACAGGAGTCCGGGGCCGTGCCCGCTGCGCCGGAATCCGATGGCCGTGCCGTCCGGCGAGACCGCCCGCTCCACCACGTGCTGTCCGGTCATCGTGCCCCTCCCTTCACGGAGCCACGGGGGCGCGCGGTGGGCCGCGCGCCCCACCGTGAGCCCCATGGTCCCCCGACGGGGGCGACCGGCCCGGCCCGAAGGTCCTCGGTCAGGGTGGCGCCCGCGCCACGGCGGGCCGCTCAGGAGCTGCTGCATCCGTCGGCGGCGGCTAGGGACACCGCCGCGCGGCGGCGTGCCGGGGCGGCCACCGACACCCCGGTATGGCATGGGACCGGCAGGTCATCCGCGCGCAGCGGCTCCGCTACCGGACCAGGCCGGCGACCACGACGGTCCTCTGCCGGCGACCGCAGGAACACCGAGCCTCCCCGACGACTCGGGGACTCCGGTTCATGGGGGGTGGAGTCGCGCGGTTGAAGGCAACCGTGGCATCCGCCCGTCGAGGCAGAAGGCGCCACGAGGCTGGCGCCGGCTCTGGCGGTCCGGGTCTGTCTCGTCGGGCCAACCTGACCGAACTCATCAATCGGCCACCGCGTGAGAAAGGCCTGCGAGGGTCGTCGCCCGTCACGCTCGGGAGGCCGTCCTCGACACGACGACGCCGCTGCTCTCCCAGTGCCGTCAGGCGGCGCGGCGAGGAACCGGAGGTCGAGACGTGACCCTCGATCCGCGGGCGGAGGCACGACCGGCCCTCTCCCGGGAGCAGGAGACCGGCGCTCCGGTAGATCCTTGCGGACATGACAGTGGCCCTCACAGTCACTGTGAGGGCCACTGCACCTTGTAGCGGGGGCAGGATTCGAACCTGCGACCTCTGGGTTATGAGCCCAGCGAGCTACCGAGCTGCTCCACCCCGCGTCGGTGAGACCACCCTACACCCGGTCGCGGGCGGGGGCGCACCGGGTCGGCGCACCCCCGCCCGCGCGGCGTCAGTCGGTCGGCGTGGCCGGCGCCGCGGCCGCGCCCTGGGCCGCCTCGTAGGCCTCGACCGCCGCCTGCAGGTCGGCCAGCGCCTGGCCCTGCGCGGCGAAGTCGCCGCTGCGCTGGGCCTCGGCCAGCCGCTGCAGCGCCGCGTCGAGGTCGGCGACCGCCTGGTCCAGCGTCGCGTCCGACCCGTCGGCCGGCGGCGTCGTCGGCTCGGCCGGCGTGGTCGGCTCCGCGGGCGCGGTCGGCTCGGCCGGCGTCGGCTCCTCGGTGTCCGGGGTGGTCCCGGCGTCGTCGGAGTCGGTTGCGGTGTCCCCCGCCCCGGCCCCGAAGACCTGGTCCAGCGCGTCGGAGAGGGTGTCGGCGTAGCCGACCCGTCCGCCGTAGTTGACCAGCACCTTGCGCAGCAGCGGGAAGGAGTTCTGGCCGGTCCCCTCCACGTACAGCGGCTGCACGTAGAGCAGGCCGTTCTCCCCGATCGGCAGCGTCAGCAGGTTGCCGAACACCGCCTGCGAGTCCTCGCTGTTGAACAGCGTCAGGTCCCGGGCGACCTCGTCGTTGGTGTTGAACGACTGCTGCACCTGCTGCGGCCCGCGGAAGGGCGTGTTGCCGGGCAGCCGGAGCACCTGGATCGAGCCGTAGGTGTCCGGGTCGCTGGACGCGGAGATGAACGCCGAGAGGTTCTGCCTGCGGAAGGCGTTCAGCGCGCTGGTCAGCTGGAACGTCGCGTCCGGTTCGCCCGGCCGCGCGGCGAGGATGTAGTACGGCGGCTGCGCCTCCTCGGTCTGCGTGTCCTGCGTCGGGTCGGCCGGCACCGCCCACCGGTCGTTCTGGCTGTAGAAGTCGCCCGGGTCGCTCACGTGGTAGCGGGTGAGGATGTCCCGCTGCAGCTTGAACAGGTCCTCGGGGTAGCGGACGTGGCCGATGAGCTCGTCGCTCATCTCCGACCGCTCCTCGATCACGCCCGGGAACGCGGCCATGTACGCCTTGAGCACCGGGTCGTCCTCGTCCCACTCGTAGAGCCGGACGGTGCCGTCGTAGGCGTCCACGGTGGCCTTGACCGAGTTGCGGATGTAGTTGAACTGCTCGTTCGGCAGCGCCGCGGTCCCCTGGCCGGTGAGCGCGTCCTGCGCCGCCTCGCCGAGCTCCATCCGCTCGGAGTACGGGTAGGCGTCGGACGTCGTGTAGCCGTCGAGGATCCACTGCACGCGGCCGTCGATGACGGCCGGGTAGGGGTCGCCGTCGACGGTGAGGAACGGCGCGGCCTTCTCCACCCGCTCGCGGGGGTCGCGGACGTAGAGCACCTTCGAGGCGTCGTTGACCGCACCGGAGAGCAGGAAGTTGCGCTCGCGGTAGTAGATGGCGAACGTCAGCTGCCGGAAGAAGCTGCCGATCGCGACGCCGCCCCGGCCGTCGTAGGTGTTGTTGACCTCGCCCTCGGAGCCGTCCTCGGGCCGGTCGAACTCGCGGGCGTCGGCACCCTCGGGCGCCCCGACGACGGAGTAGTCGTCGATCAGCTCGCCGTAGTAGATCCGGCCCTGCTCGACCTCGATGTCGCCGGTGGTGGGCAGGTCCCGGCTGGTGAAGTTGGGCTCGCCGCCCTCCTGGCCGGTGACCACCTGGTTGGCCGGCGCGGCGACGAACCCGTTGCCGTGCGTGTAGACGGTGTGCCGGTTGATCCAGGTGTCCTGGTTCTCCGACAGGCTGCCGCTGTCGAGCTCGCGGACGGCGACGACGTAGTCGCGGGTCTCGCCGTCGATCGTGTACCGGTCGATGTCGAGCTTCTCGGGGAAGCCGTACACGTTGCGGATCTGCTGGCGCGCGGTGAACGTCCCGGCCAGCACGTTCGGGTCGAGCAGGCGGGCGTTCGGGATGGTCGCGTCGTCGTTGCGCAGCTCGGCGAGCGCGGCGTCGGTGTCGACGTCCTCCCCCGTGTTCTCCTGCGCGAAGTCCGTGTACTCGACCTCGGTGAGGTCGTAGGCCGCGCGGGTCGAGGCGATCGCCCGCTCGATGTAGTCGGCCTCGCGCTCGTTGGCGCTGGGGCGGACGACGAACTGCTGCACGATCGCCGGGTAGGCCACGCCGATGACCAGGCTGGACAGCAGCAGCAGGACCAGCGCGGCGGCCGGCAGCCGGAAGTTGCGGACGACGACGTTGGCGAAGAAGGCGACGGCGCAGAACGCCGCCGCGAAGACCAGGATCGTCTTGGCCGGCAGCAGCGCGTTGACGTCGGTGTAGCTCGCGCCGCTGAACAGCTCGCCCCGGTCGGAGTAGACCAGCGCGTAGCGGTCGAACCAGTACGCGACGGCCTTGAGCGCCACGAACAGGCCGAGCAGCACCGACAGCTGCACCATCGCCGCGCCGGTGAGCTTCTGCCCCGGCGTCTGCAGCCGCAGCCCGCCGAAGACGTAGTGGGTCAGCAGCGAGCCGATCAGCGCCAGCAGCACGATGGCGAAGCCGAAGCTCAGCAGCAGCCGGTAGAAGGGGTACTCGAAGACGAAGAACGACAGGTCCAGGCCGAACTGGGGGTCGACGTCGCCGAAGGGCACCGAGTTGCGGAAGGTCAGCCAGGTCTCCCAGCTGCCCTGCGCGGTGAACCCGGCGAACAGGCCGACGACGACCGCGACGGCCGACAGCACCAGGGTGCGGCGGGGCTCCAGCGACTGCCGGTAGCGCTCCAGGTTCTGCTGCTCCAGCGACATCGGCCGGAACGCCGGGCGGAACCGGTACGCCAGGTAGATCGCCAGCGCGGTGAGCCCGCCGGTGGCCACGCCGGCCACGGCGAACAGCAGGGCCCGGGTCTGGAGCTCGGTCCAGAAGACCTCGGTGTACCCGGTCTCGTCGAACCAGAGGTAGTCGACGTAGACGTTGGTCAACGTCCCGATGGCCGTGAACAGCACCAGCAGCACGGCGATGGACCCGATGACCACCTTCGCGCGCCGCGACAGCGTCGGCACGGACACGGGGGGCCGCATGGCCACGAGCGGTCTCCTTCAGTTGCAGGTGCGGCGGGCACCGGGAGGCGCCGTCGCGGTGTGGCGACCGCGTGCGGTCGGACGTGTGGGGCGCCGGTCGGCACGGGCGCCGGGCTGGCGCACGAGCGGCCGGTGTCGCCCCTGACCAACGCTCGGCGCGGCACCGGGTTCCCCGGGGGCCCGTGCTGGCCGACAGCATCCACCACGCGGGGCGTCCCGTGGCGGGCGGCGCTCAGCAGCCCGCGGGCGTGCGCCCCTCCCGGACGTCCTCGAGGGCGGTCAGGGCGTCGTCGAGGGTGGCCACCCGGGCCAGGGTGAGGCCGGTGGCCGGGGAGCCGAGCGCGTCGGGGCAGTTGTCGGCCGGGACGAGGAACAGCTCGGCACCGATCTCCTCGGCGGCGACCATCTTCAGCTGGATGCCGCCGATCGCGCCCACCGCGCCGTCGGCGTCGATGGTGCCGCTGCCGGCCACCACGGCGCCCTCGGTCAGGTCGGTGTCGCCGACCAGGTCGAGGATGCCGAGGGTGAGCATCAGGCCCGCCGACGGGCCGCCGACGTCGGCGACGTCGATGTCGACGTCGAACGGCGCCGAGGGCTGCTCGCGCACCACGACGCCGAGCACCGAGCCCTCGCGGTCGGGGGACCCGCCCGTGGTCAGCGTGGCCGTGCCCGGCTGCCCGAGCCGGGTGTAGGCGACCTCCACGGTCGTGCCGGCCGGGATGGCGGCGAGGACGGCGGCCAGCGCGTCGGAGTCCGGCGTCGGCCGCCCGTCGACGGACTCGATCGCGTCGCCCTCCTCGAGCAGCCCGTCCGACGGCGAGTCGTCCCCGGACAGCCCGCGGACGACGACCTTCACCGGGTAGCCGAGGTGGCCCAGTGCCGCGGCCTCGGCGGACTCCTCCGAGGTGAGGAAGGCCTGCCGGTTGGCCTGCTCGATCTCCTCCTCGGTCTGGTCCGGCGGGTACACCGACTCCTCGGGCACCACGCTGATCTCGTCGTCGAACCAGCCGCGGACCGCCTCGACCAGGCTCAGGCCCGCCCGGCCGACGCCGACCGTGGTCAGGTTGAGGTTGCCGGTGACGTCGTTGCGGTCGCGGCCGCGGAGGGAGATGACCGGGTCGCCGTCGATGTCGCCGAGGGTGTTGAAGGTCGGGCCGGGCACCTGGGCGACGTAGGGCACCGGCAGGGCCGCGCCGAGGACGCCGGCGACGAGCAGCAGCACCACACCGACGGCGAGGACGGCGATCCGACGGGTCACGACCGGCCAGCGTAGAACCTCGCGCTGGCAGCGTCCGCCGAGAGCGGACGCCGGAGCCCGCGCTCGGGCTCCGGCGGTGTGATCACGCGTCTACCGTGGGGGCATGAGTGACGTGCCGTTCGGATTCGGGATGCCCGACCGCGACCCCGAGCGCCGGGACCAGCCCGGCGGTGACCCGTTCGGCTTCGGCGCCCTGTTCGGGTTCGGCGGCCCGGGCGGCGCCGGGGGCGGCACTCCGGAGGAGTTCCTCGGCAAGATGCCGCTGTTCGCCGAGCTGCAGAAGCTCATGAACTGGTCGGGCGGGCCGGTCAACTGGGACCTCGCCCGGCAGGGCGCGATCAGCTCCCTGGCCACCGGCACCCAGCCGACGTCGGAGGCCGAGCGGGCCGCCGTCACCGAGGCGGTGCGGCTGGCCGACCTGTGGCTGGACCAGGTCACCGACCTGCCCTCGGGGGCGGACCGGGCGCTGGCCTGGTCCCGGGTGGAGTGGGTCGAGCAGACGCTGCCCGCCTGGGGCGCGCTCATCGACCCGCTGGCCGAGAAGGTCGTGGCCGCCATGACCTCCGCGCTGCCGCAGGAGGCCATGGCCATGGCCGGCCCGCTGGCCGGGATCATGGGCCGGATGGGCGGCCTGATGTTCGGCGCCCAGGTCGGGCAGGCCCTCGGCCGGCTCGCCGGCGAGGTGCTCACCGGCACCGAGGTCGGCCTGCCGCTGGCCCCGGCCGGCTCCGCGGTGCTCCTCCCGCAGAACGTCGCCGCGTTCGCCGAGGGCCTGGACCGCCCCGCCGACGAGGTCCGCCTGTTCCTCGCCCTGCGCGAGGCCGCGTCGCTGCGGCTGTTCGCCCACGTGCCGTGGCTGCGCCAGCAGCTGCACGACGCCGTCCACGCCTACGCCCGCGGCATCACCATCGACCGCGAGGCGATCGAGCGCGGGCTCAACGACGCGATGGGCTCGATGGGCGGCGGCTTCGACCCGTCCAACCCCGAGGCGCTGCAGGAGCTGCTGGGCAGCGGGCTGCTCGAGCCGGAGGAGACGCCGGAGCAGCAGATGGCGCTGCGCCGGCTGGAGACGCTGCTGGCGCTGGTGGAGGGCTGGGTGGATGCCGTCGTCGCGGCCGCGGCCGGCGAGCGGCTGCCCGGGCACGGGGCGCTGGCCGAGACGATGCGCCGTCGCCGCGCCTCGGGCGGCCCGGCGGAGCAGACCTTCGCCACCCTGGTCGGCCTGCAGCTGCGCCCGCGCCGGCTGCGCGACGCGGCCACCGTCTGGGGCGCCATGGCGCAGCAGCACGGCACCGAGGCCCGCGACCGGCTGTGGTCGCACCCGGACCTGCTGCCCACCTCCGACGACCTCGACGAGCCGCTGGACTTCGTCGCCCGCCAGGGCGTCGACGACGAGCTGCGCGCGCTCACCGACCAGGCCGAGGACACCGGCGGCGACACCGACGACGGCGGGGACACGGACGGCGGGGACACCGACGGGGACGCCCCCACCCGCTGAGGACGGCGCTGCCGGAGGGCACCCGGCCGCCGAGGACCGGGATGGGCTCGGCGCAGGCCGGGACGGCACCTGGCCGCGGTGTCGTTGTCCGAGGGGGGCCCGGAGGGCTCCGCGACGGGTGCGACGGATGGGCTCCGCGCAGGCCGGGACGGCACCTGGCCGCGGTGTCGTTGTCCGAGGGGGGCCCGGAGGGCTCCGCGACGGGTGCGACGGATGGGCTCCGCGCAGGCCGGGACGGCACCTGGCCGCGGTGTCGGCCGGTAGGCCGACGACGTGCTCAGTCGACGAGGTCGCCGTCGTCCTCGCGGGCGCCGTCGGCGCGGGCCGTCTCGACGCCCTCGAGGAACCCGCGGGCCCGCTCCGCCCGGGGGTAGCGGGCCACCAGCGCCCAGAAGCGCGCGTCGTGGCTGGGCTCCAGCAGGTGCGCCAGCTCGTGCACCAGCACGTAGTCGACGACGTACTCCGGCATCGACCGCAGCCGGCTGGACAGCCGGATGCTGCCGTCGGCGGGGGTGCACGACCCCCAGCGGCGCTGCTGGTTGTCCACCCACCGCACGCTGGTCGGCTGCGGCACGCCGTCGAGGTGCTCGGCCGACAGGGCGCGGGCGCGGCTCATGAGCTCGTCGTCGCCGCCCAGGGACCGGCGGCGGCGCTCCTCCCGGGTCTGCAGCTTGGCCACCATCTGGGCCACCCAGCGCCGCTCCTCGGCCGGCGTGAACGCCGCCGGGATGAGCACGATCGTCCGCCCCGACTCGCGGTAGGCGGTCACCGTCCGACGGCGGCGCGCGCTGCGGCGCACCTCGACCGGCCCGTCCGTGGACAGGCGGCCGCGCGAGGGGTCGGGGGTCGATCCGGGCACGGGAGGACGGTAGCCACCGGCCGCCGGCGACGCGCGGAGGGGAGCCACCCGCTCGGGTACGAGTCGCACGGACGGTGGACACGCCGGCCCCTGTCCCGTCCACAGCGGCCCGGACGGCGTCCGCGCAGGTGACGGGCGTGGAAGGGGCCGGCGACGGGCGGGTGGACGCCGGCCCCTCCCCCGGCTGCACACAGCGACACGCCGCGGGGTCCCCACCGTCTCCACAGCGCTGTCCACAGGCTGTGGGCACCGCGGCAGGCCGGGCTCCCCGGCCGGACGGGTCGGACGGGACCGTCCGGGTAGCGTTCGCGGAGACGGTGCCCGAACGGGTGCCGAGCAGCTGGAAGAGGAGGCACCGTGGCGGAGAGCTACAACGGCTACTGCGTGAAGTGCAAGGAGAAGCGGGACTTCGACGGCGAGGTCAAGGTCAGCGAGTCCGGCCGCCGGATGGCCCAGGGCACCTGCCCGGTCTGCGGCACCAAGATGAACCGGATCCTCGGCAAGGCCTAGGCACTGCCTCCTGACGGCGGCGTCCCGCACCGCGGGCGCCGCCGTCGTCGTCCCCGGGCCCTGTGGACGACGGCAGCGGGCGCCGGGCCGGTCCTGCCACCCTGCGCGGGTGTCCGACACCGCCCACCCCCTGCTGCCCCCGGGCACGCCGCTGCTCCGCCGCTCCCCCGACGCCGTCCAGGTCGGCGGGGTCGAGCGCGACGGCGTGCTGGTCGGCTCCGCCCCGGCCGCGGTGACCGCGCTGCTGCGCGGGCTCGACGGCCGGCGCTCCCAACGGACCGTGCTGGCCGACGCCGCCGGTGACGGGCTCGACCCCCGCTCGGTCGCCGCGCTGCTCGACCACCTGCGGGCCACCGGCACGCTGGTCGACCTCGAGGCCGCGGACCTGCTCGCCTCCGACGCCGGCCCGGCCGCCGCGGCCCGCACCGCCGCGGAGCTGCCCGCCGCGCGGGACCCCGACGGCGCGGTGCGCTGGCACGCCCGGCGCGCGGCGACCGTCGTCGTCGAGGGCGCGACCCGGGTCGGCGTCCCCCTGGCGACGCTGCTGGCCGCCAGCGGCGTGGGCCGGGTCCACGTCCGCGACGGCGGCGTCGCGACCGTGGCCGACGCGGTCGCCGGCGGCCTCACCACGGCCGACGAGGGGCGGGCCCGCTCGCTCGCCGCCGCGGACGCCGTCCGCCGCGCCAGCCCGCTCACCGACCTGCGCCCGCTGCCGCCGGGCGCCGTCCCCGACCTCGTCGTCCTCGCCCGGCCCTGGGCGGCCTCCGACCCGCTGGTCGCCGGCCTGCGGGACGCCGGCGTGGCGCACCTGGTGGCCGCCGTCCGCGGCGACACCGGCGTCGTCGGGCCGCTGGTGGTCCCCGGCGTCACCGGCTGCCTCCGGTGCGCCGACCTGCGCCGTCGCGACGCCGACCCGCGCTGGCCGGTGCTCGCCGCCCAGCTCACCGCCGCCGACGTCCCCGGCGGGTCCACCCTCACCTGCTGGGCGACCGCGCTGGCCGCGGCGCAGACGGCGCTCGCCTACCTCGACGGCAGCGGCAGCCCGGCGGCGCTGGCGGGCACGGTGGAGCTGGCGCCCCCGGGCCTGGTGCCGCGGCTGCGCCGCTGGCCGGCGCACCCGTCGTGCGGGTGCGGGGCGACGCCCGCCCCTCCGGGTGACGCCCACCACGGCTCCGTCAGCGGCCCCGGCTCCGCGTCGGGGACAATGGCACGGTGACCGACGACGCACGGGGGATCCCGAGGGGCTCGATCTCGCGCACCGCGCGGCTGGCCTCGCTCCCCCTGGGTGCGGCCGGCCGCGCCACGCTGGGGATCGGCAAGCGGCTGTCGGGGCAGTCGTCGGAGGCGGTCGCCGCGGAGCTGCAGCAGCGCACCGCCGAGCAGCTGTTCGCCGTCCTGGGCCAGCTCAAGGGCGGGGCGATGAAGCTCGGCCAGACGCTGTCGGTGTTCGAGGCCGCCGTCCCCGAGGAGGTGGCCGCGCCCTACCGCGAGGCGCTGGTCAAGCTCCAGGAGGCGGCGCCGCCGATGCCGGTGCGCACCGTGCACGCGGTGCTCGCCCAGCAGCTCGGCGGCACGTGGCGGACCCGGTTCCGCGAGTTCGACGACCAGCCGGCGGCGGCCGCCAGCATCGGCCAGGTGCACCGCGCCACCTGGCGCGACGGCCGCGACGTCGCCGTGAAGATCCAGTACCCGGGGGCGGCCACCGCGCTGATGGCCGACCTCAACCAGCTGTCCCGGTTCGCCCGGCTGTTCGCCGCGCTGTTCCCCGGCATGGACGTCAAGCCGCTCATCGCCGAGCTGCGCGCCCGGGTGATCGAGGAGCTCGACTACGGGCTGGAGGCCGACGCGCAGCGGCAGTTCGCCGCCGCCTACGCGGGCGACCCGGAGATCGTCGTCCCGCGGGTGGTGGCCAGCGCGCCCAAGGTGATCGTCTCGGAGTGGCTGGAGGGGTTGCCGCTGTCGCGGGTCATCACCGACGGCACCCGCGAGCAGCGCGACCGCGCCGGCCACCTCATGGCGGTGCTGCACTTCTCCGCCCCGCAGCGGGCCGGGCTGCTGCACGCCGACCCGCACCCGGGCAACTTCCGGCTCGTCGACGGCGGCCGGCTCGGCGTCATCGACTTCGGCGCCACGGCCCGGCTCCCCGACGGGCTGCCCGAGCCGATCGGCCGGCTGGTCCGCTGGGCGCTGGAGGGCCGCGCCGAGGAGGTCCTCACCGACCTGCGCGCCGAGGGGTTCGTGCGGCCGGGCATCGAGGTCGACGCCCAGGGCGTGCTGGACTACCTGCGGCCGATGCTGGAGCCGGTCGAGAGCCCGGGCTTCCGCTTCACCCGCAAGTGGATGCAGGAGCAGGCCGCCCGCCTCGCCGACCCCCGCACCGAGGCCAGCAAGCTCGGCCGCCAGCTCAACCTGCCGCCGGCCTACCTGCTCATCCACCGGGTGACGGTCGGCTCCATCGGCGTGCTCTGCCAGCTCGACGCCGCCGCCGACTACCGCGGCGTCCTGGAGGAGTGGCTGCCCGGCTTCAAGGCCTGACCCGCGCCCGACCCGGACCGGACCGACCACGACCGGCCCGGGACGACGAGAGGCCGGGCTCCCGACGCACCGGGAGCGTCGGGAGCCCGGCCTCGACCGGGAGGGGCTCGGCGTGCTGCCGGGTCCCTGAGGGGCGCCGTCGCCTAGCGGACGGCGGCGCTGGCCCGCGCGGCACGCCGGCTGGCGTACTCCGCGCGGCGGGCCCACCGGCGGGCGGCCCGCAGCCGGCGCACGCGGCCGGCGGTGTCGGCCTCGGCGCGCAGCTCGCGCAGCCGCGTGGTGGCCAGGTCGTACTCGTACGTGGTCATCTCGGGTCCTCGGTGCTCGTCGGGCGTCGTGCCCGATCGGATGGCTGTCGCTGTCGGCTGTCGCCGTCCCGGCTCACGCCGCGACGACCTTGCGGGGACGGCCCCGCGGGCGCTTGCGCGGGATGACCACACCCCGCTCGAAGATCTCGCCGCCCCAGACGCCCCACGGCTCGCCGCGGTCCAGGGCGCCGGCCAGGCAGGCGTCGCGGACCGGGCACTCCCCGCACAGGACCTTGGCCTGCTCGAGCAGCGCGGGGCTCTCGGCGAACCACAGGTCCGGGTCGTCGGTCCCGCGGCACGGCAGGGGGCGCCGCACCGGTGCCGGGGCCAGGGGGGTGTGCGGCGTCCTCGGGGTGGCGCCGCCGGTCCGGGGGAGCCCGGGTCGGCGGTGGGACGTCGGGCGGTCGATCGTCTGCTGCACTGCCGCTCCTCCTCGTACTCGTCGTCTGCGCGGCCGGCGGGGGCCCGCCGACCGGGGTGGTCGGGGCCGGGTGCCGCGGAGGAAGACGAAGGCCGCGGATCCCGGGGTTCGGGTTCCGCGGCCTCGAGGAGGACCGGTCGAGCGGCTAGCTCTGCGGTCTCCCCGGGGAGTGGATCCCGAGGGTGTGGCGCTGGTTGGAGATGTGGATGCGGGGGGCGTCGGTGCCGCCGACGCCGGTGCCGAAGTCATCGGCGGTGGGCAGACCGGTCCCCTGGACCGGAGCGGTGGGCGCAGCGACGGCGGTGCCGGTCAGGTCGAACGGCGTCGTCGTCTTGACGACGGCGTAGCGCGGCCGCGCGGACGGGACGGCGCCGGTCAGGGCCGGACGCACGACGAGGGCGCCCCAGGCGGAGACCCCGGCGGGGGCGAGGACGCAGCGCATGTCGATCATCGGTACCCCTCCTCCCGGGGTCGGAGTCCGGCGGTCGGGCCGGGCTCGGTCTGGCGCGCCCGCGGTCGTCCGTCGGGCGCAGGCAGGACAGTAGGGAAGGTCACGACAGCGGCGCAACGCAATTAACGGGCGCGTCCTCCGTCGGCGTGGGACGCGCCGGTCCGGCCGTGCGGTGGGCACGGTCGGTGACCGGTCAGCCGCCCACGGTGGCGAGGACGTCCTCGCCGTACATCTCCAGCTTGCGGGCGCCGATGCCGGGCAGCGCCGACAGCTCGCGGATGCTCGTCGGCTTCGCCTCGGCGATGGCCTGCAGGGTGGCGTCGGTGAACACGACGTAGGCGGGCACCGAGGCGGCCTGCGCGGTGCTGCTGCGCCAGGCGCGCAGGCGCTCGAAGATCTCCCCGGCCTCGCCCTCGAGGACGACCTTGGCCCGCTTGGTCTTCCGCGGCGGTGGCAGGGCCGACGGCGTGGAGCCGGGCACCAGGCCGTCGAGGAAGCGGCTGCGCGGGCGGGCCCGCTTGGCGCCGGGGTTGCGGGCCAGCGACCAGGAGAGGGTGAGCTGCTCGCGGGCGCGGGTGACCGCGACGTAGAGCAGCCGCCGCTCCTCCTCCACCGCCTCCGGTCGGGACAGCGACTGGGAGATGGGCACCACGCCGTCGACCAGGCCGACGACGAAGACGGCGTCCCACTCCAGGCCCTTGGCCGCGTGCATCGACGCCAGGGTCACGCCCTGGACGGTCGGCGCGTGCTGGGCGTCGGCCCGCTCGGCGAGGTGGGTGACGAAGCGCTGGAGGTCGGTGGTCGGGTCCTCGGCCACCAGGTCGACGGCGAGGTCGACCAGCGCGGCCAGCGACTGCCAGCGGTCGCGGGCCGCTCCCCCGGCCGGCGGGCGGTGCTCCACCCAGCCGGTCGCGGCCAGCACGTCGCGCACCGTGGGCACCAGCGCGCCGGGCTCGTGGCCGCCGGCGGCCGCGCCGCGCAGCAGGACGACCGCCTCGCGGACCTCGGGCCGCTCGAAGAACCGCTCCCCGCCCTTGAGGACGTAGGGCACGCCGGCGTCGGCCAGCGCCGACTCGTAGACCTGGGACTGCGCGTTGATGCGGAACAGCACCGCGATCTCCGACGCGGGCGTCCCGTTCTCGATGAGCGCGCGGCAGGCCTGGGCGACCGCGGCGGCCTCGGCGGGCTCGTCGGCGTGCTCGAAGAAGCGCGGCTCGGGGCCCTCGGCGCGCTGGCCGAGGAGCTTGAGCCGGAAGATGCTCTTGCGCTCGGGCGCCTGCCCGATCAGCTTGTTCGCCAGCCCCACCACCTGCGGCGTCGACCGGTAGTCGCGCTCGAGCTTGACCACCGCGGCGTCGGGATAGCGGTCGGCGAAGCCCAGGAGGTAGTCGGGGTCGGCCCCGGTGAAGGAGTAGATCGTCTGGTTGGGGTCGCCGACGACGCAGACGTCGGCCCGCCCGCCCAGCCAGGCGTCGAGCAGCCGCTGCTGCAGCGGGTTGACGTCCTGGTACTCGTCGACGACGAAGTGGCGGTACTGCGCGCGCACCTGCCGGGCGACGTCGGGGTGCTCCTCCAGCGCGAACGCGGTGACCAGCAGCAGGTCCTCGAAGTCGAGCGCGCCGTCGCGCTGCTTGGCCGACTCGTAGGAGGCGTAGACGCGGGCGACGGCCGCGGCGTCGAACGGCGGCTCGCGGCCGGCGGCCTGGGCGCGCGCCGGGTAGTCCTCCGGGGTGGCCAGCGTGGTCTTGGCCCACTCGATCTCGCTGGCGAGGTCGCGCAGGCTGGTCCGGTCGGTGGTCAGCCGGTTGCGGGTGGCCGCCGACGCGACGACCCGCAGCTTGTTCTCGATCAGCGGCGGCAGCGGGCCCCCGAGCACGCGCGGCGCGAAGTAGCGCAGCTGGCGCATCGCCGCCGCGTGGAAGGTGCGGGCCTGCACCCCGCCGACGCCGAGACCGGCCAGCCGGGTGCGCAGCTCCCCCGCCGCGCGGGCGGTGAAGGTCACCGCGAGCACCTGCTCGGGGACGAACGCGCCGGTGTGCACGCCGTAGGCGATGCGGTGGGTGATCGTGCGGGTCTTGCCCGTCCCCGCACCGGCGAGGATGCACACCGGGCCGGTCACCGCCGAGGCGGCCTCGCGCTGCTCCTCGTCGAGGCCGGCCAGGACCGCCTCGGCGCCGGCGGAGGTCCCCGCGGACCCGGGGGTCGCCAGGGGCGCGTCGGCTGTCCGGGGCATGCGGTGGTTCCTCCGAGGGCACAGGGGGACGGCGGCCGGCGGACCGCTCCTGCGAGTGTCCCAGCCCGGGACGACAGACGGCAGGGACACCCCGGCGCCTGGGGACGGCCGGTGCGCCTGGGGACGGGGAGGACGGGAAGAGCCGCCGGGCCCGCGGTGTTGGCCCCCTGGGACGCCGTCGCGTCCCCGCCCCGACTGCCTGGAGGACCCCGAGTGACTGCCGCGCCCGCCGCCGTGACGATGTACACCACCACCTGGTGCGGGTACTGCGTGCGGCTCAAGAAGCTCATGCAGGTCGAGGGCATCGACTTCGCCGAGGTCGACATCGAGCGCGACGCCGCCGCGGCGGAGGTCGTCATGAACGCCAACGGCGGCAACCGCACCGTCCCGACCCTGGTCTTCGCCGACGGCAGCGCCCTCACCAACCCGAGCATCGACCAGGTCAAGGCGCAGCTCGCGCAGCAACCGAGCGCCTGATCGGCGGGTGGTGTAGGGGTCGCGCCCCCCGGCGGTGCATCATCGTCCCCCGGCGGGTCGCGACCGTGACACGCCGACGTCCACCCGGCCCACCGGCCGAGCACCTGCGGGAGCCGCTGTCGTGACCTCGGACGCCGTGCACCTCCCCGTGTCCGCAGCGACTCCGGAGGAGCCGCCCGCCGACCGCCCCTCCGTCGTGCTCGCCCGGACCGGCCGCGGCTGGAGCGTCCTGTCCCCCGGCCGCGCCGACGACGTCGCCGACCTGCTGGAGGGGCTGTCGCTGGCCGACCTCGTCACCGAGGAACTCGACGGTCCCGCCGACCCCGACCGCGCGACGCGTCGCGCCGCGCGCGGGGCGACCGGCGCCGGGCCCGACGGCGACCCCCGGGACGCCCGGATCGCCGCGCTCGAGCGGACCGTCGCCCAGCTGGAGCACGCGCTGGCCTCCCGGGTCGCCACCGAGCGGGCGATCGGGGTGCTCGCCGAGCGCCAGGGCACCTCGCCGCGCGCCGCGTTCGAGGCGCTGCGCACGCAGGCCCGGTCGCTCGGGCGGCCGGTGCACGAGCTGGCCCGCGAGGTGCTCGAGCCCCTCGACGGCGCGGCCGCCGAGGCGGCCGCGGCGCTGCCGCCGACCCCCCGCCGCCCGCCGGGCCGGCGGGTGCCGCACGCGCCGGGCCGTCCCGGTCCCGCCGTGCCCGCGGACGGCCGCCGCTGAGCGGTCCGCAGCCGCTGACCCCGGGCGCGCTGGCCGACCGGCTGGCCGCCCTCCTCGCCGACGCCGACCCCGAGCCGGGCGCGGCCGCCCTGCGCGTCGCCGTCGACGGGCCCGACGTCGCCGACCCGGAGGACCTCGCCCGGGCGGTCGCCGACCGGCTGCCCGCGCTCGGCCGCCCGGCCGTCGTCGTCCCGGCCGCCGGGTTCCTGCGGCCGGCCTCCCTGCGGTTCGAGCACGGCCGCACCGACCCCGACGCCCGCTACACCGACTGGCTCGACGCCGGCGCGCTGGCCCGCGAGGTTCTCGACCGGGTCGGTCCCGGCGGGCCGGGCGAGTACCTGCCGGTCCTGTGGGACGTCGCCCGCGACCGCGCCGCCCGGGCCGACTACCGCCCGATGCCGCCACGCGGGGTGCTGCTGGTCCCCGGCCCGCTGCTGCAGGGCGTGGGGCTGGCCTTCGACGTCGTCGTCCACCTGCGGGTGGCGCCGGCCGCGCGGAAGCGGCGCTTCCCCGCCGGGCAGGCGTGGGAGCTGCCCGCCTTCGACCGCTACGACGACGAGGTCGACCCCGTGCTGCTCGCCGACGCCGTGGTGCTGGCCGACCGCCCCGAGCACCCGGCGCTGGTGCTCCAGGGCCGGTTCAGCTGAGCTCGCCGGCCACCCAGCGGTCGATGATGTGCCGGGCGATCGAGACCGGCGGCGGCAGCGCGGCGGGCCCGCGGCCCGAGCGCAGCTCGTCGCGGGTCCACCAGCGGGCCTCCTCGATCTCGGTCGGGTCCAGCCGCAGCTCCAGGTCCCCCTCGGCCCGCGCGACGAAGCCGAGCATCAGCGACTGCGGGAACGGCCAGGGCTGGCTGCTCACGTAGCGGACGTCGGTGACGGCCAGCCCGACCTCCTCGGCGACCTCGCGGGCCACCGCGCCCTCGGCGGACTCCCCCGGCTCGACGAACCCGGCGAGGATCGAGAACCGCCCGGGCGGCCACACCGCCTGCCGGCCCAGCACGCAGCGGTCGCCGCCGTCGTGGACGAGCATGATCACCGCGGGGTCGGTGCGCGGGAACAGCTCGGTGCCGGTGACCGGGTCGCGCTGCACCCAACCGGCCCGCTCGATCGTCGTCGCGGCACCGGACAGCGGGCTGAACCGGGCCCGCTCGTGCCACTCGAGGATGCCGACGGCCTGGGCGAGCAGGCCGGCGTCGAGGTCGCCGAGGTCGGCGCCCACCTCGCGCAGCCCGGTCCACAGGTCCACGGGCCGGCCGTTGACCGTCAGCGCCCGCTCGCCGCGGACCGCGGCGTAGGGGACGCCGCCGGCCTCGCCGAGGTACACCGCGCCCACCGGCAGGGCCGGCTGCTCGTCCCAGACCAGCTCGGGGCCGCCGTCGGTCTCGCGCACCGGGACGGCGCGGCGGTCGTCGACGGTGAGCACCCGCACCGGCCGCCCGCGGGTGGGGTCCTCCAGCGCCCGGCCCAGGTGGTCGCGGTCGTGCGCCGAGCGGGACAGCACCGGCACCGTGCCCGTGGTGTCGGGCGTGCCGGCCGGCCAGAACCCGCGCACGGCCTCCGGGGAGGCGACGTCGTCCGGCGTGCTGCCGCCCGGCGGGACGCTCACGCCGGGTCCGGCGCGGCGGCGGCGCTGGCGGTGACGTCGACCGGGCCGAGGGCCCGCAGGGCGTCGGCGACCCGCTCGGCGTCCCCGACGACGACGGCCGTCAGCGCGGCCGGCGCGAGGTAGCGCCGCGCGGCCTCCTGCACCTGCTCGACGGTGACCTCCGCCAGCGCCCGCTGGTGCTCGGCCAGCCACTCCGCCGACAGCCCCGACCCGGCCAGCGCGGACAGCGTGCTGGCCAGCCCGGCGTGCGTGGCGGTCGACAGCGCCATGCTGCCGAGCACGTAGCGGCGGGCGGCGTCGAGCTCGGCCTCGGTGACCGGCGCCAGCGCCATCCGGCCCAGCTCGGTCCACGTCTCGAGGAAGGCCGCGCCGGTGACCTCGGTGGCGACGTCGGCCTCGACGAGGAACGACGAGGCCGCGGCCAGGTGCTCGACGGCGCTGCGCGGGCTGTACGAGTAGCCGCGCCGCTCGCGGATGTTCTCGACCAGCCGCGAGGAGAAGTAGCCGCCGAACACCATGCTCGCCAGCCGCACGGCGGGCAGGTCGGGGTCGGTGCGGCCCGGCGCCGGCCCGCCGAGGCGGATGTTGGACTGCACCGCGCCCGGCCGGTCGACCACCTCGAGGTGGCCGGGCGCGAGCGTCGGGGCGGGCTTGGCGCCGGCGGCGGTGCCCTCCCCCGTCCAGCCGCCGAGCGCGGCGGCGACGGCGTCGGTGGCCGCCGCGACGTCGAGGTCGCCGACGAGCACCAGCGTGCTGCCGGCGGGCAGCAGCCGCTCGCGGTGCAGCTTGCGCAGCGCGGAGCCGGTGACCTTGCCGACCAGGTCCGGTGCGGGGAGCTGCGCGGCGTAGGGGTGGGTGCCGTAGCGGCGGGCGGCCAGCGCGGTGCGGGCGATGACGCCGGGCTGCGAGCGGGCGATGGCGATCCGCTCGGCCACCCGGTCGCGCTCGGCCTCGACCTGGTCGCCCGGGTAGGCGGCGTCGGTGAGCACCTCGGCCAGCACGCCGAGGACCGGGGCCAGCCTCTCGGACAGCAGCGTGGTGGAGAACAGCAGCCGGTCGGGGTCGGCGGCCACGGTCAGCTCGGCGCCGTGGCCCTGCAGCGCCTCGGCGACGGCGGTGGCGTCGCGCTGCCCGGTGCCGAGCAGCACCGCGCCGGAGAGCACCGAGGACCGGGCGGCGTGCTGGAGGGCGCCGCGCGGGGAGGTCGCGGCGAACGGCACGCGCAGCCGCAGCTCGACCAGCGGCACGCCGGGCCGCGGCACGACGACGACGGCCAGCCCGTTGGGCAGCGTCGTCGTCGCGACCTCGGAGACCGGCTGCGGGCGCGGCTCGCCCAGCGGCGGGATGAGGTCCAGGTCGAGGACGGGGGCGCTCATCGGGCTCCTCCGGTGGCGCGCAGCTCGAGGATCGCGGCGGTGCCGGGATCGAGTCCCTTGGCGGCGACCTGCACCGCGTCGGGGGTGACCGCGGCCAGCCGGGCGGCGAGCTCGCCGGCCAGCTCGGCGCGGCCGTGGATCAGCTCGGCGCCGCCGAAGGCGAGCGTGCGGCCGAGCACGGAGTCGGCCTGGCGCAGCAGCTGGGCCTCGGTGCGGGCCTGCACCCGGGCCAGCTCCTCGGGCGGCACGCCCTCGGTGGCCACCCGGCCGATCTCCTCGTGCACCGCGGCCAGCACGTCCTCGACGGGGACGGCGGCCGGGTGGTGCACCTGGGTGGTGAGCAGCGTGGCGTCGCGGACGTCGAACGGGTCGCCGAACAGGCCCACGTAGCTGCTCTGCGCCACGGCCAGGCGGTCGTCGTGCACCAGGCGGCGCTCCAGCCGGGAGGCGTCGCCCTCGCTGAGCAGCTCGGCGAGCAGCACGGTGCCCAGGTAGGTGTCGAGGTCGCCGACCGGGTCGGGCACCCGCCAGCCCAGGGCGACGGCGGGCGCGGGGGCCAGCCGGTCCTCGACGACGTCGCGGCGCACCGTCGTCGGGGAGGGCTCGCCGGTGAACGGGGTGGGCGGCACCTCCCGGGCCTCGACCGGGCCGAACCAGCGGCGGACCAGCCGCTCGGTCTCGCCGGCGTCGAGGTCCCCGCCGATGCACAGCACCGCGTTGCCCGGCGCGTAGTAGCGGGAGAAGAAGTCCTCGGCGTCGGCGACCGTGGAGCTCTCCAGGTCGACGAAGGAGCCGTAGCCGTCGTGGGTGTTGGCGAAGCTCTCGAACGCGATCTGCGGCAGCTGCAGCCACGGGAAGGCGCCGTAGGGCCGGTTGAGCACGTTGACCCGGATCTCCTCCTTGACCACGTCGATCTGGTTGCGGAGGTTCTCCTCGGTGATGGCCGGGGCGGCCATCCGGTCGGCCTCGAGGAACAGCGCGCGCTCGAGCGCCTCGGCGGGCAGCGCCTCGTAGTAGTTCGTGTAGTCCTGGTGGGTCGAGCCGTTGAACGTGCCGCCGGCGGCCTGCACCAGGCGGGCGTGCTCCATCTTCGGCACGTGTGCCGAGCCCTGGAACATGACGTGCTCGAAGAGGTGGGCGAAGCCGGTGCGGCCCTCCGGCTCGTTGCGCATGCCCACGTCGTAGAAGACGGTCACGGCGACGACCGGCACGCTGCGGTCGGGTGCGAGGACCACTCGCAGCCCGTTGTCGAGCGTGAAGCGCTCCACCGGGTGCCGCAGTGTCAGGTCGGCTCCGGCTGCTGTCACGGACCGACCCTAACCACGCGGGAGGACGCGGCGCCGGGGGCCTACAACACGTCGATGCCGGCGATGACGCGGTCGATGGTCCCGTACAGCTCGGCGTGGGTGTTGGGGATCGAGACGTAGAGCAGCGCGGGGTCGGGCCGGCCGACGTCGACGACCAGCAGCGCCGCCCGCTCGCCGGTGGAGTCGTAGCCCTCGACGTCCCAGGTCAGCTGGAACTCGACCAGGTGCGCGGCGTGGCCGTCGACGGTCAGCGCCTCGTCGCGCAGCACCTCCCGCTCGTTCGGGTACGGGTAGTAGGCCGCGCGGACGCTGTCGGCCAGCGCCGTCACCGTGGCCTGCTCGCTGCCCGGGCCGGTCCAGCCGTAGCCGTCGGAGACCGGTCCCGAGGTGCACTGGGCGATGAAGTTGCCGCCGTCGGGGGTCAGCTCCTGGGTGGTGAAGTACTGCCCGGCGATGGTGCGGGTCTCGGGCATGAGGCCGAGGTCGTACTCGTACCAGCCGTTGCCGAGGAACGGGTAGGAGATGCCCGACTCCTCGTCGACGATCCGCACGGTCCCCGGCGGGAACGTGGGGCCGGCCGGCGAGGAGCCGGCGGCCGGCGGGTCGGTCTGGGCGCCCGGTCCGGTGGGGCTGCCCCCGGACAGGCCGACGACCAGCGCGACGACGACCACGGCGACGACGGCCAGCACCGAGCCGCCGACCCACCAGGCCGTGCGGGGACGCCGGGCCGGGTGCGACGCGGGGCCCGGCTGCCAGGACCCGCCGTCCCGGGTCGACGGCGGCACGGCCACGGGCGGCGCCTGGACGGCGACGCCGGGACCGGACGGGGTCGTGACGTCGGACCAGGCCTCCCCGTTCCACCAGCGCACCATCCCCGGGGCGCCGTCGGGGTCGGGGTACCACCCCGCGGGTGCGCGCGTCAGCCCAGGTCCGGTCACGGGGGGCAGCGTAGGGCGGCAGGCGCGCCGTCCCGGTCCGCCGCGGCGCGGGGGAGGTCAGCCGAAGCCGCGGTCGGCGCTGTCGTCCCACCAGTTGCGCAGCGCGTACAGGCCGTCGACGCCGCCGCCGCGCAGCTCGGCCACGGCGCGGGTCCCGAGGTCGTCCCACGTCCACGCGAACACGGCGTCGCCCTCGCCGTCGACCCAGCACGCCGCGCGGCCGACCTCGGTGTCGCCGTCGTCGAGGACCGGGAACCAGCCGGTGGGGCCGTCCCCGTCCTCGGGGTCCTGCCCGCAGGACCAGCGGTCCTCGAGCTCGGGGAGCCCCTGCGCCTCGACGTCCGCGGCGAGGGCCCGCGCGGCGCCGTCGCCGTCGTGGGCCGAGTAGGTGACCCCGGACGGCCCGTCCGCCTCCGGGTCGCCCGGGCAGCCGAGCTCCCGGAGGACGCCGTCGGTGGGCTCCTCCGCGGTGCACCCGGCGGGGTCCGTGCCGGCCGCCAGCGCGGTGGCGACCAGCCGCTGGCCGGCCGCCCGGGCGTCCTCCCGGGCGGCGTCGAGCCGGAGGACCACCGCCACCAGCGCCCCGGCGAGCGCCAGCGCGAGGACCGCGCCGAGCGCGGCGAGCACCCACGGCAGGCGGGCGGGCCGCTGCGGGGCCGGCGGGGGCGGCCCGAGGGTGGTCGGCGGCGCGGCCGGGCGGCCCGTCCCCTGCTGCCGGGTGACCGCCCGGGCCGGGGCGCCATCGGCAGCCGGGCCCACCGCCGTCCCGGCGTCGCCCCCGGGGACGGCGACGCCGCTCTCGGCCAGCGCGGCGCGCGCGGCGGCGGCCATGGCCCCGGCCGTGGGCCAGCGCCGGTCGCGGTCCTTGGCCAGGCCCCGCAGGACCACCGCGTCGAGCGCCGGCGGGACGCCCGGGGCCAGGGACGACGGCGGGGGCGGCGGCTCGTGCACGTGCGCGGCCATGAGCGCCACCGGGTCGTCGCCGGAGAACAGCCGCCGACCGGTGAGCGCCTCGAACAGGACGCAGGCCAGCGAGTAGACGTCGGCGCGGGCGTCGAGCGGGCCGGAGCCGAACCGCTCGGGCGCCATGTACTCGGTGCTGCCCACCGCCATCCCGGTGCCGGTCAGCGCCGGGCCGGTGGCGTCGGCCGAGGTGCGGGCGATGCCGAAGTCGGCGAGGTAGCAGAAGTCCTCACCGGGTGCGGACGCCGCCAGGTCGCCGCCGTCGGCGCGGGCGACCAGCAGCACGTTGGACGGCTTGACGTCGCGGTGCACCAGGCCGCCGGCGTGCGCGGCGTCGAGCGCACGGGCCACCTGGCCCACGACGTCGACCGCGCGGGCCGGGGACAGCCGCCCGGCGCGGCGCAGCAGCGAGGCGAGGTCCTCCCCCTCGACCAGCCGCATGTCGAGGAACAGCTGGCCGTCGACCTCGCCGTACCGGTGGATGGGGACGACGTGCGGCTCGTTCAGCCGCGCGGCGATGCGGGCCTCGCGGCGGAACCGCTCGCGGTAGCTCTCGTCGGCGGCCCACTGCGGGTGCAGCACCTTGAGGGCGACGTCGCGCTCGTGCTCGCCGTCGTGGGCCCGCAGCACCTGCCCCATGCCGCCGCGGCCGAGCACGCCGAGCACCCGGTAGGGGCCGAAGCGCCCGTCCGCCGGCGCGGTCACCGCGCGGCCAGCTCCCGCCACAGGTGGGCCGCGGCCTCGGCGCCGCGGTGCAGCATCGGCAGCAGCACCCGCTCGTTCGGCGAGTGGATGCGGTCGGTGGGCAGGCCGGCGCCGAGGAAGACCAGCGGCGCGCCGAGCACCTCGACCAGGTCGGCCTCGGGGCCGCTGCCGCCCTCGCGGGTGAACAGGACGTCGTCCGGGTCGGTGTCGAAGGCCCGGCCGATGGCGCGCAGCAGGGCGCCCGTGTGCGGCGAGTCGAGGTCGCTGGCGCACGGGGCGACGCCGCCGGGCGGGGTGTGCACCTCGGCCGTGATCCCCTCGGGCAGGTGCTGCCCGACCCACGCGCGCAGCATCGGGCCGACGTCCTCGGGACGCTGGTCGGCGACCAGCCGGAAGGTCAGCTTGGCGTGCGCCTCGGCCGGGACGATCGTCTTGTGGCCGGGGCCGGTGTAGCCGCCCCACATGCCGTTGACCTCGGCGGTCGGGCGGGCGCCGACCCGCTCCAGCGTGCTGAACCCGGCCTCGCCGGCGGTGGCGCGGGAGGCGGCCGGCCCGGCCAGCCAGGCGGCCTCGTCGAACGGCACGCGGGCCATGAGCTCCCGCTCGCGGTCGGTCAGCTCCCGCACCTTCGCGTAGAAGCCGGGCAGCGTGACCCGGCCCTGCTCGTCGTGCAGCGCCGCGAGCAGGGACGCCATCGCGTGCAGCGGGTTGGGCACGCCGCCGCCGAAGGACCCGGAGTGCAGGTCGACGGCGGGGCCGCGCAGGGTGATCTCGGCGTCGGCGAGGCCGCGCATCGCGACAACGGCGCTGGGCACGTCGGGGGCGGCCATGCCGGTGTCGCTGACGACGACGACGTCGCAGGCCAGCCGGTCCGCGCGCTCGCGCAGGAGGTCGGCGAAGTGCGGCGAGCCGGACTCCTCCTCGCCCTCGACCAGCAGCTTCACTGTGACGGCGGGGGTGTCGCGGCCGGTGGCGGCCAGGTGCGCGCGGATACCGAGCAGGTGGAAGGCGACGTTGCCCTTGTCGTCGATGGCGCCGCGGGCGTGCAGCTCGGGGCCGCCCGGCGTCTCGACGCGGGTCGGCTCGAACGGCGGGCGGTCCCACAGCTCCAGCGGGTCGACCGGCTGCACGTCGTGGTGGCCGTAGACCAGCGCCACCGGCGCGTCCGGGTCGGCGCTGGGCCACTCGGCGTACACGGCCGGGGCGCCCGGCGTCGGCCAGATCTCGACGACGGGGAACCCGGTGCGGCGCAGCGCCCCGGCCAGCCACTCCGCGCTCGCCGCGACGTCGCCGGCGTGCGCCGGGTCGGCCGAGATCGAGGGGATGCGCAGCCAGGCGTCGAGGTCGGCGTGGAGGTCGTCGAGGTGGGCCTGCACGAAGTCGCGTTCCGGGCTCGTCACGAGCGCGACGGTAGCGGCGGACCGGCGCCGACACGTCGCGCCCCGCTCGTTAGGTTCGGCGACATGGCGGGAGAACTGTTGCGGGTGGACGTCGGTGACCTGACCTTCGACGTGCGGGCCGACGGCCCCGGGGACGGGCGGCCGGTGGTGCTGTTGCACGGCTTCCCGGAGACCTCGGCGTCGTGGGCCGCGGTGACGCCGCGGCTGGCCGAGGCGGGGCTGCGCACCTACGCCGTCGACCAGCTCGGCTACTCCCCCGGCGCGCGGCCGCTCGACGTCGACTCGTACGCGCTGCCCAACCTCGTGCAGGTCACCGCCGACCTCATGACCGCGATGGACGTCCCGGTCGCCGACGTCGTCGGGCACGACTGGGGGGCCAACGTGGCGTGGGGGCTGGCCGGCTGGCACCCCGACCGGGTGCGGTCGCTGACCGCCGTCTCGGTGCCGCACCCGACGGCGTTCACCGCGGCCTACCGCTCCGACCCGGAGCAGAAGGAGCGCTCGTCCTACATCCGGCTGTTCTGGCAGGAGGGCAAGGCCGAGGAGGTGTTGCTGGCCGACGGCGCCCGCCGGCTGCGCCGCATGTACGGCGACGCCGTCGCCCCGGAGGCGGTCGACGAGTACGTGGCCGTGCTGTCCGCGCCGGGTGCGCTCACCGCCGCACTCAACTGGTACCGGGCGATGAGCTCGTCGACGCCGGTCGACGACGTCCCGGTGCCCACCACGTTCGTCTGGAGCGACGCCGACATCGCGATCGGCCGGATCGCCGCCGAGGGCTGCGGTGAGTTCTGCGCCGGTGACTACCGCTTCGTCGAGCTGCCCGGCGTGAGCCACTGGATCCCCGAGCAGGCGCCCGACCAGCTCGCCGCCGCGATCCTGGACCGCATCGCCTCCAGCTGACCGCTCCCCCGCCCGCCCTCGCCGTGTGGTGCCCGACCTCGCGCTGCGGGGTGCGGTCGGGGCGCGCGGCAGCGGCGCGACGGCGCCCGCGCGGGTGCGTCAGCCGAGGTCGTCGTCGGGTGGCGGGGGCAGTTCGTCGTCGGGCTCGGGTGGCGGGGGCAGCTCGTCGTCCGGCCCGGGCGGCAGGCCGTCGTGGACGGCCTCGCCGGTGACCAGGGCGAGCAGGCCGGCCTCGTCGAGCAGGTCGACCGGGCGCACGGTGACGCCCGCGGCCACGTGGTGGAAGCCCGCGCTCACCTTCTCCACCGGGACGCCGGTCAGCCGGGACCAGCCCAGCCGGTAGGCGGCCAGCTGCACCGCGGCCGCCGAGAGCTCCGCGCCGGACGGCGGCGGGCCGGTCTTCCAGTCGACGACCTCGAAGCCGCCGTCGCCGTCGGCGAAGACGGCGTCGATGCGGCCGCGCAGGGTGAGCGGCCCCAGCGGCGTCTCGAACGGCACCTCGACCTCGACCGGCTGCCGGTCGGCCCAGGGGCCGGCGAGGAACGCCGCCTGCAGGGCGCCCAGCGCGCCGTCGGGCGCCGCGGACTCGTCGCCGGAGCCGGGCAGCTCGTCGAGGTCGAGCAGCCGGGAGACGCCGAAGCGCTCCTCCAGCCACGCGTGGAAGGCCGTCCCCCGGCGGGCCAGCGGCGCGGGCGCCGACGGCATCGGCCGGCGCAGCCGGCGGGCCAGCTCGGCCGGGTCGCGGCGCAGCGCGACCAGCTCCGACACCGACAGGTGGCCGGGCAGCGGCACCTCGACGGTCGGCCGCGCGGTGCGGCGGCGCTCCCGCAGCAGCAGGTCGGCCTCGCGCACCCACTGCTCGACCACCGGGTCGGACGTGCCCAGCGCGGCCTCCGGGTCCAGCGGGTGCGGGGCGGCGCCCGTGACCAGCTCCGCGGCGGCGGTGAGCGCGCGGCGGCGCGGCTCGGAGAGCGGGTCGGCCGGCCACACCCCGACCGGCCACTCCTCCAGCGCCGGGTTGGTCGCGCCCTCCTCCGGCCGCTCGGCCCAGGCGACGACGACGCCCGCGCCGGCGGTGCACGCCCGCCGGACGGTGTCCAGCAGCACCGAGGGCCCGTTGGGCTTCACGCCCTCGCGCCACCAGCTGCCCGAGCACAGCAGCAGGTGCTTGGCGCGGGTGACCGCGACGTAGCCCAGCCGGATCTCCTCGGCCTCGCCGAAGGCCTTCCACTCCTCGATGTAGTCCTCGAGAGCCGCGCGCACCGCCGCCTGGTCCCCGGAGCCGGGCACCGGCAGCTCCAGCTGCGGGAGCTCGCCGCGGTCGGTGGTGCGCAGGTCGACCGGGATCGCGCCGGGGTCCTTGACCCAGGAGTCGCTGGTGTCGGTGCGCGAGGGGAACTGGTCGGCGGTCATGCCGGGCACGGCGACGACGTCCCACTCCAGGCCCTTCGCCGAGTGCACGGTGAGCAGCTGCACCGACTCGGGGTCGACCGCCACCTCGCCGGGCTCCAGGCCGCGCTCGCGCTCCTCGGCGTCGCGCAGGTAGCCGAGGAACGCCGGCAGCGAGGGCAGCTCGGCCAGCTCGGTGAACTCGGCGGCGACGGCGTGCAGCGCGTCCAGGTGCGCCCGCGCCGCACCCGGGCTCACGCCGGGCGTGCTGGCCAGCTCGGTCTCCAGGCCGAGGGTCCGGGCGACCTCGTCGACCAGGTCCGGCAGCGACTCCCCCAGCCGCCCGCGCAGGTGCGCGAGCTCCCCGCCGAGCCGGCGCAGCCGGCGCCAGGCCGCGCGCGAGTACGCGCCGGGGTCGCCGAGGTCGTCGAGCGCCTCGACGATGCTGCCCCGCTCGGAGCGCCGGACCGCCTCGTCGTCCCCGTCCGGCTTGCGCGCGTGCACCAGCGCGCGGGCGCGGGCCTCCAGCGCGGCCAGGTCGCGCGGGCCGATCCGCCACCGGGCGCCGGTGAGCAGCCGGCCCAGGGCGTCGCCGGCGGAGGGGTCGACCAGCACGGTCAGGGTGGCGACGACGTCGGACACCTCGGGCACCTCGAGCAGCCCGCCGAGCCCGACGACGGTCACCGGCAGCCCGCGGGCGCGCAGCGCGGCGGCGATGCCGGGCAGCTGCTTGCGGGTGCGGACGAGCACCGCCGTCGTGGGCGGGCGGCCGTCGGGCCGGGGCGGCAGCGCGGGGTCCTCCCCGCGCCAGCAGGCGGCCAGCCGGTCGGCGAGCGCGTCGGTCTCCTCGGCCACCGTCGTGTACAGCCCGGCCAGCACGGTGCCGGGCCCGGCGCCCGGCCGGGCGGTGAGGTCCGGCAGCGCCACGACCGGCGCCGGCAGCAGCCCGGCGACGGCGTTCGCGACGTCGAGCACCGCGCCGTCGTTGCGCCAGCTCGTGGCCAGCGTGAGCCGCTCCGCCCGCTTGCCGCGGGCGCCGGGGAAGGTGCGGTCGAAGCGCTCGATCGTCCCGGACGAGGCGCCGCGCCACCCGTAGATCGACTGGCGCGGGTCGCCGACGGCGAGCACCGCGTGCCCGGTGGCCCGCCCGAACAACGCCTCGAGCATCCGCAGCTGGCCGACGCTGGTGTCCTGGTACTCGTCGAGCAGCACGATCCGCCAGCGCGACCGCTCGCGGCGGCCCACCTCGGGCGCGGAGACGGCGATCCGCGCGGCGAGCGCGACCTGGTCGGAGTGGTCGATCGCCCCGGCGGCGCGCTTGCGCCCCTCGAACGCCTCGACCAGCGGCAGCAGCGCCACCCGGGCGCGCTGCCGGGCGAGCATCTCGACCACCGGCTTGTAGGGGCCGCGCTTGCCCTTCGCGTCGGGGTAACCGGCCACCTGCGCCTCCAGGCGCGCGGTCCAGGTCCGCAGCGCTGCGGGGCTGACGTCGTGCTCGCCGAGCTCGGCGGCCAGCGCCAGCACGTCCTCGGTGGTGGTCAGCGGGCTCAGGGGGACGTCGTCCATGTCGCCGGTCCAGCCGGACACGACGGCGGCCGCCTGCCCCCAGCACATCGCCGGGCCGAGCACGCCGGCGCCCGGCTCGACGCCGATCCGCAGCCCGTGCTCGGACACCAGCGAGGCGGCGTACCCGTGGTAGGTCGACACCGTCGGCATCGCGACGGCCAGCCGCTCCCTCAGCTGCGGGTCGGTCTCGGGGTGGCGGGCGAGCGCGGTCAGCCGCAGCCGGATCCGCTCGTTGAGCTCGCTGGCCGCCTTGCGGGTGAACGTGAGCCCGAGGATCTCCTCCGGGGCGACCAGCTCGTTGGCGACCAGCCAGCACACGCGGGCGGCCATCGTCTCGGTCTTGCCCGACCCGGCCCCGGCGACGACGACCAGCGGCCGGTCGGCGGCCGCGGACACCACGCCGGCCTGCTCGGGCGAGGGCGCGTAGGACAGCCCGCAGCGGGCCGCCACCTCGGCCGGGTCGAGCAGCCGCTTCGGCTCGACCGGCTCGGCGGCCCCCGGGCCCAGGAGGTCGTCGAAGGAGAGCTGCTCGTCGGGCGTGGGCGTGCGGCGGCTCACCGGTGTCCCCACCGGGTCACGCGGTGACCTGCCGGCCGCGCTCGTGCAGCGGGCAGCTGCGCCGCGCCGGGCAGCGCCCGCAGTGGCTGCCGGTACGCACCTCGAAGGTGGCCGCGCCCATGCCCTCGCCGACCTCGGCGACCAGCTGCCCCGCCCACGTCTCCCCCAGCGGCACGTCCGGTGGCAGCGCGTCCTGCGCCTGCTCCTTGGCCTTCGTCCCCGTACCCACCTGCAGCAGCGACGCCCCGCCGGGGGCGGTGCCGTGGTCGCCGAACGCGCCGGCGGCCACCGCCACCTGGTAGGCGGCCAGCTGCCCGTGGGTGTCGACCTCCTTGGCGTGCGTGCGGCCGGTCTTGAGGTCGACGACGACCAGCCGGCCCGCCGCGTCGCGCTCCAGCCGGTCCACCTGGCCGCGGATGCGCGCCCGGCCGACGGTGACGTCGAAGTCGGCCTCGGCGGCGAGCAGCTCGCGGCGGTTGGCGGCGTGCCAGCCGAGGAAGCGCTCGAGCATGTCGCGGGCGGCGACCCGCTGCCGCTGGTCGGCCCAGCCGGGGCCGAGGTCGAGGGCGTCGAGCTCCTCGGCCAGCGCGGCCCGTGCCTCGGTGGGCGGCAGCCCCTCGGCCACCTTCTGCGCGACCGCGTGCACCGCCGAGCCGACCGTGCGGTGCGACTCCGGGGCGGCCTCGGCGCCGACCGCGCCGAGCACCCACGTGAGCGGGCAGCGCTGGAAGGTCTCGATCGCCGAGGGGCGCACCCGCACCACCTCGTCGCCCGGCACCAGCGGGGCGTCGTCGGACAGCGGCGCGAGGCCCCACCAGTCCTCCGGGGAGGCGCCGGGCACGCCCTCGGCGGCCAGCCGGCGCAGCACCGCCGCGGCCGCCGAGCGGCGGGCCGGGTCGGTCTGCGGGTCGCTGACCGCGCGGCGCAGCTCGGCCACCAGCGCCGGCAGCGTGAGCGAGCGCGGCAGCGGCGTCAGCGGCCGGCCGTCGTCCGGCGGGGCGACGACGAGGTCGAGGAAGCGCGAGGCGGTGGCCCCGGCGTCGGGACCGTCCAGCGCGCCCTCGACGGCGGTGACCACGAGCCGCTTCCGGGCACGGGTGGCGGCGACGTAGAACAGCCGCCGCTCCTCGGCCAGCATCTGCGTGCGCCGGTCCACCGACGTGCCGTCGATGCCGGCCACCCGCTCGACCAGCAGCTCGGTGCCGAGCAGCGTGCCGCGGTCGCGCAGGTCGGGCCAGATGCCCTCCTGCACGCCGGCGACGCACACGACGTCCCACTCCAGGCCCTTGGACGCGTGCGCGGTGAGCAGCCGGACGGCGTCGGTGGCGGCGTCGCGCTCGGCGCCGGTGAGGCCGGGGAGCTCCTGCGCCGACAGGTGCTCGACGAACGCGCCGACGGTGGCCGACGGCAGCCGGTCGACGAACCCGGCCGCGGCGTCGAACAGCGCGACGACGGCGTCGAGGTCGCGGTCGGCGGCGGCACCCGCGGCTCCCCCGGCGGCGCTGGCCCGCGCCCACCGGCCGGCCAGGCCGCTGCGCTGCCACATCGCCCACAGGACGTCCTCGGCCGAGCCGTCGCGGGCGAGCGCGACCCGGCCGGCGGCGAGCACCCCGGCCACCCGGAGCGCCGGGCGGGCCACCGCCTCGGGCAGCTCCTCCAGCAGCGGCGCGTCGGCCAGCGCCGTGGCCAGCGGCGTGCCGCGCTCGTCGGCGTCGACGCCGCGCTGCGCCTGCGCGATGCGCACCGCCCGGCGCAGTCGGCGCAGGTCGAGCACGGTGGCGCCGCCGAGCGGGGAGGCCAGCAGCGCCTCGGCGCCGGGCTCGTCGAGGGCCAGCGCGCCGGGCTCGTCGCCGCTCCGGGGCAGCAGCGCGGTCAGCGCCGCCAGGAGCGGGGCGACGGCCGGCTGCGCGGCCAGCGGCAGGTCGTCGGTGGACACCTCGACGGGCACGCCCGCCGAGGTCAGCGCGCGCCGCAGCGGGCCGACGGCCAGCACGGTGCGGACGACGACGGCCATGGCCGACCACGGGACGCCGTCGACGAGGTGGGCGCGGCGCAGGGTGTCGGCGACGTAGGCGGCCTCGACGGCGGCCGACCCGAACACGTGCACCTCGGCCCGGCCCGGGTCGGCGCCCTCGACCGGCAGCAGGCGGCGGTGCTCCCACGGGCCGGGCAGCGCCTCGGCGACGCGGCGGCTGACGTCGAGCAGCGCCGGGCCCGAGCGGCGGGAGACGCCGAGCGACAGCCGCTGAGCGGGCCGGCCGTCGACGGTGCGGAACCGGTCGGGGAACTCGACGATCCCGCGCGGCTCGGCGCCGCGGAACGCGTAGACGGCCTGGTCGGGGTCGCCGACCACGACCAGGTCGCCACCGCCGCCGGCGAGCAGCTCCAGCAGCTCGACCTGGGCGGGGTCGGTGTCCTGGTACTCGTCGACGAACAGCCAGCGGGCCCGCGCGCGCTCCTGGCGCAGCAGCTCGGGGTCGTCCTCGAGCTCGGCGATCGCGGCGCGGACCAGCTCGGCGGGGTCGTAGCCGGAGGCGTCGCCGCCACCGGCCGTGGAGAAGGCGGTGACCGCCTCGTACTGCTCCTGGAACGCCGCGGCGTGCAGCCACGCGTCGGTGCCGGTCTCCCGGGCCCACTCGGCCAGCAGCTCGGGGTCGACGCCGCGCTCGGTGGCCCGCAGCAGCAGCTCGCGCAGCTCGCCGCGGAACCCGGCGGTGGACAGCGCGGGCTGCAGCGACGCCGGCCAGCGGACCGCGCCCTCGCCGGCCAGGTCGCCGCGGAGCAGCTCGGCGACGACGGCGTCCTGCTCGGCGGCGGTGAGCAGCCGGGGCGGGGCCTCGCCGCGCAGCAGCGCCGCCCGCCGCAGCACGCCGTACGCGTAGGAGTGGAAGGTGCGGGCCAGCGGCTCGCGGATCGTGCGGGCCACCCGGGCGGTGATGCGGGTGCGCAGCTCGGCGGCGGCCTTGCGGCTGAAGGTCAGGACCAGGATCTGCTCGGGGTCGACGCCACGGTCGATGCGGGCGGCGACGGCCTCGACGATCGTCGTCGTCTTGCCGGTGCCGGGGCCGGCGAGCACGAGCAGCGGGCCGCCGGCGTGGTCGACGACGGCCTGCTGGGTGGGGTCCAGGCGCGGCGGCGCCACCGGCTCCCGGTGCGGCTGCACGAGCCGGTAGACCGGCGCACCCTCGTCCCCCCGCAGTGCCACCCTCCGATGACACCACGACTCACCGACAGCGCCACGGAGCGCTTCGTCACGCGGGCGGGTACCTCACCCGGTACCAGTGCTCGGTCTCCCCGGGGAGGCGGTCCAGCAGCACCTGCGTCCCGCCGGGGTGCTCGAACACCCGGACGCCGTCGCCGAGCAGGACCGGTGCGAAGAACAGCAGCACCTCGTCGAGCAGCCGGGCCTCGATCAGCTGCCGCGCGACGTCGGCGCCCAGCGCGTCGACGTAGCCGTCCCCGGCCGCCTCGCGGGCCAGGTCGACGGCGCGGTGCAGGTCGTCGGTGAACGTCACGCCGTCGGGCGCCTCGGCCGGCGGCCGGTGGGTGAGGACGACGACCGGCCCGGACCACTGGCCGCCGAAGGCGCCCTCCTGCTCGGTGCCCCGGTTCGGGTCGTCGCCGCCGAAGGTGCGGGCGCCGACCAGCAGCGCGCCGACGCGGGCCACCAGCCGGTCCGCCGTCGGGTTCGGCCCGCCGAGGTGCGGGGTCAGCCAGGACATGTCGCCGCCCGGGCCGGCGATGAAGCCGTCCAGCGACGCCGTCGCGGAGTACAGCAGCGTGGCCACGGGCCCACCCTGGTCGGCGGCCCGCCTCAGGGCCAGGCGACGGCGGCCAGGTCCACCCGGCCGTCGCGCACCGGCACGCCCTCCCCGGCCAGCAGCTCCAGCTGGCGCACCCGCACGGGCTCGGCGCACGTGCCGTCGGCGCGGACCACCCGGTGCCAGGGCACGGCCGCCCCACCGCTGCCGCCGGACAGCGCGCGGGCCACCCGGCGCGGCCCGACGCCGACCAGCCGGCCGATCGCCCCGTAGGTGCTCACCCGGCCCGGCGGGATCGACTCGACGGCGTCGTACACCGCCTCGTCGACGTCGGCGGCATCCGCGTCGGACGGGCGGCGCGGGTCCCCGGACGCCGGCGGCCTCACAGCCGGTAGTCGCTGTTCGCCTGCCACCAGGTGTACAGCGCGGCGAGGTCGGCCTGCGTGGCGCCCGGCGCCCCGACGATGCCCTCGACGAGCGCCGCGTCGTCGGTCCAGGTGATGACCACCGCGTTGTTCTCGGTGTCGATGGCGCAGGCCACCAGGCCGCTGTTGCTCCCGCCGCCCCACGAGCCGATGCCGGTCGTCGCGGTGCAGTCCTGCCCCTCGGGGAGCTGCGCCAGCCCCTGCCCCGAGGCGTCGTTCGTGAAGACCGAGTCCATCGTCGCCTTGTCGGGGTACCGGAAGAACTCGGCCTGCTGCGGACCGGGCTGGGTGGTGCTGGGGCCGCACGACGCGTGGGCGACGTCGCCGTCGCCGGCGAGCGCGGCCTCCGCGCAGTCGGGGAAGTCGGCCGGGAGGATCGCCAGCAGGTCCCCGCCGGGCCCGGAGCCACCCGTCGTCGGAGGCGCGCTGGTCGACGACGACGGCGCACTCGAGGACGGGCGCGACGACGTGCCGGCCTCCGACGAGCCGGTCGCCGTGGTCGTGGCGCCGGCCGCCGGGGCCGGGTCGTCGTCCCGGAGGACGAAGAACAGGGCGACCGCGGCGACGACCAGGACGACCAGGCCGGCCACGAGGCCGACGACCAGCCCGCGCCGGTTGCGTCCCGGCCCCGGACCTCCGGGCGGCCCGTACGGCCCCGGCGGCCCGTACGGCCCTGCCTGCGCGTACTGCCCCGGCTGCCCAGAGGGGCCGTACTGCGGCGGCTGGCCCTGGCCGTACGGACCCGGCTGGCCGTACGGACCCGGCTGGCCGGGCGGACCGTAGGGCGGCTGACTCATGGGCACCTCCCGCTGACGTGCCCCGGAGGATAGGGAGACGTCGGCGGCGGCAGTCCCCTCCGACGCGTGGGGCGGGCTACGCCCGGCGGCCGAGGCGGGCCAGCAGGCGCTGCTGCGGGCCGGCGCCGTCGGGCAGCTCGACCGCCGGCGCGAACAGGCCGGGCACGCCGTCGGCGGGCAGCCGGCCGGCCATCGCCTCCGCCGCACGGACCAGCGCCGGGTCCAGCGCCTCGTCCCCGCCGGTGGCGCGGGCGAGGTCCCAGGCGTGCACGGTGAGGTCGGCGGTGAGCTCCTCGACGTACTCGCGCGCCGGCGTCGGCCCGCGGGACAGGTGCACGGTGCCGGCGGCCAGGTCGGCGGTGGCGACGGCGGCCAGCGCCTCGTCCGCGACGGTCTCCCACGCGGTCAGCGGGTCGTCGCCCAGCAGGGTGTCGGTCCCGGACGGCACGCGCGCGGCGACGTCGTCGAGGGGCTCGCCGGCCAGCAGGCCGGGCACCCAGTGCGCCTCGCCGACCAGGTGCGCGACGAGGTCGGCCACCGTCCAGCCGGGCAGCGCCTCGAGGTCCCACTGCCCCGGCTCGACCGCGTCGACGCGGTCGGTGAACGTGGCCTGCGCGCGCTGGAAGAGCTCCAGCAGCTCGGTCGGGGACGTCGTCGGCTCGGTCACCGGACCAGTCAACACGGACGCCGAGGGCCCGGCACCCGTGACGGGTGCCGGGCCCAGGCGAGGTGCTGGAACGGCCTCGTCCCCGGGTCCCGCGGCGCGCGGAGCGTGTCGTGGGGAGGGACGAGGTCCTCCTAGTACGTGGGGAGCGTCTTGTCGATCCGCGTGGCCCACGCCGTCACGCCGCCCTGGACGTGCACGGCGTCCCTGAAGCCGGCGTTCTTGACCGCGGCGAGCACCTCGGCCGAGCGGACGCCGGTCTTGCAGTGCAGCACGATCGGCTTGTCGTTCGGCAGCTGCGCGAGGGCGCGGCCGGAGAGGATCTCGTCCTTGGGGATGAGCGTCGCGCCCGGGATCGAGACGATCTCGTACTCGTTGGGCTCGCGGACGTCGATCAGCTCGAAGTCCTTGCCCGCGTCCATCATGTCCTTGAGCTCGTCGACGGTGATCGTCGAGCCCGCGGCCGCCTCCTGGGCCTCGACCGACACGACGCCGCAGAAGGCCTCGTAGTCGATGAGCCCGGTGATCGGCTCGGCCTCGGGGTCCTTGCGCACCTTGATCGTGCGGAAGGTCATCTCCAGGGCGTCGTAGACCATGAGCCGGCCGAGCAGCGTCTCGCCGATGCCGGTGATCAGCTTCACCGCCTCGGTGGCCTGGATGGCGCCGATGGTCGCGCACAGCACGCCGAGCACGCCGCCCTCGGCGCAGGAGGGGACCATGCCGGGCGGCGGGGGCACCGGGTACAGGTCGCGGTAGTTGGGCCCATACTCGTTCCAGAAGACCGAGACCTGCCCGTCGAACCGGTAGATCGAGCCCCACACGTACGGCTTGCCCAGCAGCACGCACGCGTCGTTGACCAGGTAGCGCGTGGCGAAGTTGTCGGTGCCGTCGACGATGAGGTCGTACTGGCTGAAGATGTCGAGGACGTTGTCGCTGTCCAGCCGGGTCTCGTGCAGCCGGACGTCGATCAGCGGGTTGATCTCCTTGATGGAGTCGCGCGCGCTCTCGGCCTTCGACCGGCCGACGTCGGACTGCCCGTGGATGATCTGCCGCTGCAGGTTGGACTCGTCGACGACGTCGAACTCGACGATGCCGAGCGTGCCGACGCCCGCGGCGGCCAGGTACATGAGCACCGGCGAGCCCAGGCCACCGGCGCCGACGGCGAGCACCTTGGCGTTCTTGAGCCGCTTCTGCCCGTCCATCCCGACGTCCGGGATGATCAGGTGGCGGCTGTAGCGGCGGACCTCGTCGATCGACAGGTCGGCGGCGGGCTCCACCAGGGGTGGCAGGGACACGCTTGCTCCTCAGGGGTCGCGGACTCCGGCCCTGGCCGGTGTTTCGTGCGCACAACAGCGTGACAGGACGCCTTGTTCCCCCGGCCCGCGAGGTCCCTGGCCCGCGAGGTCACTGGCCCGCGAGGTCCCTCCGGGCGTACCGGGCGAGCCCGGCGGCCGCCAGCACCGCCGCGACGGCGAGCACCCCGGCCGCCCCGGCCACGTCGAAGGGGTCCGCGGGCACCGCCGCGAGGTGCGCGAACGGTGAGGCCTCCCGGACCCACCCCGGCCAGCGGAAGCTGTCGGCGAGGACCAGGAGCAGGTAGCCGCCGGCCGCGGGCAGCACGCCGACGGCGAGCACGGCCGACGGCAGCCAGCCCAGCGCGAACAGCGCCGCGCCCAGGCCCAGCAGCGCCACGGGGACGACCGACAACGCGCCGGCCAGCGCCTCCCCGAGGCCCAGGCCGGCGCCCACCCAGGCGGCACCCGCCCACGTCGCCACCCCGGCGGCCGCCGCGACGACGACGGCACCGGTCGCGACCGCACCCGTCTCCCAGGCCACCCAGCGCACCCGCCCGACCGGCCGGCTGTAGAGCAGGGTGAGCCGGCCCGACGTCTCGTCGGCGGCGACCGCCGCCACGCGCGCGGCGGCGTACGCCCCGACCGGCACCGCCAGCAGGGTGAACAGCGACGCCGCGTAGCCCTGCACCGAGGCCAGCCGGTCGAACCCGGCGGCGGCCGCCATCTCCGCGAAGACCGGGTTCTGCCGCAGGAAGTCGACCATCGCGGTGGCCAGCAGGCCGATGAGCAGGAAGTAGGCGGCGACGCCGAGGGACCAGGTCGCCGTCGGCCGCCGGGTGCGGTGCACCGCGAGCCCGGGCAGCGAGCGCAGCAGCCGGCTCGGCGCGTGCGCCCGGTCGGCGCGGTGCCACCGGCCGGCGCCGACGTCCCGCGCCCCGGACAGGGCGACGGCCAGGACGGCGGGCACGGCCACGAGGACCGCCAGGACGAGCAGCGGCGCCCATCGGTCGGAGGCGTAGGGCGCCACCCGGCCGAGCAGCCCGAACGGGCTCCCCCACTGCAGCCAGGACAGCGCGGCCACCCCGTCGCCGACCATCCGCGCGAGCAGGCCGGCGAGCACGACGGCGACGGCGAGACCCGTCGCGGACCGCCGCTCGGTCAGCAGCTGCCCGGCCAGCACGCCGAGCGCGCCGCCGGCCATGGCGGTGCCGCCCACGACCGCGCCGAACAGCACCGCCCCGGCCGGCGCGGTCCCGGCGAGCAGCATCCCCGCGACCACCGCGGCACCGACCACCGCTCCCGCCCCGAGCAGGACCCCGAGCGCGGTCCGGGCCAGCGTCGCGAGCCGGACCCGGCCGGCGAGCAGGAGGTCGGCCCGGCCGGCCTCCTCCTCACCGCGCGTGAGCCGCGTCCCGGCCAGCGCGGCCCAGACGCCGGCCAGCACGAGCGCGACCGTGCCGGTGCGCCAGACGGTGAAGCCGCCGGCGTCGTCGAGGGCCAGCGGCGGCCCGAACAGCGTGCGGATCGCGGGGTTGTCGGCCAGCGCGGCGAGCGAGTCCAGGCCGACCGCGCCGCTGAGCGTGGACTCGTACTGCTGCGCGACGAACGCCGGGAGCCCGCCGCACAGCAGCGCGACGACCAGCGTCCCGCGGCGCACGGACCGGACCGCCACCCGCCGGACCGCCGTCGCCGGCCGCGCCGGGGCGACGGCGGGCCGCCGGCCGGGGACCGCGCGCGGGGCGGTGCGGGTGGTCACGCCGCCCGCCCGTAGTAGTCGAGGAAGATCTCCTCCAGCGACGGCTCCCGGACGTCGAGGCGCACCACGTCGGCGTCGCCGAGGACCCGCAGCACCGGGCCGGGCGGGCCGGTGAGGGCGAGCGTGACTTCCAGCGGCGTCGTCCACCGGACGTCGGCCACCCCGGGCAGCTCGGCCAGCCGGGCGAGACCGGGCGCGGGGCCGGCGAGCTGCACGGTCACCTCCGAGCGGCGCAGTCGGCGCAGCTCCTCCAGGCCGGCGACCTCGACCAGCCGGCCCGCCCGCAGGATCCCGACCCGGCTGCACACCGCCTCGACCTCGGCCAGCTGGTGGGAGCTGAGGAAGACCGCCTGCCCGCGGTCGGCGGCCTCGGCGATGCAGGCGCGGAACTCCCGCTCCATGAGCGGGTCCAGGCCGCTGGTCGGCTCGTCGAGGACCAGCAGCGGGGCGCGGGTGGCGAACGCGGCGACGAGGGCGACCTTCTGCCGGTTGCCCGTCGAGTAGGCGCGGGCCCGCTTGCCGACGTCGAGTGCGAACCGCTCGACGAGCTCGTCGCGGTAGGCGACGTCGGTGCCCGGGCCCACCCCGGCCAGCAGGTCCAGGCACTCCCGGCCGGTCAGCGACGGCCACAGCGCGACGTCGGCCGGCACGTACGCGAGGTGCCGGTGCGCCTCCCCGACGTCGGCCGCCGGGTGCCCGAACACCTCGGCGCGGCCGGTCGTCGGGCGCAGCAGCCCGAGCAGCATGCGGACGGTGGTGGACTTGCCGGCCCCGTTGGGCCCGAGGAAGCCGAAGACCTCGCCCGGGGGGACGGTCAGGGAGAGGTCCACGACCGCCTCGGTGGCGCCGAAGCGCTTGCCGAGGCCTTCGAGCAGGACGGCGGGCACGGAGGAGTCGGCCATGGCGCTCCGATCGGGACGTCGGGGTCGCGGCTGCCGACCAGACTCCCCGGCGGGCCGGGGCACGGTCCAGGTGCGCCGGACCTGCCCGGCCAGGACCTCGGTCCCCTGCGTCCGGCCGTGCGGTCAGCGACCGCGCGACCGCACCAGCCCGCCGCGGACGGCGCGGGCGGGACGCCGGAGTCTCCCGGCCGCCCGGCGCAGGATGCCGGCCGCGCCCTCCGCCCGGCCCTCCATCACGACGAGGTCGCCGTGGGTGCCGTACCCGAGGACCCCCTCCTGCCACGGGGTGCCGTCGAAGGTGACCAGCCACGGCGGCCGCCCGTCCGACACGTCCGCGACCACCATCGGGTGGGGGATGTTCGTGCCATAGGGAGCCCGGAGAGCGCCCCGCCGGCGCAGGCGGGTGTCGTAGACGGGGTACTCCGCGGCGTCGCGGTCACTGGCCAGCAGGCGCCAGCCCCGGCCGGACGGGACGAGCAGGGTGCCCTCGGTCTGCTCCAGGGCGGCGTCCGTCCCGACCAGGGTCAGCCCCTCGGTCGGGTCGTCCGAGTCGGTCAGCGCGAGCGCCGGGTGGAACTCGTAGCGCGGGGGCCCGAAGGAGACGCACTCGGTGAACGCCAGGTGCCACCGACCGCCGATCCGGGCGAGGGAGGGATCCCACGCGCTGTGCGCGGTGGGCAGGTCCAGCGGCCCGGTCTCCAGGACGTGCACACCCGCGAGCAGGTCGTCGGTGGTGGTGGCCCACCGCACGTGGACGCCCGTGGCGGGGTCGTGGTCACCCCACGACGACACGAGCACCGTGGTCCGGCCGGTCGCCTCGTCCACGATGAGCTGACCGGCGTGGTCGCCGAGCAGCACCCCGTCGCGGTGGCTGTAGAGCGCCGCCACCTGCTCGACCCTCGTCGGGTCGGACCGGTCGATCGTCCAGACGCCCCAGGACGCCTGCTGGAAGAAGCCCAGGCCGGCGCTGGTCATCGTCAGGTACAGCAGGCCGTCGCGGACGAGCGGCCGCCCGTCCGCCGTCCGCACCACCTGGGGGTCGCGGACCCCGACTGGACCGGTCAGGCCGGCACGCACCCGCCGGACACGGACGCCGTGTGCGGCCGCGCAGTACTCCGCGGACGAGAGCACCGACGGGGCGCGCAGGTCCACCCGGGCCGCGACGGCGTCCCGCTCGGTCAGGACGGGCACCCACTCGCCGTCCCCGCCCCCCAGGAGCACGGTCACCCGGTTCTCCTGCACGACGCAGGCCAGCGCGGACGGGACCTCGGTCACCGGCGCCGTGGCCAGCACGACGCCGGCGACGGCGAGGTGCACCTGGCGGGCGCCCGCGTCGAGCCGGGCGAGGACGGGACCACCGGGGACCGCGAGGCCGCACTCGGCGGCACCGCCGCTCCCGCCGTCCAGGTCCAGGACGACGGCGCAGAAGGGCACCCGCGGGCCGGCACCGAGACCGGCCGGCTCGGGGCCGAGCGGCCCGGGGCGGTCGACGTCGAGGAACGGCGACAGCAGGGCCCGCGGCCGCGGCCGGGCGACCTCGGAGAAGCGCAGCCGGAGGATCTCGGGTGTCACGGATGGGGCCACGCGTTCTTCACGCACCCCTCCAGTCCGAGGGTCTGCTGCTGCATCACCGGGGCGGGCTGGCCGGGGCCCGGGCAGTCCTGGTGGCCGTTGCCCAGCGCGTGCCCGACCTCGTGGTTGACGACGTACTGGCGGTAGGTGGCGACGTCGCCCTGGTAGTGGGGGACGGCGGTCTCCCAGCGGGCCAGGTTGATGACCGCGCGCTCGCCGTAGCGGCAGGAGGTGTAGCCGCCGGTGCCCACGCCCGGGCAGTAGCGCTCCATGCTGCCGGGACTGACCAGGCTGACCCGGAAGTCGTAGGCGCCGGGGTCGGTGGCGTCCACGCGCTGGAAGGACATCCGGCCGCCGTTGCCCCACGAGCGGGGGTCGCCGAGGGTGGCCTCCACCGCAGCCGCGAACGCCGCGCCGTCGACGCCGATGCCGTCCTCGACCTCGACGACGAAGCGCTGCAGCGGCCCGGTGCCGTAGACCCCGGAGCTGCCGGGGACGAGCGCCACGGTGCCCGCGCCCTGCTCCACGTACGTGCCGGCCGCCGGCGCCGGGAGGCCGGTCGGGCCGGCGTCGCCCTCGGCGGGCGCGGTGGGCGCGGGGGTGTCCGTCGGGGTCGCGCTCGGCGTCGAGGAAGGCGCCGACGAGGAGGCCGCCGACGAGGAGGTCGCCGTCGAGGCCACCGACCCCGTGCTGCCGGCGGTCGCGCCCACCCGGGCCGGCGTGCCCGGGCCGAGCAGGTCGAGCACCGTCAGCACGGTGGCCACGACGAGCAGCGGGATCGCGTAGGCGCGCCAGCCCCACCGGGCCACGAACCGGCCCACCGTTCCGCCGCGGCGCCGCTGCGGCCGGGCGGCCCGGCGGCCGGCGCCGGGCCGCACCCCCGGCTCCGCGGGCCGCGGGGACCGGGGCCGCGCCGGCGGATCGCGGCGGTCGGCCGCGGGCGAGGGAGCGCGGGAGGACGGCGCGCGGGAGGGCAGCGGCGGGAGCGGAGGGAGTCCGCGGGCCGGTTCCCTCCCGGTCCGGGCCCCGGGGGGCCGGCCGGGCGGAGGACCTGCCACGGTGCCGCCTCCTCGCCGTGTCGGGCCTCGCGGCCGCGGGGCCGCCGGTCGTCCTTCCGGTCACGCAGTGTCGCGGGCGGCGTCACCGCGCGTCCAGGTCAGGTTCTCACGCGTCACACGAGACCCGTGCGACCCGCTGGTGGCGCGTCGCGCGGCCCGGCTCAGCCCGCGCGCACCTCCGGCTCCTCGTCCGCGGCCCCGGTGGCGCCGTCGAGGTCCACGGCGTCGCGGTCCCCGGCGTCGAGATCCCCGGCGTCGAGGTCCTCGAGCAGGCCGAGCACCGCCCGGGCGGTCTCCTCCGGCGCCTCGAGCATCGCCACGTGGCCGACGGTCTCCAGGACCAGCAGCCGCGCGTCGGGGACGGTCGCGGCCAGCCGCGGGGCCAGCCGCGGGTCGACCAGCCGGTCGCGGTCGCCCCAGACCACCAGCGTCGGCATCCGCAGCGCGCGGGCCAGCCGCCAGGCGTTGGCCCGGCCGACCCGCAGGTAGGAGGTGATCAGGCCGCGCATGCTGCGGGTCAGCGCCCGGTTGGCCCACTCCTGCCGCGCCCGCTCGCGGGTCTCCTCGACGGCGGCGTCGACCCGCTCCGGCGGCACCCGCGCGGGCTCGCCGAAGCACATCTGCAGCATGCCGCGCACCGACTGCTCGGGCGTCACGCCCGCCAGCCGCCGCTCGGCGACGCCCGGCACGCCCGGCAGCAGGAGCAGCAGCAGCGCGCGGCTGAACGCCTGCGGCACGCGGTAGACCGGCATCGCCGGGGAGACCAGCGTCAGTGACGCGACGAGGTCCGGCCGGCGGGCGGCCACCACCAGGCTGACCAGGCCGCCGAGGCTGTTGCCGAGCAGGTGCACCGGCCCGCCCTGCCCGCCGCCCGGCTGGTCCCGGACGTGCTCGAGGACCTCGACCACCGCGCGCACGTGCCCGCGGATGGAGTACGACCCGCCGGTGGGTGGCTGCGAGCGGCCGAACCCCGGCAGGTCCACCGCCCACCCCGCGCAGCGGACGGCGAGCAGCGCCGCCAGGTCGGTCCAGTTGGTGGACGCGCCGCCGAGGCCGTGGACGTAGAGCGCGCGCTCTCGCGGCGCCCCGGGCGGCCCGGCCCACGGCGTGGTGCGGACGTACACGCTGCCGCCGCTGACCGGCAGCTGCCGGCCGGGCCAGGCGTCCGGCGGCGCGCCGGGGACGGGCAGGGGCGCCGTCGAGAGCCGGGCGGTGGACGACGGGGCGATCGACGGGGGCGCCGGCGGGCGGCGGCGCACGCGACGGACCTCGGGCACGCGGCGAACGGTATGCCAGCCGGAGGTGTCGCGTGGGGCGGGTGACCCGCCGGTAACATCCCCGGGACCATGCAGTCCTCCCGACCGGCCCCCGTCCGCCGCACGTCGCGGCTCCCCCGCGGCGCCCGGCGGCTGCAGCTGTTGCAGGCCGCCCAGGAGGTCTTCGTCGCGCACGGCTACCACGCCGCCGCGATGGACGACATCGCCGACCGCGCCGGCGTCAGCAAGCCCGTCCTCTACCAGCACTTCCCGGGCAAGCGGGAGCTCTACCTGGCGCTGCTCGAGCAGCAGGTCACCGAGCTCACCGACCGGGTGCGCGAGGCGATGGCCGGCACCGAGGACAACCGGCAGCGCGTGCACGGTGCCGTCGGCGCCTACTTCGACTTCATCGACGCCGAGGGCGGCGCGTTCCGGCTCGTCTTCGAGTCCGACCTGCGCAACGACGACGACGTGCGCGCCCTGGTCGACCGCGGCAACCGAGCGTGCGTCGAGGCGATCGCCGAGGTCATCTCCGGCGACACCGGCAGCTCGCCGGAGCAGGCGCACCTGCTGGCCTCGGGGCTGACCGGTCTCGCCGAGACCAGCGCCCGCTGGTGGCTGGCGCAGAAGGGCACGGTGACCCGCGACGAGGCGGTGTCGCTGATGTCCGCGCTGGCCTGGCGGGGCATCTCCCGCTTCCCGCGGGTCGAGGGGGAGCCGGCCGCGGGCTGATCCGGTCCCGCGCCGTGCCTGTTCGCTGAGGGCACAGGCGCGCGCCGGGGCCGCGCACCCCGCGCTGGACTAGCGTGGTCGGCAGCCGTGCAACCCGAGGAGGCATCCCCCGTGGAAGTCAAGATCGGTGTCCAGCACTCCCCCCGGGAGCTGGTCGTCGACAGCCCGAAGACCCCTGACGAGATCGCTGCCGACGTGGCCGCCGCCGTGTCCGGCGGCACGAAGGACGGGCTGTTGACCCTGGAGGACGAGCGGGGCCGCCGTGTCCTCGTCCCGGTCGACCGGATCGCCTACGTCGAGATCGCCCAGGCCGACCAGCGCCGGGTGGGCTTCGTCGCCGGCGCCTGAGACCCCCGTACGTCCCGGGAGGGCGTCCCCGCATCCCGCGGGGACGCCCTCCCGCCGTCTTCAGGGGTTCAGGCCGAGGGTCTTCATGCGCTCGGTGTGCGCGGCGGTGATGCGGTCCACCAGCCGGACGACGCCGGTCAGGTCGCCGGTGCCGCCGATGATCAGCCGGGCCAGGCCGTCCCGCTCGGCGATGACCGCCTGCGACTGGGAGATCGCCTCCCCCACCAGCCGGCGTCCCCACAGCGCGAGCCGGCCGGCCAGCGTCCGCTGCGCGGCGATCGCGGCCCGGACCTCGCGGACGGCGAAGTCGGCGTGGCCGGTGTCGGCGAGCACCTCGAGGATCAGCGACCGGTCCGGGTCGGGCAGGGAGCCGGCGATCTCGCGGTAGAAGTCGGCGGCCAGGCCGTCGCCGACGTAGGCCTTCACCAGGCCCTCGAGCCAGGTGCGCGGGCGGGTGCCCTCGTGGAAGCCGTCGAGCGCGGCGACGAACGGGCGCATCGCCTCGGTCGGGTCCGCGCCGAGCTCGGTCAGCCGCTGCGCCAGCCGGTCGTGGTGGCCCATCTCCGCGGCGGCCATGCGCGCCAGCGCGGCGCGGCCGGCCAGGGTCGGCGCCATCCGCGCGTCCTCGGCCAGCCGGTCGAACGCGGTCAGCTCCGCGTAGGCGAGCACGCCGAGCAGGTCGACGACGGCTCGGGTGTCGACCGTGGTCACGTGCCACCTCCGGGGGGTGTCGGGGCGGGCGGGGCCGCGCGGCGACCGAGGCTAGCCGCTGTCCGCGCTAGCATGGGGAACAGGCGGGCCGCCAGGCTCGCTGGTATCTGTGCGCTGACGAACGTCGGACGACGCCCTGAGGAGCCCCGATCGGGCACCGGGCGCGTCCCGGTCCTCCCCGGTCCGCTGGCCGCGTCGGCGCTGGAACGCATCCCGCGACACCCGACCGCGGAGCGCCCCGGGCGACGACGCCGTCGCCCCGGCAGCTCCCCCAGCCGACCAGAGGCGAGAGCACTGACCTCCATCGAGAACACCCCCACCGAGACCACCCCCACCGGGACCAGCACCCCGATCACCGAGCTCGAGCACGCCGAGACCGGCGCGCCGGCGCCCGAGCAGGTCGAGCAGACCGTCGAGGCCCTCGGCGGCGCCCCCGTCGAGGAGACCGCGCCGCTGTTCAGCGACTTCGACGTCCACCCCGACGTCGTCGCGGCGCTGGCCGAGGTCGGCATCACCCGGACCTTCGCGATCCAGGAGCTCACCCTCCCGCTGGCGCTGGCCGGCAACGACCTCATCGGGCAGGCCCGCACCGGCACCGGCAAGACCCTCGGCTTCGGCGTCCCGCTGCTGCAGCGCGTCGTCCCCGCCGCGGAGGGCGGCGACGGCGTCCCGCAGGCGCTGGTCGTCGTCCCCACCCGCGAGCTGTGCGTCCAGGTCGCCCGCGACCTCGGCACCGCCGGCGCGAAGCGCGGCATCCGCGTGCAGGCCATCTACGGCGGCCGCGCGTTCGAGCCGCAGGTGTCCGCGCTGCAGGCCGGCGTCGAGGTCGTCGTCGGCACCCCCGGCCGGCTGCTGGACCTGGCCGAGCAGGGCCACCTGATCCTCGGCAAGGTCCGCGTCCTGGTCCTCGACGAGGCCGACGAGATGCTCGACCTGGGCTTCCTGCCCGACATCGAGCGGATCCTCGGCATGGTCCCGACCCAGCGGCAGACGATGCTGTTCTCGGCCACCATGCCCGGCCCGATCGTCACCCTGTCGCGGTCGTTCATGACCCAGCCGACGCACATCCGGGCGCACGGCAACGACGAGGGCTCGACCGTCCCGCAGACGACGCAGTTCGTGTACCGGGCGCACAACCTCGACAAGCCCGAGCTGCTCGCCCGCGTGCTGCAGGCCCGCGGCCGCGGCCTGGCCATGGTCTTCTGCCGCACCAAGCGCACCGCGCAGAAGGTCGCCGACGAGCTGGTCGACCGCGGGTTCGCGGCCGCCGCCGTCCACGGCGACCTCGGCCAGGGCGCCCGCGAGCAGGCGCTGCGCGCCTTCCGCAGCGGCAAGGTCGACGTCCTGGTCGCCACCGACGTCGCCGCCCGCGGCATCGACGTCACCGGCGTCAGCCACGTCGTCAACTACCAGTGCCCCGAGGACGAGAAGACCTACGTGCACCGGATCGGCCGCACCGGCCGCGCCGGGCGCGAGGGCGTCGCCGTCACGCTGGTCGACTGGGACGACATCCCGCGCTGGCAGCTGATCAACAAGGCGCTGGACCTGCCGTTCGTGGACCCGCCGGAGACCTACTCCACCTCGTCGTGGGTCTACACCGACCTCGACGTCCCCGAGGGCGCCAGGGGCCGGCTGCCGCGCTCGCAGCGGACCCGCGAGGGCCTCGACGCCGAGGTGCTCGAGGACCTCGGCGAGACCGGCAGGAAGCCCAAGGGCGCCGGCCGCGGTCCCGCGCAGGAGGAGCCCCGCACCGAGGACGAGCGCCCGGCCCGGTCCCGCTCGCGCCGCCGCACCCGCGGCGGCGGTGCCGCGGCCGAGGCCATCGCCGCCCCGCCGGCCGACGCCGCGCCGGCCGGGGCCGGGTCCGCCGAGGCCCCCGCGGCCCCGGCCGTGGACGCCGCCGACGGGTCCGGCGAGGACGCGGCCAAGCCGCGGCGGCGCCGTCGCCGCCGCGGCGGCCGGGGTCGCTCCGGCGCCTCCGCCGACTCCGGCGCCGGCGCCGAGGGCCAGGACGGCGACGGCGACGGCGGCGACTCCGAGTCCGCCGCGTAAGACGCCGCGTGGCGCTGCGTCCCCCGCCGCTGCGGGTGTGGGTCTGGACGGCGGCCACCCTCGCGCTGGCCGTCGTCGCCACCCTGCTGTGGCGGGGGTCGAGCGTCGCCGCGACCGACAGCACCACCGCCGCCGAGCCGCCGGTCCCCTCGGCCGCGCCGGCCGGTGAGCTCGGGCCCGCCTGGTCGGTCGACGTCGACGTCCCGCTGCCGGACGCCGTCGTCGAGGGCGGCCGGGTGGTCGTGCCCGTCGCCGACGGCGTCACGGCGCTGGACCCGGCCAGCGGCCAGGAGGCCTGGCACTACCGGCGCACCGACGCCGCGCTGTGCGGGCTCTCCGCCAGCGACGGGCTCGTCGTCGCCGTCTTCCGCACCGCGGACCGCTGCGACGAGGCGCTGGCCCTCACCGCGGCCACCGGCGTGCGCGCCTGGACCCGCAACCTGAGCCTGCGCGGCGACGCCACCGTCACCGGCGCCGACCAGGTGGTCCTCGCCAGCAGCGACACCGGCGTCGTCGTCCTCGACCTGGTCGGGGACAACGTCCGCTGGCGGGCGGGCGCGGAGTCCGGCTGCACGCTGCTCGACACCGCCGCGGGCAGCGCCGGCGTCGCGGTGCTGCAGCGCTGCGCCGGCTCGGCCGCCGTCCAGCTGCGGCTGTTCGACTCCTTCTCCGGCGAGGCCCGCTGGACCCGCGACCTGGCCGTCGCGGACGGCGCCGAGGTGCGGCTGGCCGGCGTGGACCGGCTGGTCGACGTCGTCGCCGGCGACGCCCTGCTGGTCCACCGCCCCGACGACGGCGCCCAGCTGCAGGAGCTCGCGCTCCCGGCCGCGACCGACGGCGGCGCGGAGGGCGATCCGGTGCTGCAGTCCGGGACCGGCGACGTCGCGCTGGTGTGGGCGCGCGGCACCGTGTGGGCGCTGGACCGGACGAGCGGCGCGCCGCTGTGGTCGACGCCGGCCCTCGGCCTGCCCACCGCGTCCGCCGCCGGCAAGGGCGAGGTCGGGCAGGCCGGTGTCTGGGTGCCCGAGCCCGACGGCCTCGTGCTGCGCGACCCGGCCGCCGGCGCCGAGCTCTCCCGGGTGGCCCTGCAGGACCCGCCGGCGCCGGGCGGGCGGGCCGCCGTCGCCGGGCCGGTGCTCGTCTACGCCCTCCCCGACCGGGTGCTCGGGTACGCCTAGTCCCCCGCTCGGCGGCGCGGCCGCCGCGGGCGAGGTTCACTGGGGACCATGGTCCTGCCCGGCACCTCGCACAGCCCCGACCTCGCCATCGCCGCCGACGACCTGCGCCAGCTCGCCGACCACGACGCGACGCCGCGCACCCTCCCCGGGCGGGCCGGGCCGCTGGCCGCGCTGGACACCGGCGGCGACGGGCCCAGCGGCACGGTGCTGCTGGTCGCCGGGTACACCGGCAGCAAGGAGGACTTCGCCCCGCTGCTCGCGCCGCTGGCCGCCGACGGCTACCGGGTGGTGGCGGTCGACCAGCGCGGGCAGTACGAGTCCCCCGGTCCCGACGACCCGGCCGCCTACTCGGTCGCCGAGCTCGCCGCCGACGTCGTCGGCGTCGCCCGCCTGCTGCGCGAGGAGACCGGCACCCCGCACCTGCTCGGGCACAGCTTCGGCGGGCTGGTCGCCCGCGGCGCCGTCCTCGCCGACCCCGGCGCCTTCCGCTCGCTGACCCTGCTCGGGTCGGGCCCCTCCCGGCTGGGCGGCCTGCGCGCCGAGCTGCTCGAGCACCTCGGCCCGCTGCTGGACTCCGGTGGCGTCCCGGGCGTGCACGCCACGCTCGAGCAGCTGGCGATGACCGACGAGCGCGCCCAGGCGGTGCCCGCCCCCACCCGCGCGTTCTACGCCCGCCGGTTCCTCCGCAACACCGCGGCCGGGCTGCGCGGCATGGCCGACGCGATGACCACGGAACCCGACCGGGTGGCCGAGCTGGCCGCCACCGGCGTGCCGGTGCTGGTCGCCTACGGCGTGGCCGACGACGCCTGGCCGACGGACGTGCAGGCGGACATGGCCCGTCGGCTGGGCGCCCGGCACGAGGTCATCCACGGCGCGATCCACTCCCCCGCCGTCGAGAACCCGCGCCGCACGCTCGAGGTGCTCGAGGCGTTCTGGTCCTCGGTGCCGGAGGAGGCCCGGTGAGCGGCCCCCGGCCCTCGGCGCGCGACTGGACCGCCGAGGAGGACCTGCTCGGCTTCTTCGGGCCCGACAGCGTCACCTGGCGGGTGCACGCCGACCCCGTCTACAGCGTCGGCGGGCTGCGCGCGCTGCTGCTGCAGGCGCTGCACCCGGTCGCGATGGACGGCGTGGCCCGCAACTCGGTCTTCCGCGCCAACCCGTGGCAGCGGCTGGTGCGCACCGCCGAGTACGTCGACACGCTGACCTTCGGCACCCGCCGCGAGGCGATCCGCGCCGTGCGGCGGGTCCGCGGCATGCACCGGCGCCTGGGCGGCACGGAGGAGACCACCGGCCGCACCTACCGCGTCGACGACGCCGACCTGCTGCTGTGGGTGCACAACTGCGAGGTCGACTCGCTGCTCGACGTCGCCCGCCGCACGGGCGTCGTCACCGCCGCCGAGGCCGACCGCTACGTGGCCGAGCAGGTGACCGCCGCGGAGCTCATCGGGATCGACCGCGCCGACGTCCCCGACTCGGCGGCCGCGCTCGCCGGCTACTTCGAGCGGCTCCGGCCCGAGCTCACGCTCACCGCGGCCGGGCGGGAGGCGTGGCGCTTCCTCGTCGTCCCGCCGATGCCGCGCTGGGTGCAGTTCCTGACCCCGGCCCGGCCGGCCTGGGGGTCGCTGGCGTCGCTGGCGGTGGCCACCCTGCCGCCGTGGGCGCGCCGGATGGCCTCGCTGCCCGGGCTGACGCTGACCGACACCGCGGCGACGGCGGCGTTGCGGGCGTTCCGCACCGGGATGCTCGCGCTGCCCGACCGGGCCCGGCACTCCCCGATCCGGCGCGCCGCCTTCGAGCGGACGGCGGGCGCGGTCGAGGTCGGCGCCTAGCCCTCCCGCGCCTGGCCCTCTCGCGCGCGGCCCTCCACCGGGTCGTCGTCGGCGGGCAGGAAGCTCCACGTCTCCCGCGGCGGCGTCGCCGCCTGCCCCACCGGGCAGCTGGGCCGGAAGTCGCACCAGCCGCACTGCCGGCCCGGAGCGGCGGGGAACGCCTCGTCCGGCGGCACGCCGTCCTCCACCCGCCGGGTGGCGACGGCGATGTCCTCCGCGACGTCCTCGGCCCGGCGCACGTGGTTGGCCAGCGACCGCTCGGTGTGCTCGAAGGAGGCGACCGTGCCGCTGGGCAGGTGGTGCAGCTCGACCCGGCTGCACGGCCGGCGCAGCGTGCGCCGCACGCCGAGCACGTAGGCCGCGAGCGCCGCCGACCCGCGGGCCTCGTCGTCGGTGCTGGGCACCCGGCCGGTCTTGTAGTCGACGACGACCAGCTCGTCGCCGCGCTGGTCGATGCGGTCGACCCGCCCGGTGAGCGCCAGCCGCTCGGTGGTGCACGAGACCTGCCGCTCCAGCCCGACCGGCTCGTCGGCGGGGTCCAGCGACTCGACGTAGCCGGTGACCCAGCCGGCCGCGGTGGCGCGCCAGCGGGCGGCCTGCTCGTCGTCGCGGAAGCCGTTGGCCGACCAGACGCCGTAGAGCAGCTGCCGGGCGGCGACGGCGGTGCGCCGGCCCCGTGGCAGGTCCCACCACGAGCGCAGGGCGGCGTGCACGGCGGAGCCGACCGTGTTGTGCGCCCACGGCGGGCCCTTGGGCGGCGTCGGCCGGTCGACGTAGGCGAGGCGGTAGCGGCGCGGGCAGTCGGCGAAGGTGGCCAGCTTGCTCGGCGTCGCGGGGAACAACCGGCGCGGCATGCCGGGCATCTCGAGCTGTGCGCCGTCGGACTGCCTCACCCGGCCACGCTAACCGGCGACGGCGCCTCCGCCGGCCAGGGGCACGCTGCCGGTGGACGCAGCCACCAGTGCCTCGTACTGCTCCGGGTCGGTGGTGCACGCGCCCAGGGGCGTCGCCTTGTTCGCGCCGTGGTGGTCGCTGGCCCCGGTGACCAGCAGCCCGAGGTCGGCGGCCAGGCCGCGCAGGTGCGCGCGCTGGGCCGGGTCGTGGTCGGGGTGGTCGACCTCCAGCCCGACCAGCCCGGCGTCGGCCATCGCGGCGATCGCGGCGTCGTCGACCACCCGGCCGCGCCGGGTGGCCAGGCCGTGGGCGAACACCGGCACGCCGCCGGCCGCCCGGACCAGCCGGATGCCCTCGAGCACGTCGGTGTCGGCCTTGGTCACGTGGTACGGGCCGCCCTGGTGCAGCAGTGTGGTGAAGGCCGCGTCGACCGACGCGACGACGCCCGCCTCGACCAGCGCCCGGGCCACGTGCGGGCGGCCCACCACCGCGCCGCCGCTGGCGTCCAGGACCCGCTGCCACTCCACCGGGTAGCCGGCCGCGGCGAGCGCGGCGACCATCCGCTGGCCGCGGGTCAGCCGCTCCTCGCGCAGCCGCCGCAGCTCCCCGGCCAGCTCGGGGTGCTCGGGGTCGAACAGGTAGGCCAGCAGGTGCACGCTGACCGGCCTCCCCTCGGCGGGGAACCAGCGCGCGGACAGCTCGAGCCCCGGGACGACGGTCAGCCCCTCCGGCCGCGCCGCGGCGGCCGCCGCCCACCCGTCGGTGGTGTCGTGGTCGGTGAGCGCGACGACGTCGAGGCCGGCGGCGCGGGCGGCGGTCACGAGCTCCGCCGGGGTGTCGGTGCCGTCGGAGACCGACGAGTGGGTGTGCAGGTCGATGCGCATCGGCGTCCAGCCTCCCCCAGCCGGGCGCGCGCTGCTCAGGCCCCCGGCGGGCGCGGGATCGGCTGGGTGTCGTGCGGGGGCGGCGCCGCGGCGGGGCGCCGGCCGTCGTCCGGGTTGCCCTCGTCGTCGCCGGCCGCGGCCCCGCCGCCGTCGCTGCCGAACAGCAGCTCGCTCACCTCGCGGTAGAGCAGGTCCGCGCGCGGCAGGAAGGTGATCTGCGACAGCGCCTGCTGCGAGCCGGCCGACTCGAACCGGAAGGTGCCGTAGCCCAGCAGCTGGCCGGGGACGGTCTCCTTCCAGGTCAGGTCGGTGATCCGGCGCAGCGGCAGCAGGCTGACCGTGCGCGCGACGATCCCCGAGGTCAGCAGCACGCGGCGGCGGGTGACGATGAAGTGCCGCATCCACCACTCGCCGGCCCGCAGCGCGAACCAGCCGAGGGCACCGAGGACGAGGAGCAGGCCGACGCTCGCGCTGACCCGGTTGTCCGGGTCGAGGGTGAGCACCCACAGCCCGACGAGCAGGACGGCGACCGCCTTCGCGGCCGGCCAGAGCAGCACCGCCCAGTGCCGGCGGGTCGCCACGACCGCCTGCTCACTAGGGAGCAGGTACTTGGCGGCGTCCTTGGCCCACCGCGGCGGGCGGCCGCCGGCCGGGCCGCTCACGGCGGGGTCAGACGAGCGAGCCGACGAAGGCCGCGATCGACGACGCCGCGCTGCCGAGCGCCTCCCCGGCGCTGCGCACCACGTCGGCCGAGGCCTCGGGGCGCTGGATGACGTAGAACACGACGAAGGCCACCGCCAGCCAGACGAGCACCTTCTTCAGGTTCACCGCCACCCCCGGGGGATCCGCTCGCACCGGCGGGCGACGTGCCCGCGCGGGTCGGCCCGGAGGCCGACCCCATGGGTAACACAGGCCCCAGCGCCCTCCGCCGGGACACGCCGCGCGGCGGACGGACGGGTCAGTCCCCCGGCAGCAGGTGCTCGCTGGGCGGGCCGAGCGGGAGGTCCGGGTAGAGCCGTTCCCGCAGGTCGAGCAGGCGCATCTCCTCGGCCAGCAGCCAGGCCGCCGACATCGGCCACATGACCAGCCACAGCCACACCCCGAAGGCCTCGCCGACGAAGGCGGCCCGGTCGTCGGAGGTGGGCACCGCCCACAGCGGCGCGTGCTGGCCGGCGGCCTCCACCGACGCCGACGACGGGCCGGTGATGACCCCGCCGGGGTCCAGGCCCGGCAGGCCGGCGTAGCCGCAGCCCACGCCCATGCCCGGCTCCTCGGCGACCAGCACCAGCTCCGCCGACCCGCCCAGCGGCGCCGGGCCGGCGCAGCCGACGACGATCGCCCGCGCCCCGGGCTCCCCGCCCCACGCCAGGCCGGTCACCGACCAGCCCGGCGGCACCGGGTCGGGCACCCACGCCGGCACCCGGGCGTCCGCGGTCACCGCGGCGATGGCGTCGTGGGCGATGAGCGTGGTGTGGTGCAGCGGGGTGACCGCGCCGTGCACGTGGCACCAGGCCACCGCCGAGTCCCCGGGGCGCACCACCAGTGGTTCGCCACAGCGGGGACAGACCGGGGAGGCGCTCATCGGATGACACCGTCCTGTCACTCGGGGCTGACGTCAAGCGCAGGCGGACGGCGCCGTCCCGTCTCGCCGTGTCACCCGCCGCGACCCCGGCCGTAGCCTGCCGCCGTGGCTCCCGACTCCCCCGGCGACCGGCTGCCGGTGCAGGCCTGCGTCGGCGCCGTGGTCCTCGACGGGGAGGGCCGGCTGCTGCTGGTCCGCCGGCGCAACGCCCCCGGCCGGGGGCTGTGGTCGGTCCCCGGCGGGCGGGTGGAGCCGGGCGAGACGCTGCCCGCGGCGGTCGCCCGCGAGGTGCGCGAGGAGACCGGGCTGGCGGTCCGGGTCGGGGCGGAGGTCGGCCGGGTGACGATCCCCGGCGACGGCGTCGTCTACGACGTCGTCGACTTCGCCTGCACCCCCGAGGACCCGGCGGCGGCGCCGGTCCCGGGCGACGACGCGGACGCGGTCACCTGGGCCGGCGCCGCCGACCTCGGCCGGCTGGCCTGCACGCCGGGGCTGGTCGCGACGCTGCGCGGCTGGGGTGCGCTGCCGACCTGACCGGTCCGGCAGCGCCCCTCCCCCCTCAGGAGCGCGGCTTCGGCTCCGGGCGGCCGGGCTGCTCGCCGCCGCGCGCCTCGCCGTAGGACCGCTTGGGCACCATGACCTTGCGCCGGAAGACGCACACGACCGTGCCGTCCTGCTTGTAGCCGATCGTCTCCACGTACACGACGCCGCGGTCGTCCTTGGACCTCGACTCCGTCTTGTCCAGGACGGTGGTCTCGCCGTAGATGGTGTCGCCGTGGAAGGTCGGCGCCACGTGCCGCAGGGACTCGATCTCCAGGTTGGCGATGGCCTTGCCGGACACGTCGGGCACGCTCATGCCGAGCAGCAGCGAGTAGACGTAGTTGCCGACGACGACGTTCTTGCCGAAGTCCGTGGTCTCCGCCGCGTAGTGGGTGTCCAGGTGCAGCGGGTGGTGGTTCATCGTGATGAGGCAGAACAGGTGGTCGTCGTACTCGGTGACGGTCTTCCCGGGCCAGTGCTTGTAGACCGCACCGACCTCGAACTCCTCGTAGTACCGACCGAACTGCATGTGCGCTCCTCCGACGTCGTCGTGCGGTGGACGGTGCCGACGTCGTGCGCGGGCAGGGGCCGTCCCGGGCCGGGCAGGCCAGTTGCCCACCACGCGGCGTCGGTGACCCATCTGGACGGGCGCCGATCCTACGATGCCCGGGTGGTCCAGCCGTCCCGCGCCGGCGACCCCGCGGAGGCGGACGTCGTCAGGCTCTCCACGGGCGGGCGCCGCGTCCGCCTCGCCGCCTCCGCGGCCGTCCTCGCGCTGCTGCTCGCCGGGACGGTCTGGGGCACCGACGCCTCGTTCCCGTTCGGCCCGTTCAAGATGTACTCGACCCGGGCCGAGGTGGACGCGCCGGTGGTCTCCACCCGCGTCGTCGGCCTGACCGGCGAGGGCGAGGAGGTGCGCCTGTCCGGCGGCGAGGTGGGGCTGCGCCGGGCCGAGTTCGAGGGGCAGCTCCCGCGGCTGGTCGACGACCCGGAACTGCTGGTGACGCTGGCCGAGACCTACGCGCGCCGGCACCCGGACGCCCCCGACCTCGTCGAGGTGCAGGTGGTGCAGCGGCACTTCGAACTCGCCGACGGGCAGCCGACCGGCGAGTGGACGGACCGCGTCCTCGTCGGCCAGGACCTGGGGGGCGGCGCGTGAGCTCCTCTCCGGTGACCTCCCTCGTGTCCGCGGTCCGCGGCCTGCGCGGCTTCTGGACCCGCCCGGTCCCGCTGGCCCGCATCGCGGTGTTCCGCACCATCGCCTACCTGTTCGTGCCGGTCGACGTCTTCCTCACCACCGCGTGGGTGCGCGCCCACGCCGAGGTGCCGACCGTCTGGTACCAGCCCCTCGAGATCGCCCGCGTGCTGCACCTGCCCACACCGACGTCGACCGTCGTCCACGTCGTGCAGTGGGCGCTGGTCCTCATCGCCCTCGCCGCGGCCACCGGCCGCGCCCCCCGTCTGCTCGGCACGGCCGTGTTCGTGCTGTACCTCGAGTGGATGGTCATCGCGATGAGCTACGGCAAGGTCGACCACGACCGCATCGCCTACCTCGTCGCGCTGGCCGTGCTGCCCACCATCGGCCGGGTCCGCTGGCGCGACCGCCGCCGGTCCGAGGCCGCCGGCTGGGCGATGGCCGCGGTCATGGTCACGGTGATGCTCACCTACTTCCTCGCGGCCTGGGCGAAGATGCGCTTCGGCGGCTGGGACTGGGCGACCGGCTCGACCATCACCCGGGCGGTGATCCGCCGCGGCACCGCCCTGTCGGACTGGACGCTCGACGTCCCCGGCCTGCTGGTGGCCGTGCAGTGGGTGATGCTCGTGTTCGAGTTCGCCGCGCCGCTGATGCTGCTCGTCCGGTCCGACCGGGCCCGCGTCGCGCTCGTGGTGTTCCTGCTCGGCTTCCACCTCGTGGTGTTCGGCGGGCTGCGGATCATCTTCCTGCCGCACTGCGTGGCGATCCTGTCGATCCTGCCGTGGGAGCGGGCGCCCGAGGTGCTCGCCGCGGTGCGCCGGCGGGTGCAGCCCGGGCGGGCCGCCGCGCTGTCCGCCGCGGCACCACCCGGCTGACCCGGCGTCAGATCAGCGCGCCGATGCGGGCGGCCATGTCCGACTCGTGCTGCTGGTAGGACGCGGCGACCGCGGTGAGCAGCCCGCCCATGCCGGTGAGCGCGTCGCTCACCCCCTGGGCCGAGACCCGCCACTGCTCGTAGAGCGCGCTGAACTGCACCGCGGCCTGGCTGTCGGTCCAGCCGTCGAGCACCGAGGTCGTGACCGTGCTCGACAGCGTCGCGTGCCGCGCGGCGGTCTCGGCCGCCTCGGCCCGGCACCGCCCGGCCATCGACTGCAGCGTCCCGATGTCGACCCTCATGGCTCCTCCTGTCCGTCCCGGGTCCCTCCCGGGTGGCTGCGGACGGTAGGCCGGACCGGCCCCGGGGGGCCCCGGGGTTGTCCACAGCCCCGGCCCCGTCCACGACCCGGGCCGGCCGGCCCCGCGGTGGGCCCGCCGCCGGGAGCGTCGCGCCCGTGTCCGCTCCCCTCCCCGCCGGCGCCGAGGCCCGCTGCTGGACGCTGGTCGGCGCCGAGGGCGCCGTCGACGTCGAGGTCCGCGCTCCCGACGACGCCCGGCTCGACGCCGTGCTGGCCCCCCTGGCCGCCGCCCTGGGCGTTGCGGCCGCGGGCCTGTGGTCCGGCAGCACCCGGCTGCCCGGGGAGCTCCTCCTCACCGACGACCGCCTGCTCCACGGCGCGGTCCTGGGCCTGGGCCGCCCGGTCCCCCGGTCCGGCGAGCCGGCCGCCAGCCCCCTGGAGCTGCACGTGGTCGGCGGACCCGCCGCGGGCACCGCCGTCCCGCTGGCCACCGGCCGGCACGTGCTCGGCCGCGGGGCCGGCGCCACGCTGTCCCTGCCCGATCCGGGGGTCTCCCGCCGGCACGTCGCGCTCGAGGTCGGCGCCGGTGGCCTCACCGTGACCGACCTCGGCTCGACCAACGGCAGCCGGCTCGACGACGTCGACCTCGACGGCACCGCACGCCCGTGGCACCCCGGCGCGGTGCTGCGGCTGGGCGCGAGCTCGGTCACCGTCACCGGCCCGCGGGACGGGCGCGCGGGCCTGCGGCCCGGGCCGGGCGGCCGGCGGCTCATCCGTCCGGGCGTCCCGCCGTCCGCGCACCGCCCGGAGGTGGAGGTCACCTGGCCGGAGCCGCCCGCGGCCGCACCGCGGCGCCGGCTGGGCTGGGTGGCCGTGGTGCTGCCGGCCGTCGCCGGGGTCGCGCTCGCGCTGGTCCTGTCGGCGCCCACCTTCCTGTTCTTCGCGCTGCTGGGTCCGCTGGTCGCGGTGGGTGGCTGGGCGTCGGACCGGTGGAGCGGGTCGCGCACCGGCCGGCGGGCCGCCGCGGCGCACGCCGGGGAGGTGCGGGAGGCTCGCGCCCGGCTGGCGGAGGCGGTCCGGGACGACGTCCGGGCGGCGCGGGCGGCCGCTCCCGACCTGGCGGCCCTGACCGCCGCGGCGCGCCGGCGGACCACCCTGCTGTGGTCCCGCGGCGCCGGAGACCCGGCGGCGCTGACCGTGCGGGTGGGGACCGGCGCGGGTCCCACCCGGGTGGTCCGCGTCGAGGCGGGCCGGCGGGTACCGGAACCCGCGGCCGACCTGCCGGTGACCGTCGACCTGCGCCGTACCGGCGGCCTGGCCGTGACCGGTCCGCGGGAGCCCGCGCTGGGCGTGGTGCGCGGGCTGCTGGCGCAGCTGGTCACCCTGTCCGCACCCGGCGACGTCGACGTCGCGGTCCTCGCCTCCGCCGGGCGGATGGCCGACTGGTCCTGGACGCGGTGGCTGCCGCACCTGCCGGCCGGCGCGGTCCCCGTCCGCCTGCCGGGCGCCGGGGCCGACGCCGCGCCGTCCGCGTGGTTGACCGGCCTGGCCGACGGGCGCGGGGACGCGGCGGGGACACCGGTCCTCGTCGTCGACCGGCCGGTCGACCCGGCGCTCGCCGAGCTCCTGCGCCGGTGCCGCGAGCGGGGGGCGGTGCTGCTGGCGCTCGCCCGCCGCGGCGAGGGCCTCGGCGGCTGCGTCCCCGCCGTCCTCGAGGTCGGGGGCGAGACCGGCGACACGGGGCGGCTCGGGCTCGGCGACGGCGCGCTCCCCGCCGACGTCGTCGTCGACCGCCTGCCCCTCGCCGCCGCGGCACGACTGGCCCGCGACCTGGCTCCCCTGGCGCCCGCCCGGCAGGCCGCGGGGCTGCCGGGCACCGTGCGCCTGCTCGACCTGCTCGCGGACGGCGGGGGCAGGCCTGCCGGGGAGGTGCCGGTCGCCTGGTCGGCCACGCGGTCGTCGCTCATCGCGCGGCTGGGCGTGACCGCGGACGGGGTGGCGGAGGTCGACCTCGTGCGGGACGGGCCGCACGCCCTGGTGGCGGGGACGACCGGGTCGGGCAAGTCCGAGGTGCTGCAGACGCTGGTCGCCGGGCTCGCGCTGGCGCACCCGCCCGACCGGTGCTCCTTCCTGCTGGTCGACTACAAGGGCGGCGCCGCCTTCGCCGAGGCCGTGGCGCTGCCGCACACCGTCGGCCTGGTGACCGACCTGGACGGCGTGGCCACCGCCCGGGCGCTGCGGTCGCTGACGGCGGAGCTCGCCCGCCGCGAGGCGCTGCTGGCCGCGGCCGGTGTCCCCGACCTGGCGGCGCTCCCGCCGGAGGTCGAGCTGGCGCGGCTGGTGATCGTCGTCGACGAGTTCGCGGGGCTGGCCGAGGAGCTGCCGGAGTTCGTCGCGGGCCTGGTCGGGATCGCCCAGCGGGGCCGCTCCCTCGGCGTGCACCTGGTGCTCGCGACGCAGCGCCCCGGGGGCGTGGTGTCCCCCGAGATCCGGGCCAACTGCTCGCTGCGGCTGTGCCTGCGCACCACCGACGAGGCCGACTCGCGCGACGTGCTCGGCAGCGGGGTCGCCGCGGCGGTGCCGGCGGACCGTCCCGGCCGGGGGTACCTGCGCACCGGCAGCGGGCGCCCGGTCCCGTTCCAGGCGGCACGGGTGGCGCTCGACTCCGCGGCGGCGGCCACCGGCCCGACGGTGACCCGCTGGTCCTGGCCGGCACCCCCGGCGGGGACCGCGCCCGGGACGCCGGTGGGCCCGACCGACCTCGCCCGGGTCGCCGCGGCCACCACCGGCCACGCCGAGGCGGCGGGCGTGCGGCGGCCGCACCGTCCCTGGCAGCCGGCGCTCCCCGAGCGCCTGGAGGCGACCGACCTCCCCGCCGCGGACGGGCCCGCGACGCGGCTGGTGGTGGGGCTCGTCGACCGCCCCGGCCGGCAGGCGCGGGAGCCGCTGCGGCTCGACCTCGCCCGCGGCGGCGGCTGGCTGGCCGTGGGCGGCCCGGGCAGCGGCCGCACCACCCTGCTGCGCACCGTGCTGGCCGAGGCTGTGGAGCGGCTGTCCCCCGGCCGGCTGCACGTGCACGTCCTCGACCACGCCGGTGGCGCGCTGGCCGCCGAGGCCGCGGGCCTGGCGCAGACCGGGACGGTGGTCGGGGCGGACGACGCGCTGCGCACCGTCCGGCTGGTGTCCCGGCTGGCCGGGGAGGTCGCCGGGCGGCGGGCCGGAGGGCGTGCGGACGCCCCGGCCGTCCTGCTCCTGGTCGACGGCGTGGACGCCCTGCTGGCGCAGCTGGACGAGGCGGTCCCCGGGCAGGGCGCGGCCGAGTTCCTGCGGCTGGTCCGCGACGGCGGCGCGGCCGCGCTGACCTGCGTCCTGACCGCCGACCGCGCCGTCCCCGGGGGCCGGCTGGCCGCGGCCGCGGGGACCCGCCTGGTCCTCCCGCTGCCCGACCGCGCCGACTACGCCGTGGCCGGGGTGCCGGTCCGCGCGGTGCCCGGCACCCGCCCGCCGGGCCGGGCGCTGCTGGGCGAGGAGGCGCTCGAGTGCCAGGTCGCCCTGCCCCGGGCCCTGCGCCGCACCGCGCCGGCCGCTCCACCGGGCGCCGGGCCGCTGGTCGTCCCCGAGCTGCCGCCGGACCCGCCGCCGGTGCAGCCGCCGGCCGGGGAGGACGCCGGCCTGCTCCGCCGCGTGCCCCTGGGGCCCGGCGGCGACGAGGGCGGTGTGCTCACCGTCGACCTGCTGCGCGCCGGTGGGCTGCTCGTCGTCGGCCCGCCCGGCAGCGGCCGGACGAGCACCCTGACGGCGCTGGGCGCGACGCTGACGGCGGCCGGCGTCCCCGTCCTGCGCGTGGTTCAGGCCGGCCGGTCGGCACCGGACGGGCTGCCGGTGCTCCCCGCCGACGACGTCACCGGGTGGCGGGCGTGGTGCGCGGGCCTGGCCGGGCGCCCGGGCGCGGTGCTGCTGGACGACGCCGGCACGCTCGCCGACTCACCGGTCGGCGCCGCACTGGCCGGCGGCGACGGCACCGGCGAGGTGCTGGTGCTCGCCGCCGGGACGGCCGGTGAGCTCTCCCCGGCCTTCCGCGGCCCGGTCGCCGAGCTGCGCCGCGGCCGCAGCGGCCTGCTGCTGTGCCCGGGCCCCGGCGACGCCGACCTGCTGGGCACCCGGCTGCCCCGGACCCCGGTGCCGGTCCGGCCGGGGTCGGGCTGGCTGGTCACCGCCGGGACCCCGCAGCGGGTCCAGGTCGCCCGCGCACGGCCGGCCGGCCCGTGACCGGCCGGTCAGAGCAGGTCGAGCGCCGGGCCGATCTCCTGGGTGGCGTACCAGGCCAGCTCGTGCCCCTCGGCCTGGTCGACGACGAACTGTGCCTCCTCGCTGCCGAGGTCGGCCTCGAGGACCACGGCGACCGCGGCGCGCACGTCCTCCTCGGCCTCGGCGCCGTCGACGTGCGCGCTGGCCACGTCGGCGAGCGCGACGTCGGCGGTGACCCGCACGGCGCCGGGCTCGGTGTCCGGGTCGTCGATCTCGGCGACCGAGCCGTCGGGCACGTCGGCCGCGAGCACGACCCGGCGGCGGGCGGCCGTGGGGTCGACGTCGACCAGCCGCAGGCTGGCCCGGGCGGCGGCGAGCAGCGCCGCGTACTCCAGCTCCTCGACGTCGGCCGCGGCGTCGCTGAGCGCGTAGTGGTCGCGCAGCCGCGGGGTGACGGCGAAGCCGGTGTGCGGCCCGCTCAGCCGGCCCTCGTCCACGAGCGCCCGCAGGACGCTCGTCGTCGCCGGCAGGTAGATCCGCACCCGGCCGCTCCTCTCCTGTCGGGGAAGGCGACCGTATCCCGCACCTCCCGGCGCGGGTCCGCCGCCGGGTCAGCGCACGGAGTCGGCGAGCGCCCCGACCTCCTGCTCGACGAGGTCGGCCAGGACGTCCACGTCCCCGACGCCGTCCCGGTCGGCGTTGAGCCCGACGTAGACGTGCCCGTCGTAGCTGGTCATGCCGACCGCCAGGCCCTGCCCGCCGATCAGCGGGACCACGGGGAACACCTCGAGCATCCGGCTGCCGGCGGCGTACAGCGGCACCTGCGGGCCCGGGACGTTGGTGACGACGAGGTTGAACATCCGCCGCGACAGCCCCCGGGCGGCGCGCGCGCCGAGCGCGTGCAGCGTGGGCGGGGCGAAACCGGTGAGCGCGACGAGCGTGTCGGCGCGCACCGAGCGGCCCGAGCCGGTCACCCCCCGCATCGCGTAGCTGAGCCGGGCCAGCCGCACCCACGGGTTGGGCTCCCCGACCGGCAGGTCGACCAGGTAGGCCGCCACGCCGCTGCCCGGCGCGTCCTGGTCCTCGCCCTGCACCGACACCGGCACCAGCGCGCGGACGGCGGTCGAGCCGAGCACCGGCTCACCGCGGGACAGCAGCCAGTCGCGCAGGGCGCCGCTGAGCACGGTCAGCAGGACGTCGTTGATCGTGCCGCCGTGCGCCTTGCGGATCGCCTTGAGGTCGTCGAGGTCGGCGCGCGCGACGGCGACCCGCCGCTGGTCGCCCAGCGTGCGGGCGAGCGGGCCGTGCGGAGCCGGGACGACCGCCGAACGGGCCGCCCGGACCAGCCCTCCGGCCACGCCCCGCACCCGGGCCGCGGTGGAGCGCAGGTCCCCGACCGCCGACCGCGCGGTCTCGAGCACCGCCGTGGGGCGCTGCACGTAGTCCCCGAGCGCGTCGCGGACCAGCTCGACCCGGCCGGGCACCCGCCGCGGCGCCCAGTCGTCGGCCGACGGGACGGGCGCGTCCGGCGAGCTGTCGAGCAGGACCTGCGCGATGTCGACGGCGCCCAGGCCGTCGACGAGCGCCGGGTGGGTCTTGGTGACCACCGCGACCCGGCCGCCGGACAGGCCCTCGACCAGGTAGACCTCCCACAGCGGCCGGCCGCGGTCCAGCGGGCGCGAGGTCACCCGGGAGACCAGGTCGAGCAGCTGCGCCTCGGTTCCCGGGCGCGGCACCGCCGACCGCCGGACGTGGTAGGCGACGTCGAAGTCGGGGTCGTCGGCCCACACCGGGTTCGCCAGGTGGCCCGGCACCGGCACGATCCGCTGCCGGTAGCGCGGCACCAGCGGCAGCCGCGCCTCGACCAGCTCGGCGAGGGCGTCGAGACCGCCCTCGACCGGCTCCAGGACCAGCACCCCGGCGACGTGGATCGGTGCCCCGTCGTCCTCCAGGTAGAGGAACGACGCGTCCAGGGTGCTCAGCCGCTCGGCCATCGTCCTCCTCCGGATCGGGAGCCCACCGTACGTCGCGGGCGGAGACCGGGACACCCGCGGGACGGGTGGTCGCCGGGCCGGGACGGCGGCGTCACCCGGCCCTCCGGCGCGGGCGGCCGCGCCGGCCGGCGGCGGGTTCGGGCACCTGCGCGAGCCCCGCGGCCAGCGACCGCAGGGCGGCGCGCAGCGGGGAGCCGGGCGCCACCTCGGCGAGCGTCCGGCCGGAGGCGAGGGCGGCGTCGGTGGCGCGGCGGTCGGCCGGCAGGAACGCGCGGACCGCGCGGCCGGCGAAGCGCTCGAGTGCGCCCGCGATCTCCTCGCGCGGGTCCCCGGGCACCGGCCCGCGGCGCACCTGGTTGACCACGACCGCCGGCTCCACCTCCGGCAGCAGGTCGCGCAGCTGGCCGAGGGCGCGGATGGTGCGCTGCAATGCCACGGGGTCGGCGCCGCTGACGCAGAGGACGTCGTCGGCGGACTCGAGCACGGTCACCGTGGCGCCGTTGCGCCGGGGCGCGGCCGTGTCGAAGGACAGCTCCTCGTCCTCCTCGAGGTTGAACGCGCAGTCGACGACGACGAGGTCGGCGGCCCGCCGCGCCTCCGTGAGCACCGCGGCGACCGCGGCGGGCCGCAGCTCGGGCCAGCGGTCGGCGCGCGCCAGCCCGGTCAGCACGGCCAGGTCCGGGCGGACCGACCAGGCCAGCCGGGTGAGCGCGGCGCCGTCGAGCGTGCCGGCCGCCGCCTGCCGCGCCGCCCCGGCCAGCCCCGGCGACTCGTCGAGCAGCCCGAGCACCTGCGCGACCACGCCGCCGTAGACGTCGGCGTCGACGAGCAGCGTGGGGACGCCGAGACGGGCGGCCTCGTCGGCGAGACCGACCGCGACGGTGGTCCGGCCGGGCGCGCCGGTCGGCCCCCACACCGCCACGACCCGGCCGCGCGGGGGCCGCTGCTCCTCCGGCTCCGGCCCGGGGAGCGCCGGGGCGGGCAGCGCCGCGCGCGGGTCGGCGACGTCGCGCCCGGCGGCGGGCCCGCCCGCGACGGCGTCCCGCAGCGCGCGCACGACGTCCTCGGCCGGGGCGTCGGTCGGCAGCACCGTCCCCACGCCGAGGGCGCGCAGCCGGTCGCCGGCGCGCTGGTCCGCGGGGTCGGCCAGCCCGACGACGGCCACCCCCGCGGCGGTCAGCCGGGCGACCGCGTCGCCGTCGAGCCGGTGCAGGTCGGCCGACAGCAGCGCGGCCTGGGCGGTGCCGGTGGCCGCGGTGGCCAGCAGGTCCGAGGCGTCGACGCAGCGCCGCACGACGGTGACACCGTGGTCGGCGCGGTCGAGCGCCCCGACCAGCGCCGCCTCCCACGGCGCGCCGGTGACCGCGGTGACGACCTGCAGCGCCATCAGGCAGCGGGCGCGGCGGGGGCACCGGCCGCAGGGTCGGCGGTCACCGGCGGGGCCACCGGCTCCACCGGCGCGGGCTGCACCGGCGGGACGGACACGGGAGCCGGCCCCGGGACCGGAGCCGAGGAGGCCGGAGCCGAGGAGGCCGGAGCCGAGGAGGCCGGAGCCGAGGAGGCCGGCGCCGAGGAGGCCGGAGCCGACGACGGCGGAGCGGCCGGCGAGCGGGACACCGCGGGCGTGCCGGCGTCCTCGACGGACCCGTGCACCACGACCACCAGCGGCCGGCCGCCGATCGCGGCCAGCACGTCGGGCGCGTCGTCGGCGGGCACGGCGACCACCACCTGCACGGTCGTGGTCGTCGTCGACAGGACGCCCTCCGCGCGGCCGCTGACCGCCTGCACCGGCGCCGAGCCGACCACGAGCACGACACCCTCCCCCGTCGCGGTGCCCGCCGGGTCGGTGACCCCGTAGACGTCGACGACCGAGCCGCGGGCCAGGCCCGGTGGCACGTAGCCGGCCTGGACCGGCAGCGCGACCTGCACCAGGTCCTCCGGCTCCTCGAGCACGGTCCGCGGCAGCAGCTCGCCGGCCCGGACCGCCCGGGCGAGGGTCCGGCCCGCGGGGTCGGTGCCGGTGGACAGGTAGGCGCCGGCGGCGTCGCCGAGCCGCACGTCGACGGCGGCCAGGTCCTCGGCGCCGAGCACGGTGCCGGCGGCGAGGTCGGCGGTCACCGACCACACCGGCACGGTCGCGTCGGCGGCCGTGAGCACGCGGGCGCCCAGCAGCACCGCGCCCAGGACGAGCAGCACGCCGAGCACCAGGCGCAGGTCCAGCCAGCGGGGCGGCCGCACCCGGCGCGGCACCGGTCCGGCCGGGGTCTCCGCGGCGGGACCCGCCGGCACCGTGCGCGTCGCAGCGCTCACCGGGCGCTCCTCCCTCCGCTGGCCGGGGCTGCCCCGGCGGCCCGCCGACCGGCGGGTGTCCGTCCCGACCGGCACGGCGAGGCGCGGTCGGACGCAGATGATGCGGTACGGATGCGGATGCGTGCACCGGTTGTCCACACGTTCGGGTGTGGACGGGAAGCGTGCGGGTGAGTGCGTTCCTGACAGACTGGCGGGGACCGGACGGAGAGCCCCATGCCCACACCGCGCTTCCTGACCCTCGACGACGTCGCCGAGATCCTCAACGTCTCGTGGTCGCAGGCCTACGCCCTCGTGCGGCGCCGGGAGCTGATCGCCATCCAGATCGGCGGCCGCGGCCAGTGGCGGGTCGAGGTCGACGAGCTGGAGCGGTTCATCCAGCAGAAGTACGCCGAAGCCCGCGCCGGCGCGGTGCCCGCCGCCGACGAGGTGGCGCCCGCCGGGGAGCCGGCCGACGGTGCCGAGACCAGCGGGGGCGCGGTCCCGGCCGGCGAGGCGCCCGCTCGGGGAGGGCGCCGCACCCGCTGAGCTCAGGCGGCGCCGGGCGCGAGCGTCCGCACCACAGCGACCGCCGACAGCACCACCGCCCGCACGCCGCGCACGGCGCCGGCCCGGCGGAAGTCGTCGGCCGCGTGCTCGGCCAGCTCCACGAAGTCGGCCCCCACCCGGTCCACCGTCCCGGTCAGCGCCCCGCCGTCGTCGAGGACGACGGACACCGCGCTGCGGTCGCGCGCCAGCCCGCGCAGCACCCGGCGCAGGTCCAGCGCCGCCCGGGCGGCCGACGGCGGCCCGGCCGCGGCCGTGGTCCGCACCAGCCCCGACACCGCGACGACGGCCGGCAGCGCCACCAGCACCTCGCGCCCGGAGCCGTCGTCGAGCAGCGCCCAGTCCGGCCCGAGCTCGGTGAGCCGGCCGGCCACCTCCCCCGCGCCGCGGCAGCGCAGCGACACGTGCCCGCCGACCGCACCGCCGAGCCGGTCCGCCAGCCGCAGCGCGCCGACCTCCGCCCGGGACCGGGACGGGAGCTCGGCCCGCTCCTCGGCCGCCGCGGCCTCCTCGAACTCCGCCTGCAGGTCGGCGAACAGCTGCTGCCAGCGCATGCCGCAGAGCCTAGATCCACAAGGACTCTTGCGTTTGGTCGCGTTTGCTTGCTTCAGTACGCCGACGTCAACGCAAGGAGGGGACGTGTCGGCACGTCGACTCGTCGTCACGGCGGCGGTCATGGCCGCGCTGGGCGGAGGCCTGCGTGCCCTCACCCCGGACCTCGCCGCGCTCCTGCGCAGCGGCGGTGACCTGCAGGCCGTCGTCGACACCGCCGGGCCCGAGGCGCTGCTGCTCGACGCGGTCGCCGTCGTGGCGTGGGCCGTCTGGGCCTGGGGCGCGCTCGGGCTGGTGCTCACCGCGCTGTCGGCGCTGCCCGGCCTGGTGGGCGCGGCCGCCGGCGTCCTCCTGCGGCGGGTGGTCCCGGCGTCCGGGCGGCGGGCCGCCGCGCTCGCCCTCGGCGTCGGCCTCGCCACGGCGCCGGTCCTCAGCGGCTGCGCGGCCGCGGGGCCCGTCGTCGTCGCGACCGCCGGCGCACCGGCACCGCCGGCCGTCCCCGACTGGCCGGCGCCGGTCCCCGCCCCCGCGGTGCCCGACTGGCCCGCCCCTCCCCCCGGCGAGCACGTCGTGCTGCGCGGCGAGTGCCTGTGGACCATCGCGGCCGCCGACCTGCGCGCCCGCACCGGCGCCGAGCCCCCCGACGCCGCGACCGCCGCCGCCGTCGGCCGCTGGTGGGCGGCGAACGCGGCCGTCATCGGCCCCGACCCCGACCTGCTGCTGCCCGGGCAGGTGCTGCGCCCGCCGCCGTGAGGGCCGCACCCCGCCGAACCCCGTCCGGCCGCTCCCCCGGCCCGCGTCGCCCCCGACCCCGACCCGACCCCCCGGGAGCTCCCGTGACCGCGTCCACCCAGCCCACCTCGCCGACCGCCGCGCCGCTGCACACCCTGCGGCTCGGCCTCGTCCCGCCGCTGCACCCGCAGCTGACCGGACCGGCCGTCGCCCTGGTCGACCCGGCGACGCCGCCGCCCCGCCCGCCGCACCGGCCCGGTCCGCGGCCGGCGCCGGAGGGGCCCCGCAGCCGCCGGCCGGACCTCTTCGGCCCGGCCTGGTCGGTGCGGGCCGACCTGCCCGACCCCCGCGCCACCGGCCGGCTGCTGTTCACCACCGTGCTCGAGGCGCTGGCCGGCCGCCGGCCGCTGTCCCAGGTGCAGCGGCTGGCCTCCCCCGGCGTGCACGCCGCGCTCGTCGCCGGACGGCGGCCGGCCTGGTGCGCCGGCACCGCGCCGCTGCTGCTCGGCCCGGTGCACGTGTGCGAGCCGGTCGACGGCGTGGCCGAGGTCAGCGCGGTGGCGCGGCGGGCCGGCCGCGCGCACGCGGTGGCCGCCCGGCTGGAGGGCATCGACGGCCGCTGGCGGTGCACCGCCCTGTCGATCGGCTGACGGTCAGGTGCGTGCCCGCGGACGGCGGGCCGCCGCTCCCGGGCGGACCACGAGGACCCAGCGGAGACCGACGAACCGGGCCAGGCCCACGAGTCCGCTGACCGCGATGACCGCGAGCACCGACACCAGCGGAGGGGCGGCGACCGTCCAGGCGTCGACCGCGGCCAGCGTGAGGCTGGACGTCGCCAGCCCGGCGACGGCGATCCCCCCGCCGGCCCACTGCGCCGTCGCCCAGCCGGTCCGGTCGGCGGCGCGGAAGGTCAGCCGGCGGTGCAGCTCGTTGGCCAGGGCCGTCGAGGCGACCACCGCGACGAGGTTGGCCGCCTGGTCCCCGAGCCCGACCAGCGTCAGGAACAGGCCGGCGTAGACGACGTTCGCGGAGCCGCCGACCAGCACGAACCGGACGAACTGGGCCGGCACGCGGTCACTGCGGAGCCGGTCGAGCAGCGTCGGCGCCGACGCCCGCGGCCCCACCCGGTCGGGTGGAGGAGCGAGGACGGTCGCGGGCATGGAGCAAGGCTCCTCGCCTCACGGCCTCCGGCACATCAGGGAAGACCCTCATCGCGCACCTGATCCCGGGACGACGGCGCCCCGCCGACCACGGTGGGTCGGCGGGGCGCCGGGGGTGTGCGGGAGCGGTCAGCGACCGGCCGCCCCGTGGCAGACCTTGTACTTCTTGCCCGAGCCGCAGGGGCACGGCGCGTTGCGGGCCGGCTCCTTGGTCCCGGTCACCGTGGCGGTCTTGGCCGCCTTGGCCGGGCCGCTCTCCTTCGGCGAGGCGTCGAGCGAGGGCGCCGAGTAGCTCAGGTTCTCCTGCCGGCGCGGCTCGTCGAGGCCCTTGACCGCCAGCTGCGGCCCGGTGCCCGACGGCGCCGGGGTCTCCGCCTCGGGCGCGGCCGGGGCCGCCGGCCGGGTGCCGCTCTTGCGGGCGGTGGGCCGCCCGGCCGGGGCGCCGGTCGAGCGCCGGGCCGCCGGCCCGCCGGACGGCTTGGCCATCGACACGGGTGCGGACCCGTCCCCGTCGGCGGAGGCGGCGGCGGGAGCGGGGGCGGTGGCGCCGTCGGCGGCCGGAGCGGTGGCGCCGTCGGCGGCCGGAGCGGTGGCGCCGTCGGCGGGCGCGGCGGCCGCGCGGGCCGCGGCCTCCTGCGCCGCCCGCTGCCGGGCGAGCACGCGGGCGGTGCCCTCCTGCGCGGCGGCCAGCGCCTTGGCCTCGGCCTCGGCCTGCTGGGCCCGGGCCTCGGCCTCCTGCTGCTCCTTGGTCTTGACCTCCAGGTTGAACAGGAAGCCGACCGACTCCTCCTTGATGCCGTCGAGCATCGCGGTGAACATGTCGTAGCCCTCGCGCTGGTACTCCACGACCGGGTCGCGGTTGGCCATCGCGCGCAGGTGGATGCCGGCCCGCAGGTAGTCCATCTCGTAGAGGTGCTCGCGCCACTTGCGGTCGAGCACGGACAGCAGGACCCGCCGCTCGAGCTCGCGCATGACCTCCGAGCCCAGCGCCGCCTCGCGCTCCTCGTAGGCGCGGTGCACGTCCTCGAGCAGCTCGGTGCGCAGCACGTCGGCGGTCAGCGCCGCCTGCTCGCCGTCGGCGACCCGGTCGATGAGCTCCTGGCGGTCCAGGCCCACCGGGTAGAGCGACTTCAGCCCGGTCCACAGCTGCTCGAGGTCCCAGTCCTCGGCGTAGCCGGTCTCGGTGGCGCCGTCGACGTAGGCGCGGACCACGTCGTCGAGCATGTGCTGCACCTGCTCGTGCAGGTCCTCGCCGTCGAGGACCTTGCGGCGCTCGTCGTAGATGACCGTGCGCTGCCGGTTGAGCACCTCGTCGTACTTGAGGACGTCCTTGCGGACCTCGAAGTTCTGCTGCTCGACCTGCGTCTGCGCCGAGCGGATGGCCCGGGAGACCATCTTCGACTCGATCGGCTGGTCCTCGGGGACCCGCAGCGTGGTCATCATCGACTCGAGCATCGGGCCGTTGAACCGGCGCATGAGGTCGTCGCCGAGGGAGAGGTAGAACCGCGACTCCCCCGGGTCGCCCTGCCGGCCCGACCGGCCGCGCAGCTGGTTGTCGATGCGGCGGCTCTCGTGCCGCTCGGTGCCCAGCACGTAGAGCCCGCCGGCCTCGGCGACCTCCTCGTGCTCGGCCTTGACCTGGTCCTTGGCCGCGGCGAGCGCCTCGTCCCAGGCGGCCTCGTACTCCTCCGGGGTCTCCGACGGCGACAGGCCCCGGGCGCGCAGCTCCTCGTCGGCGATGAACTCGGGGTTGCCGCCGAGCTGGATGTCGGTGCCGCGGCCGGCCATGTTGGTGGCCACGGTGACCGCGCCCAGCCGCCCGGCCTGGGCGACGATCGCCGCCTCCCGCGCGTGGTTCTTCGCGTTGAGGACCTCGTGCGGGATGCCGCGGCGCAGCAGCAGCTTGGACAGGACCTCGGACTTCTCGACGCTCGCGGTGCCGACGAGGACCGGCTGGCCCTTCTCGTGCCGCTCGGCGATGTCGTCGATGACCGCGTCGAACTTGGCCTTCTCGGTCTTGTAGACGACGTCGGAGCGGTCCTCGCGGACCATCGGCCGGTTGGTCGGGATCGGGACGACGCCCAGCTTGTAGGTCTGCGAGAGCTCGGCCGCCTCGGTCTGGGCGGTACCGGTCATCCCGGAGAGCTTGTCGTAGAGCCGGAAGTAGTTCTGCAGCGTGATCGTGGCGAGGGTCTGGTTCTCGTCCTTGATCTGCACCTTCTCCTTGGCCTCGATGGCCTGGTGCATGCCCTCGTTGTAGCGGCGGCCGGCCAGCACGCGGCCGGTGAACTCGTCGACGATGAGCACCTCGCCGTTGCTGACGATGTACTGCTGGTCGCGGTGGAAGAGCTCCTTGGCCTTCAGCGCGTTGTTGAGGTAGCCGATCAGCGGGGTGTTGACCGCCTCGTAGAGGTTGTCGATGCCGAGCTGGTCCTCGACGAACTCGACGCCCTCCTCGGTGACGGCGACCGTGCGCTTGGCCTCCTCCACCTCGTAGTGCTCGTCCCGCTTCATCAGCGGCACGATGCGCGCGAACTCCACGTACCACTTGCCGGCGGACTCGGCCGGGCCGCTGATGATCAGCGGGGTGCGGGCCTCGTCGATGAGGATCGAGTCGACCTCGTCGACGATCGCGAAGTGGTGGCCGCGCTGCACGAGGTCGGCCTTGGACCAGGCCATGTTGTCGCGCAGGTAGTCGAAGCCGAACTCGTTGTTCGTGCCGTAGGTGATGTCGGCGGCGTACTGCTCGCGGCGGTGCGCGGGCTTCTCGCCGGACAGGATCGTGCCCACCGACAGGCCGAGGAAGCGGTGCACCCGGCCCATCCACTCGGCGTCGCGCTTGGCCAGGTAGTCGTTGACCGTGACCACGTGCACGCCCTCGCCGGTCAGGGCGTTGAGGTAGGCCGGCAGCACGCCGGTCAGGGTCTTGCCCTCACCGGTACGCATCTCGGCGATGTTGCCCAGGTGCAGCGCGGCGCCGCCCATGAGCTGCACCCGGAAGTGCCGCTGGCCCAGCGTGCGGGTGGCCGCCTCCCGGACGACGGCGAACGCCTCCGGCAGCAGCTGGTCGAGGGTCTCACCGTCCTCGTACCGCTGCCTGAACTCGTCGGTCTTCGCCCGGAGCTCCGCGTCGGTGAGGTCGGCGACGTCGCCCTCCAGGGACTCGATCGCGTCGGCGATCCGGTCCAGTCGTCGGAGGATCTTGCCCTCACCGGCTCGCAGGATTCTCGAGAACACCACGGCACCAGCGTAGGCGGCCCGGCCAGCACCCCGGGGACGCCGCACGTACCCTCCGCCGGGTGGCCACCGACCCCGCCGCCCTCGGGCCCGGCGCGCTCGCCTTCCTGACCGAGCGCCACCTGGCCACGCTGACCACCCTGCGCGCCGACGGGACCCCGCACGTGGTGCCCGTCGGCGTCACCTACGACCCGGACACCCGCACCGCCCGCGTCATCACCTCCGGCGGCTCGGCCAAGGCCCGGCACGTCCGCGCCGGGCAGTCGCGGGTCGCCGTCTGCCAGGTCGACGGGCGCCGCTGGCTGACCCTCGAGGGGACGGCGGTCGTGCGCGACGACGCGGCCGCGGTGGCCGACGCCGAGGCCCGCTACGCGCGGCGGTACCGGCAGCCGCGGGAGAACCCGGCGCGGGTCGTCGTCGAGATCTCGGTCGACCGGGTGCTCGGCAACGCGTGAGCATGTCGGTGTGGAACTCACCGGCATCGACCTGACCACCGAGGTGGTCCGCACCGCCCGGCTGGTCCTGCGGCCGTTCACCCCCGACGACGCCGTCGCGGTGCACCGCGCCACCCAGGACCCGGAGACGCAGCGCTGGATCAGCGCCGCGCCGGTGCCCTACACGCTCGGCGACGCCCGCGCGTTCGTGGACACGGTGCTGCGCCAGCGCGCCGAGGGCACCGGGCTGCCGGTGGTGGCCGAGGCCGACGGCGAGTTCGTCGGCACGGCGGGCCTGGGGTTCGGCGGGCGGCACCTGGGCCCGGAGATCGGCTACTCGGTGGCCCCGTGGGCGCGGCGGCGCGGCTACGCCACCGAGGTCACCGACGGCCTGGCCGGCTGGGCGTTCGCGCACGGGGCGCCGCGGGTGCACCTGGTGGTGGACGTGGACAACCCGGCCTCGCAGGCGGTGGCGCTGCGGGCCCGGTTCACCCGCGAGGGCGTCGTCCGCTCGGCCCTGCCGCGACGGGACGGGACCCGCGCCGACGCCGTGCTGTTCGGCCGGCTGGCCGCCGACTGAGGATCCCGCTCTCCTCGGGAGCAGCGCGACGGTGCCGGGACGGGCCGGCCGGGCTCACCGGTGCCCGGACACGGCGGAGGGGCCGCGCCGGCACGGCACGGCCCCTCCGGGGGACGGTCAGCGCGGGACGGCGGCGGGCTCGGCCGGTGCCGCGACGTGCGAGGACTCGGTGCCCAGCGGCGGCTCCACCAGCCGGATCAGGCCGTAGTCGAACGCGTGCCGGCGGTAGACGACGGTCGGTCGGCCGGTGTCGGCGCACTGGAAGAGGAAGAAGTCGTGGCCCACGAGCTCCATCTCGTGCAGGGCCTGGTCGACGGTCATGGGCACGGCCGGGTGGTGCTTCTCCCGCACGATCCGGCCGGGCAGGTGCTCGTCGAGGTCTGTGACGAGGGGCTCCCCGGCGAACTGCTGCTCGACGTCGGGGAGGCCGAGCGCCGGGGTCTCCAGCGGCGCGGCGGTGGGGCCGGCGACCCGCACGCTGGGCGGGGTGCGCCGGCCGTGGTGCACGCGGCGGCGGTCGTTCGCCCGCCGCAGCCGGTTGTCGAGCTTGCCGCAGCACATGTCGAGCGCGGCGTAGAAGTCCGGCGCGGCGGCCTCGGCGCGGACCACGGGTCCCTTGCCGCGCAGGGTGATCTCCACACGCTGGCAGTTGGAGGACTGGCGGGGGTTCTTCTCGTGGAACAGCTCGACGTCGATGCGCGAGAGCTTGCCGTCGAACCGTTCGAGCTGACCGACCTTGTCCTCCACGTGCTGCCGATAGTGTTCGGGCACTTCGACGTTGCGGCCACGGACCACGATCTCCATCAGACCTCCCGGTCATCGGGTGTGATCGATGCAACGCTAGTCGCTGTCATGTGGGCCGGACAGTCGATCAGCGGGACACCCGGGATGCTCTCGCGGAGCCGTCCGGGAAGCGCCCAGGTGACGCCACGCGGACCGGCCGGGGACCGGGACGGGGCGTCGCGGCGACGACGGCGGCCAGCACCGGCGTGTCGCCGTCCGGGCGTGTCGTGGCCAGCGCGGCGGCCGCCTCGGCGAGCGTCGCGCCGCTGGTGACGACGTCGTCGACGACCACGAGCACCGCCCCCGGCGGGAGCCGGGCGGGGCGGACGGCGAAGGTGCCGGCGAGGTTGGCCCGCCGCTGCGCCACCGACAGCCCCGCGGAGTCCCGCACCCGCCCGGCCCGGGTGAGCAGCCGGACCCACCCGGCGGACACCCCCGCGGCGCGCAGGTCGGTCACGGCGGCCACGGCCAGCTCCCGCACGCAGTCACGGCCGCGCGCCCGCAGCGCCGCCCGGGTCGGCGGCACCGGGACCAGCAGCACCGGCCGGCCGGGCAGCAGCACCGCGTGCACGCCGACGGCCAGGGCCAGCGCCGCCCCGAGCGGGCCGGCGAGCTCCGCGCGGCCGTGCTCCTTGAACGCCGCGACGGCGGGGCGGACCGGCCCGGCGTACGCGCCGGCGGCCACGGTGGGCGGCATGCCCGGCGGGAGCCGGCGCGGCGTCGCCTCGCGGGGTGCGCCGAGCAGGGCGGCGCAGCGCCGGCACAGCGCCGGGCCGGGCACGCCGCAGCCGGCGCACGTGCGCGGGAGCACGAGGTCGGCGAGCGCCGCGCCGAGACCTCCCACCGGCCCAGCCTGCGGCCCCGGGCTCCCCGGCACCCGGCTCCGACCGCATCTGTGGAGAGCGGCCCCTCTGCAGGCAGAAGGACCCCGTCCTCCTCACCGCTCGCGAGCTCGCGGCGAGCCTCTGGACGAGGCCTGGCGCGAGCCTGCGAGTGGCGGGGGCGGAGGGGTCCTTCCGCTACACCGGGTAGAAGGGCTCGGTGCCCGGCACCGGCTCCTGGCCGCGCAGCAGCGTCACCCAGGTGCCGCCGACCAGCAGCCACATCGTCCCGCCGGCGCTGACCAGCGGCAGCTGGCCGGGCGCCGCCGCCAGCGCCGTCGGCGCGCTGGGCAGGCCGGCGGTGGGCACCGGGGCCATCCCCCACCCGTCGACGCCGACGGTGTAGGGCACTACGCCCTCCTCGCCGTCGGCGAGCACCATCAGGCTGCCGGCGGTGCGCCAGCCGACGTCGACCACGGCGGTCAGCGACGGCGCCACCTCGCGCAGGTCGCGCAGCGCGACCTGGCCCTCGTCGGAACGCACGACCGTGCCCACCAGCAGCACGGCGCCGTCCCCGCGGGTGACCACCACGGCGGCGCGGACGCCGTCGGGCGAGAGCTGCAGCGCCGTCGCCCGGCCCTGCCCGGGCAGGGTCGGGGCGTTCACCGGCTGCGGCTGCCCGGAGGCGGGCACCCGGACGACGGTGCTCTCGTCGCGGACCACCCAGAACTCCGCCCGGGTGGCGGCGACCGTCGGCACCGACAGCCGGCCCGCGCCGGTGATCACCGGGGCCAGGCCCTGGCCGTAGGTGCCCGTCAGCAGCGACGCGGTGCCCCCGCTCACCGAGACGCCGGCCATAGCCGTGAGGGCGCTGGTGCGCGGGTCCGCGGACACCGCCGCGCCGGTCAGCCCGTAGGCGCCCTCGCCGGCCGGCCCGGGTGCCGGCTGCCCGTCGACGGTCATCAGCCGGCCGCCGTCGAGGTAGTGGCCGGAGGCGTCGGCGGGCACCGAGTCGGGGCTGTAGGAGGCCCAGTCGTCGGTGCGCTGGACGGTGGGGACGCCGTCGATGGCGACCGGCTCACCGTTGCTGGTCAGCTCCACCGAGTGGGTGCCCTCGAGCTGGTCCAGCGTCCACACCAGCTGGGCGGACATCTGGGCGAGCTGGTTGGGCGCGAGGTCGTCGAGGCCGGCGAGGTCGACGGTGACCGTCGACCCGGACACGGTCACCGCGCGGGTCAGCGTCACCCCGCCCAGCGCGTTGGCGACGCCGGCGGCCAGGGCCGGCGAGGGACCCTCGACCAGCCGCTGCACCAGCGTCGTCGGCTGCGCGTCCCCGGAGATGAGGTACCGCGGGTCGGGCACCACGCGGGCGCCCGTCGGGTCGACGAAGTAGACGGCGAGGTCGTCGTAGAGGCGCTCGAAGTCGGGGACGAGCATGACCAGCCCGTCCGGCGGGTTGGTGATCCGCCACTCGCCGGCCACCTCGGCCAGCGCGAACTCGCGGGTGAATACCGTGTCGTCCGGGGCGGTGAAGACGCCGCGCGGGTCGACGGTGCCGACCAGGTCGCCGGTCATGACGACGGTGCCCGAGCCGGTGGTCACCGTCGCGTAGTCCGGGCCCACCAGGGTGATGCCGGTCTCGTCGGACCAGGTCGCGCCCGCCTCGGGGGTCAGGTGCTCGACGGCGACGGGGTGGCCGTTGACGGTGCTCGCGGCGGCGTCGATGAAGCCGCGGACGATCTCCTCCGGCGGCGCCCCGGTGCGCGGGCCGAGCGGCTCGATGCCGACGTCGCCGGTGGGCCGGGCCTGGGCGTCGGTGATCGCCTGCGGCGCGGAGCCGGTGGGCACGGTCGAGCACGCGGCGAGCAGCCCCACCAGCAGGGCGGCCAGCGCGGCCGGCAGTCGCCTCACCGCCGCTCCCCCGGCCGGCGGACGATCGTCGGCCGCAGCGGCAGCGGCGAGCTGGTGAGGTCGGTGCCGGCCACCAGCGGGACGGTGAGCCGGAACTGCGCGCCCAGGCCCGGCTGGCCCCACACCTGCAGCCAGCCGCCGTGCAGCCGGGCGTCCTCGAGGCTGATCGACAGGCCCAGCCCGCTGCCGCCGACGGTGCGCACCCGCGAGGGGTCGGCCCGCCAGAACCGGTCGAAGACGTGCGCCGCCTCGGCCGAGGACAGCCCGACGCCGTGGTCGCGGACGGTGACCGCCGCCGCCGTCCGGTTGGCCGCCAGCGTCACCTCGATCGGCTGCCCGTTGCCGTGCTCGACGGCGTTGCCGACCAGGTTGCGCAGGATCCGCTCGACCCGCCGGGCGTCGACCTCGCCGATCACCGGGTCGGCCGGGCCGGTGACCCGCAGCTCGCAACCGTGCCGCTCGGCCAGCGCGGACATCCCGTCGGCCACCCGGCCCACCAGCGCGCCGAGGTCGGTGGGCGCCCAGTCGAGGACGGCGGCGCCGGCGTCGTAGCGGCTGATCTCCAGCAGGTCCGACAGCAGCCGCTCGAAGCGGTCGAGCTCCTCGTGCAGCAGCTCGGCCGACCGCGCCACGTGCGGCGGGAAGTCCCCGCGCGACTCGTGCAGCACGTCGGCGGCCATCTGCACCGTCGTCAGGGGGGTGCGCAGCTCGTGGCTGACGTCGGAGGTGAACCGCTGCTGGAGCTGGGACAGTCCCTCGAGCTGGGTGATCTGCCGCTGCAGGCTGTCGGCCATGGCGTTGAAGCTGGTGGCCAGCCGGGCCAGGTCGTCCTCGCCGCGGACGGTCATCCGCTCCTCGAGCTGGCCCTCGGCCAGCCGCTGCGCGGTGCCGGCGGCGCGGCGCACCGGGTCGACGACCAGCCGGGTCACGAGCACGCCGATCCCGGCCACGAACAGGGTGAGGGCGATGCCGCTGATCGCGACGGTGCTGCGGATGAGCGAGAGCGTCTCCTGCTCCTGGTCGAGCGGGAACGCGTAGTAGAGCTCGATCGCCTCGGAGGAGGAGACGTCGCCGGGGACGGGCACCCCCACCAGCAGGGTGGGCTGCGGTTCGCCGGTGTCGTCGGGGACGAGCGCGTACTGGGTGTACTGGCCGCCGCCCTGCACGCCCGCGCGCAGGTCGTCGGGCAGCGCGGGGTAGACGCCGGGCCGGCTGATCGCGGGCGGCCGCTCGGCGTTGCCGGTGCGGTAGACCATGACGACGTCGAAGTCACCGGCCGAGCCGCCGCGGGTGAGCAGCCCGTTGACGGTGCGGCCCAGGGTGGCGCGGACGCTGGCGGCGTCGCCGGCGGCGATGCCCACCACCTCCGACCGGGCGTAGACGACGCCGGCCTGGGCCTGGTCGATCGCCGCCTGCTCCTTGACCGAGAGCAGCTGGGTCCGGATCTGGCTGAACAGCACCAGGCTGACGATCACCACGACCGTGCCGGCCACGACCATCGTGATCGCGCCGATGCGCACGTGCAGCGACCGCCGCCAGGCGGTGACCGCCCGCCCGGCCAGCCGGCGGGCGCGGATCCGCGCCCGGACCGCCCGGCGGCGCAGCCCGCGGCGCAGCGCGGGCAGGTCGGCCGGCCGCCGCCGGGGCCCGCGGACCGCGGCCGGGCGCGCCGGCGCGGGGGCGTCGGTGTCGCTGTCGTCCGCCGGTGCGGCCGGCGCCCGCTCGGTGGTGCTCACGGGATCACGGGGGGCCGGCCTTGTAGCCGACGCCGCGGACGGTCAGGACGATCTCCGGCTTCTCCGGGTCGCGCTCGATCTTGGCCCGCAGCCGCTGCACGTGGACGTTGACCAGCCGGGTGTCGGCGGCGTGCCGGTAGCCCCACACCTGCTCGAGCAGCAGCTCGCGGGTGAACACCTGGCGCGGCTTGCGGGCCAGGGCGACCAGCAGGTCGAACTCCAGCGGGGTCAGCGGGATCGGCGAGCCGTCCCGGGTGACCTGGTGCGCCGGGACGTCGATGTGCACGTCGCCGATGGACAGCGTCTCGGCCTGGCCGGTCTCGCCGCGGCGCAGCTGGGCGCGGACCCGGGCGACGAGCTCGACGGGCTTGAACGGCTTGGTGACGTAGTCGTCGGCGCCGGCCTCGAGCCCCTGGACGACGTCGATGGTGTCGCCCTTGGCGGTGAGCATGACGATCGGGACGGTCGACTGGCTGCGGATGTCCTGGGCGATCTGCAGGCCGTTGCGGCCGGGCAGCATGAGGTCGAGCAGGACGATGTCGGGCCGGGTCTGCTGGAAGACCGACAGCGCCCGGTTGCCGTCGGAGACGAAGGCCGGGTCGTAGCCCTCTCGACGCAGGACGATGCCGAGCATCTCGGCGAGGGCGGCGTCGTCGTCGACGACCAGGACGCGGCCGCGACTGGGCCCGTTGTTCGCTGCGGTCGGAGGCACGTGACCATTCTGCGACGTCACGGCCGGATAACGGTGGCGCCGGACCGAATCACCGGTCCGGCGCCACCATCCGCCCCATCCTCCCCTGCCCGCAGGGCGAGTCCTCCCCTGCCCGAAGGGCGAGGTGAGCGGCTGGAACGGCCCCCTCGCAGGGGCCCACCGCGAGCGGAGCGAGCGGTGGGGGGCGAGGGGGTCCTTCCTCAGTAGCGGTAGTGCTCGCTCTTGAACGGGCCCTCGACGGGCACGCCGATGTAGTCGGCCTGCACCTTGGTGAGCTGGGTGAGCTTCACGCCGAGCGCGTCGAGGTGGAGCCGGGCCACGTGCTCGTCGAGCTTCTTGGGCAGGACGGTGACGGTGGGGGTCCTGCCCTCGTAGGCGGCGCGGTTGCCCCACAGCTCGATCTGGGCGAGCACCTGGTTGGAGAACGAGGCGCTCATGACGAAGCTGGGGTGCCCGGTGGCGTTGCCCAGGTTCAGCAGCCGGCCCTCGGAGAGCACGATGATCGTGTGGCCGTCGGCGAACCGCCACTCGTCGACCTGCGGCTTGATCTGCGTCCGCTCGATGCCCGGGGTGCGGGCCAGGCCGGCCATGTCGATCTCGTTGTCGAAGTGGCCGATGTTGCCGACGATCGCCTGGTGCTTGGTCCGCCCGAGCTGCTCGGCGGTGATGATGTCGCGGTTGCCGGTGGCGGTGATGATGATGTCGGCCTTGCCGATGACCTCGTCGAGGGTGGTCACCTCGTAGCCGTGCATCGCCGCCTGCAGGGCGTTGATCGGGTCGATCTCGGTGACGATCACCCGGGCGCCCTGGCCGCGCAGCGACTCCGCGCAGCCCTTGCCGACGTCGCCGTAGCCGCAGACCACGGCCACCTTGCCGCCGATCATGACGTCGGTGGCGCGGTTGATGCCGTCGATGAGCGAGTGCCGGCAGCCGTAGAGGTTGTCGAACTTGCTCTTGGTGACCGAGTCGTTGACGTTGATCGCCGGGAAGAGCAGCCGGCCGTCGCGGGCGAGCTCGTAGAGCCGCATGACGCCGGTGGTGGTCTCCTCGGTGACGCCCTTGATGCCCTGGCCGATGCGGGTCCAGTAGCCGGCGTCCCCGGCCAGGCTCTCGCGGAGCGCGGCGAGGATGACGCCGTACTCCTCGGAGTCGGCCTCGGTGGTGTCCGGGACGCCGCCGTCGGCCTCGAAGCGGGTGCCGAGGTGCACCAGCAGGGTGGCGTCGCCGCCGTCGTCGAGCAGCATGTTCGGGCCGACGACGTCGCCGCTCTCGTCGCGGAACTCGAACAGCCGCTGGGTGCACCACCAGTAGTCCTCGAGGGTCTCGCCCTTCCAGGCGAAGACCGGGACGCCGGCGGGCTGCTCGGCGGTGCCCTCGGGGCCGACGACGATCGCGGCGGCGGCGTGGTCCTGGGTGGAGAAGATGTTGCAGGAGACCCAGCGGACGTCGGCGCCGAGCGCGACGAGGGTCTCGATGAGGACGGCGGTCTGCACGGTCATGTGCAGCGAGCCGGCGATGCGGGCGCCGGCCAGCGGCTGCTCGTCGCCGTACTCGGCGCGGAGCGCCATGAGGCCGGGCATCTCGTGCTCGGCGAGCTGGATCTCCTTGCGGCCGAACGGCGCGAGGGAGAGGTCGGCGACCTTGAAGTCGCCGTCGGTCAGGACGCGGGTGCCGGTAGAGGCGGTCATGTCGCTCCAGGGTCGAGGCCCCCACCGGCGGCGGTGGGGACTCGGGGTCACTGAGATGAGCGAGCATGCCGAGGCTTCGGCGGGGCTCGTGCCGTCGTCCAGCCTAACGCAGCGGGCCGGGCGGGCTCAGCCCTCGCAGCCGACCCCGTCGCCGTCGCCGTCCAGGGACGGGTTCCAGCCGGGGTCGCCCTCGCGGAGTGGTGCCGCGCCCGCGGCGCGCACCGCGGCGCAGTCGGGATAGGGCGTCGCGGGCGCCGGCGGCGCGCTCTCCGGCGCCTCCTGGCCCGGGAGCGGGCCGCGCCCGGGCAGCGGCTCGTCGGGGCAGGCGTCGAGCACGCCCGCGACGGCGTCCCGCTCGGCGCGGGTCATCCACAGCCCGTAGGTCACCTTGACCGCCACCTGCCGCGCCACGTAGGCGCACCGGTAGGACCGGGCCGGCGGCAGCCAGGTGGCGGCGTCGGAGTCGCCCTTGGCCTGGTTGAGCGGGCCGTCGACGGCGAGCAGGTTGAGCGGGTCGTTGGCGAACTCGGTGCGGCGGGCGTCGTCCCACTGCTGGGCGCCCTTCTGCCAGGCGTCGGACAGCGCGACGACGTGGTCGATCTGCACCGCCTCGCTGGTCCCCTCGCCGCGGCGGAACGCGATGCTGCGGCCGGAGTACGGGTCGGCGAGGGTGCCGCTGACGACGACGCAGTCGCGGGTGCCCGGCTCGAAGCGCTCCCCGGTGAGGTCGCGGGCCAGGACGTCGTTGCGGGTGTCGCAGCCGTTGTGGTCGGTGTCGACCCAGCCGTCGCCGAACTCGTCGCGGGAGTAGCCGGTCTGCGGCGCGCGGCCGCGGACCTCGACGGAGTCCAGCGCCTCGAGGGCACTGCCGGCGGACGGGACGGCGGGCGGGTCGCCGAGCAGGGCGGTGCACCCGGACCCCAGCGCGGCCACCAGACCCAGCGCCAGCGCCGCCCGCAGCGGGGCGGGGCGCGGCCGGGCCGGTCGGAGGTGCACGACCGACGCTACGTCCGCGGCCCCGCCGCCGGCGGCCGCGACACGCGCGGCGTCAGCGCAGGTTCGTGGTCGCCCGGTAGAGGACCGCGGGGCCGCGGGCGGTGACCGGGGCGCCGGCCGGCACGAACGCCGACCGCCCCTTGGTCAGCCGGACCTCACCGTCCGCGGACTCGAGGACCGCCTCCCCCTCGGTGCACAGCAGGACCTGCGGGCCGCGGGTGCTCAGGGACCCGGCGAGCTCGTCGAGCTGGCAGCGGGTGAGGTCGAAGTCGTCGACCGGCACCGGGTAGCGCAGCCCGCCGGGGCCGAGCACCGGGTGCAGGACCGGGATCTTGCCGTCGGAGAAGTCGAGCACCTCGATGAGGGCCGCGAGGTCGACGTGCTTGTTCGTCAGCCCGCCGCGCAGCACGTTGTCCGAGCTGGCCATCACCTCGACACCCGCGCCGGAGAGGTAGGCGTGCAGGTTGCCCGCCGGCAGGAAGACCGCCTCACCGGGGGCGAGCTTGAGGTGGTTGCACATGAGCGAGATGACGACGCCGGGGTCGCCCGGGTACTCCTCGGCCAGGGTCGCGGCCCAGCGGTAGGTGTTGATGAACTCCGGGTCGTGGGCGGCGACGAAGTCCGCCGCCTTCTGCGCGACGACCTCCACCAGGTGCGTGCGCCGCTTGCCCGACAGGGCCAGGAGCTGCGGGATGGCCGCCTGCAGCCCGCCGCGGGCCAGCGCCGCGATGGTCGGCTTGAGCTCGGGCAGCTGCAGCTTGGCCAGGCAGTGCAGCGACTCCTCGACCGGCCGGAAGCCGCACAGCGCCTCGAAGGTGGTCAGCGCGAGCAGCAGCTCCGGCTTGTGCCACGGGTCCTTGAAGGTGCGCGTCGGGTCGTCCCTGGGGACCCCGGCCGCCTCCTCCGCGGCGAAGCCGGACCGCGCCTGCGCCATGGTCGGGTGGGCCTGCAGCGACAGCGGGCTGTCGGCGGCCAGCACCTTCATGAGGAACGGCAGCCGCGGGCCGAAGCGCTCGTGCACCGCGGGCCCGAGCAGGGCGTCGGGCCGCTCCGCGATCGCCTTGTCCAGCGGGACGCCGGTCGACAGGACGCTGGGCTCGTCAGGATGGCCACCCATCCACAGCTCGGCATAGGGCCGGTCCGCCGGGACCGGTTCACCCAGCAGTTCGGGGATGGCGGTCCGGGAGCCCCAGGGGTAGTGCCGGACCGCGTTCGTCATCTGCCACATCGGCGAGCAGGTTACCGCCGGATCGCGGCTGGACCCGCAGGTCACGCAGCGCCATGGGGCAGGCGGGACGGACGTGACGGAGGGGTTCCCACCGTCACGGGACGGAGCTGCCGCGCCGGGTCAGTGGGCGGCGGCCCCGCCGGCGGCCGGCGTCTTCTTCCGGTGGAACAGCAGGGTCACGACGGCGACGACCACCGCGCCGACGACCAGCCCGACCAGCGCGCTGGCGAACGTGTTGACCAGCCACCCCACGACCCCGCCGAGGGCGCCGGTGGCCTCGTGCGCCGCCTCCTCCAGGTGGTGCACCAGGCCGTAGACGGCGTGCAGCCCGAGCTCGTCGCTGCCCACCAGCAGGATGTGCCCGCCGACCCACAGCATCGCCACGGTCCCGACGACGGTGAGCCCGGTGAGCAGCTTGGGCATGCCGCGGACCAGCCCGCGGCCGAGCCCGGCCACGCCCTTCTTCCCCGACCGGGACAGCCGCAGGCCGGCGTCGTCCATCTTCACGATGAGCGCGACGACGCCGTAGACGAGGACGGTGATGGCCACGCCGACGACGGCGAGGATGGCCAGCCGCGCCCAGAAGCCCTCGCCGGCCACCTCGTTCAGCGAGATGACCATGATCTCGGCCGACAGGATGAGGTCGGTGCGGACGGCGCCGCGCACGAGGGTGTCCTCGTCCGGCGGCTGCCCCTCGGCGTCGCCGTGCGCGGCGGAGTGGCCGCGCAGCCGGTGCCAGATCTTCTCGGTGCCCTCGTAGCAGAGGTAGGCGCCGCCGAGCATGAGGATCGGCGTGAGCAGCCACGGCAGGAACTCGCTGAGCAGCAGGATCGCGGGCAGGATGATGAGCAGCTTGTTGCGCAGTGACCCGATCGCGATGCGCTTGACGATCGGGACCTCGCGCGCGGCGGCGATGCCCTGCACGTACTGCGGCGTCACCGCGGTGTCGTCGACGACGACGCCGGCGGCCTTGACGCCGGCCTTGGCGGCGGCGGCCCCGACGTCGTCGATGGAGGCGGCCGCGGCGCGGGCCAACAGTGCCACGTCGTCGAACAGGGCTACGAGTCCACCGGCCACGGGAGGTCCTTCCAGTCGGTCAGCAGTCGGGTGCGCTCACGGTCGATCGCGATCCGGTACCCCGGACCGGCCGCCCGGACACCGATCCGGTCTCAGCGCCGCAGCGCCCGCTCCTGGTCCAGGGCCAGCGCGAGGTAGACGGCGGTGAAGTCGGCCACCGCCATCTGCCGCGCCAGGCGGGGCAGCCGGCCGTGGCGCTCGGGCTCGCCGTGCTCGGCCAGCCCGCTCACCGGCACGTTGTTGGCCGCCGCGGTGCGCAGCACCTCGCTCATCGCCTCGTGCGCCGAGCGGGGCTCCCGCTCGCCGGCGCCGTCGTGGTCGGCGGCGTCGGTGTCGCGGATGGTGAGCAGCCGCAGCCGGCGGCCGGTGTCCTCGGCGCGGTCGCGGAAGAAGTCGTCGACGTCGCGCGGCGCCAGCGGCCCGCCGAGCACCGCGCAGGCGGCGACGCGCTGGTCGGGCAGCCGGAACCCGCTGGTCGGCAGGCCGGCGAGGGTGGCCAGCTGGTCGGCGAAGCGGGCGGCCGCGGTGTCGGCGAGCGGTCCCTCGGCGGCAATGACGGGGAACGCGTCGAGCAGCTCGAGGGCGAGGGTCTTGGCCGGGTTGGTGAACGACTCGCGCGCGGGGCCGCACTCGGCGGCGACCTCGTCGAGGGCCGCGGCGATCGCCTCCGGGTCGGCGGCCTCGGGCCGCAGCAGCCCGAGGTCGGTGGCCAGCCGCAGCAGCGGGGTGAGCAGCGACCACAGGGTGGTGTGCCGCACCCGCGAGCGCGGGAGCGGCACGTAGGGCATCCGCGCGGTCGAGCAGGCCGCCCGCAGCGGGGCGTCCTCGGCGCCGATGCCCAGCAGGGTCACCCCGCGCCGGGCCGCCTCGTACGCCGGGGTCACCGCGTAGCGGCCGGCGCCGGTCCGGGTGGCGACGACGGCGATGTCGGTGGGGCCGGTCCACACCGGCAGGTCCGGGCCGGGGACGACGTCGACGGTGACCGGGCTGGAGGGGCCGAGCAGCGCCCGCAGCACCGACGCCGCCACCGCCCCCTCGCGCCGGGCGACGATCACCAGCCCGCGCGGGCGGCCGCCCTCGGTGACCCGGCCCAGCCCGGCCTCCTCGGTCAGCCGCGCGGTCTCGCGCACCTGCGCCCCGGCGCCGGCGACGGCCGGCAGCAGGCCGCGCGGGTCGCGGGCGCGCAGGACGTCGAGGTCGTCGAGGACCTCCTCGGCCAGCTCGGGCGAGGTCATCGGCCCGCCGTCCCCCCGCCGCCGCGGGTGCGCGCCTCGTCGAGCAGCAGCACCGGGATGCCGTCCCGGACGGGGAAGGCCCGGTCGCACGTCGGGCACACCAGCTCGCTCGCCGCCTCGTCGACGGTCAGCGGGGTGTGGTGGGTGTCCGGGCAGGCGAGGACCTCCAGCAGCAGCGGGTCCAGTCCCAGCGGTCCCGAGCCCAGCGGTCCCTGCGTCGTCCCCTGCGTCATGCGCGCACCATCCCGAGCACCCGGTCCCTGAGCTGTTCCATCCGCGCCCGGTCGGGCGCCTCGACGTTGAGCCGCAGCAGCGGCTCGGTGTTGCTGGCCCGCAGGTTGAACCACGAGCCGTCGGGCAGGTCGACGGTCAGCCCGTCCAGCTCGTCGACCGTCGCGCCGTCGCCCTCGAACGCCTCCCGGACCACCTTCGTCCGCTCCGCGGCGTCGGCCACGGTGGAGTTGATCTCGCCGGAGGCGGCGTAGCGGCTGTAGGCGGCGGTCAGCTCCGACAGCGGCCGGCTCTGCTCGCCGAGCGCGGCCAGCACGTGCATCGCGGCGAGCATCCCGGTGTCGGCGCGCCAGAAGTCGCGGAAGTAGTAGTGCGCGGAGTGCTCGCCGCCGAACACCGCGTCGGTGCGGGCCATCTCGGCCTTGATGAACGAGTGCCCGACCCGCGTGCGCACCGGGGTGCCGCCGTGCTCGCGGACGATCTCGGGCACCGCCCGCGAGGTGATCAGGTTGTGGATCACCGTGGTCCCCCGGCCCTTGGCCAGCTCGCGGACGGCGACCAGCGCGGTGATCGCCGAGGGGCTCACCGGCTCACCGCGCTCGTCGACGACGAACACCCGGTCGGCGTCGCCGTCGAAGGCCAGCCCGATGTCGGCGCCCGCGCGGCGGACCGCCTCCTGCAGGTCGACCAGGTTGGCCGGGTCCAGCGGGTTCGCCTCGTGGTTGGGGAAGGTGCCGTCGAGCTCGAAGTACAGCGGGACGACGTCGAGCGGCAGATCGGCCAGGACGACGGGGACGGTGTGCCCGCCCATGCCGTTGCCGGCGTCGACGACGACCTTCAGCGGGCGGATCCGGGACAGGTCGACCAGCCCGCGCAGGTGGGCGGCGTAGTCGGGCAGCAGGTCCCGCCGGCCGATCTCGGCGACGCGGTCGGGCACGCGGTCGTAGGAGTCGCGCTCGGCCCACTCGCGGACCGTGGCCAGCCCGGACTCCTGCCCCACCGGGGCGGCGCCGGCGCGGCAGAGCTTGATGCCGTTGTACTGCGCCGGGTTGTGGCTGGCGGTGAACATCGCGCCGGGCACGTCCAGCGAGCCGGCGGCGAAGTAGAGCAGGTCGGTGGAGCCCAGGCCCGCCTCGAGGACGTCGACGCCGCGGGACAGGACGCCCTCGGCGAAGGCCCGGGACAGCGGCACCGAGGACGGGCGCATGTCGTGTGCGGTGACGACGGCGGTCGCGCCGCTCTCGGTGGTGACGAACTCGGCGAAGGCGGCGCCGATGCGCCGCGCGACGTCCTCGTCCCACTGGTCGGGGACCACGCCCCGGACGTCGTAGGCCTTGATGATCGACGACAGGTCCGTCACTGCACACCCTCGCTCGGACTTGCCGGGCGCTGGTCCCCCCGGTCCGGCCGACCCTATAAGGACCCCGTCCCCCTCACCCCTCGCACGCTCGGGGCGAGCCTCCGGACGGGGCCGGTAGGGGGCAGCGGGGTTACTCCCTCAGTCCAGGTCGGGGAGGACGCGCAGGTGGCCGCGGCGGGTGCCGCGGCCGTCGTCGGCCGGGGCGCGCGGGGGCTCGGGGCGGGCCGCCTCGCGGACGGCGTCGGCCAGTGCGAGCAGGTCGTCCCCGGTCGGGCCGGAGTCCTCGACGTCGATCTCGTGCCGGACGACCTCCCAGCCGCGCGGCACGGTGAGCCGCTCGGCGTGGAACTCGCAGAGGTCGTAGCTGTGCGGCTCGGAGAACGTGGCCAACGGACCGACGACAGCGGTCGACTCGGCGTAGACGTAGGTCAGTGTCGCCGCCGCCGGTTGCGCGCAGCCGCTGCGACTGCAGCGACGTGACTGCCTCACCACCGGTTCCTCACGCTGGGCACAGTAGCCGCGTACCCAGGAAGTCGGCGACAGGCACACCGGACCGGCGCCCCTCGGTTCCCATCCAACCCGACGTCCCCGCGCGCCCCGCCACCGGGGGCACGGCCGCGTCCCGCTGCCCCACCCCCGCGATGCGCCGTACGCTCGCCCCGCCATGAGCCGACCCGCCCGTCCCGACCGCTCCCGGCCCGCCCGGTCCCGCCGCGACCGGCACGGCCGGGGCCTGCGGGGCCGCCTCGTCCCCGACGAGGTCCCCCTCGCCCGGAGCCGCGCCGAGCAGTTCGACGACCTGGTGCTCGACGCGGTCGAGGACCTCGAGCGCCGCTGGGAGCGGGAGCTGGCCGGCGTCGAGTTCGCCGTCGAGGACGTGCCCTGGGTCGACCACACCAGCCCCGACGAGGTGGTGCTCGACCCCGACGTCCTCGACGACGGCACGGTGCCGCTGGCGCGGGTGCTGCCGGCGCACCGCGAGGACGGGCGGGAGGTGCCGGCGCGGATCGTCGTCTACCGGCGGCCGCTGGAGATCCGGGCGCACGACCGCGACGACCTCGCCGACCTCGTGCGCGACGTCGTCGTGGACCAGGTGGCGGTGCTGCTCGGCCGCGACCCGGAGGAGATCGACCCGACGGGCTAGCCGCGGTCAGCGGCCGACCGGGCTGCCCAGCTCGGCGGCCATCGCGCGGGCCTCGGCGAGGCGGGCGCGGGCGAAGGCGGTGTCCAGGCCGTCGCCGCGGTCGGCGCGGGTCAGCCGCGCCACCAGCTGCTCGAGGGCGACGGCGTGCCAGAGCAGCCCGACGTCGGGCTCCTCCCAGCCGGCGGTGCGGGAGAGCACCACCTCCCCGACCTGCGCCCGGTCCTCCGCGTCGGGCGTGGTGGCCCACAGCGTGAGCAGGTCGCGGTGCCGGGGCGCGGGCCGGACGCCGGACCACTCGAGGACCACCAGCCGCCCGCCCCCGTCGGGGCCGCCGGAGTCGACGACGACGTTGGCGGCGCGCAGGTCGCCGTGCGCCACCTCGGACAGCGGCAGCTGCGCGGCGGCCGCGCGCACCGCCCGCAGCTCGCCCAGGCGCACGCCGCCGCGCACCAGCCGGGAGGCGTCCTCGACGGTGGCCCGGGCGCGGCGCAGCGACCGGCCGGCCGGCGGCTCCCACGGCTGCCCGGCCGGCGCCGGCAGCGGTGCGATCCGCACCGCCGCCTCGACCGCGGCGGCGGTCCACCGCGGCCCGCCGGAGGGGGCCGGGTGGACGCGGCGGGACAGCAGCCACCGGCCGTCGTCGGCCGCGGCGACCACCTCGGGGACGCCGACCTGCCGCTCCTCGGCCCACCGCCGGCCGCGCAGCTCGGCCTGCAGCCGGCCCCGGCCGCTCTCGGTGACGGCGAGGTCGAGCACCCGGTCGGCGAGCACGCCCTGCACCAGGCCGACCCGCGCGGACAGGTCGGTGACGGCGAGGACCGCGTCGGGCACCCCCAGCTCGGCGAGCAGCGAGACCACCCGGTCGCGGGCCGCCGACCCCGTCCCCGACGTCGTCGCTCCCGGGTTCTCCGCCACGCCGGGATCGTGTCAGGCGCCCCGGCGTGCCGCACGGGATCGCCCGGGGCCGGCCCCTGGGATGCTCAGGGGGATGGACTCCCCCGCACCGGTCGCCCCCTGGGTCGTGCTCGGCGTGGCCCTGGTGACGCTGGCGGCGGTCGTCGCGGGGCTCGCGCTGAGCCGGCGGGGCGCGCCGGCCCGGCCGCGGCAGGAGGACGCGCCCCCGCCCCCGGAGCGGCCGCCCGGCCCGCACTGGGCCGTCGACGACCTGCCCGGGTTCCTCGAGGCGCCCCCGGGCACCCCGGCCCCGGAGCCGCGGCCGGTCGCGCCCCCCGTGCCGGCGGCACCGGCGGGACCCGATCCGTCCGCCCGCACGGTTGCCGTGCTGGCCGCCGCGGCCCTGGCGCTGGTCGCCGTCCTCGCGGGCGTCGCGCTGGGCGGCGACGCCGGGGAGCCGGTGGCCGGCGGCGCGCCCCCGGCGGCCGTCCCCGGCCCGTCCACGCCGTCCGCCTCCCCCACGACGGCGCGGCCCGAACTGCCGCCCGTCCCCGCCGAGCCGCTGCCCGGCGAGCGCGGCGCGGGGCTGCTCGCCGCGCGGTCGGTGCCCCTCGGCGACGACGGCGTCACCGCCCGGCTGGCCCTGGGCGGGCTGGTGCTGGAGCGGCGCGCGGTCGGCGTCACCGTGGGCTACCCGTCGGTGAGCGTGAGCGTCGGCACCGACGGGACGGCGCTGGCGCACGTGTTGCTGCCGACCTGGAACTGCCTGGGCACCACCGCGCCCGGGGACCCGGAGACGGCCGGGTGCACGCCGGTCCTCACCGAGTACGCCGACCTGCCGACCCCGGCGCTGGCCGTCACCCGCGACGGCGACACGCTGCGGCTCGCCGGCCGCTTCCCCAGCTACACCCGGCCCACCGCGACGCCGCCGGCGTACACCGGCCGGGTCTACGACCTGAGCGTCACCGTCGCCCCGGCCGGCGGGCTCGACGGCGCCGAGGCCCCGGCGGAGGGGACGCTGTTCCTCGGCACCGAGCGGGCCGAGTCGCTGCCCGACCCGGCGCTCAGCCGGATCCGCGTCGCCGGCTGACCGGCAGCGCCGGGACCAGCCGGGCCGCCCGGTCCAGCACCGGCCGCAGCACCCGGCCGCGGCCGGACACCGCGACGCCGACCAGCGGCGCGCCCCGCACGGCGCCCAGCCCGCCGATCTCGGAGCGGCCCCACCACGGCAGCCGGTCCGCGCCGTCGACCAGCGTGAGCAGCCCGGCGCGCAGCCGCCCGCCGTCGGTGACCGTGGCGACCTCGACCCGGCCGAGGGCGGCGTGCAGCCGGGCGGCCGCGCGGACGAGGTCGCGGGACCGGGCGTCGGGCGCGGCGGCGAGCAGGTCCGGCAGCGCGCGGTCGAGGTCGCGCGGGTCGCGGCTGCGGACCACCCGGCCGGCCGCGACGTCGTCCAGGCCGTCGACGAGCAGCGTGCTGCGGGAGGTGGCGACCCGGGCGTCGGGGCGCAGCCGGGCCAGCGCGCGGACGGTGGGGTCGCCGAGCGGCAGCCCGGCCAGCCGCAGCCGCCAGGGCCGGCGCAGCCCGGTGAGCAGGCCGAGCACGCCCGCGGCCAGCCGCTCGGCGGCGTCGTCGTCGCGGGCCAGCAGCCGCGCCGGCGGACGGCCGCCGGGGACCGGGAGGCCGTCGCCGAGGAGGGTCGCGGTGACGACCGGGCCGGCGGTGGCCAGGGCGAGCAGGGCCAGGGCGTCGGGCCGGCCCGACCAGCGCGGCTCGACGACGACCGCGGCGGGCAGCAGCCGTGGCCGCGGGTGCGCCGACTGCACCGACAGCACGGTGGTCAGCCACGGCGCGGCGGCGGTCAGCGGCGCGGCGAGGTCCCGGGCGAGCGGGACGGCGGCCCGGACCTCGCGGACCACGCGGGCCCGGCCCAGCGCCGTCCGGGTGTCCCTGTCCGTGCCCGTCACCGGGTCATCCGACCACACCGCCGTCCGGGCGCCGGGTCGCCGCCGGTACGCGACCGGGACGCAGCAGCCCCCGGCGGCGGCTGCCGTCGGGGGCTGCGGGAGAGGCGGAGGGGATGTCGCACGCCGGTGTGCTGGGCGGTCCCGTCCGTCCCCGGGACGTCGTCGTCAGATGGCGCGGCGGCGCAGGCGGCGGCGCTCCCGCTCGGAGAGCCCGCCCCAGATGCCGAACCGCTCGTCGTTGGCGAGCGCGTACTCCAGGCACTCGGCCTTGACCTCGCAGCCGGTGCAGATCTTCTTCGCCTCGCGCGTGGAGCCGCCCTTCTCGGGGAAGAACGCCTCCGGGTCGGTCTCGGCGCACAGCGCCCGCTCCTGCCAGGACTGGACGTCGTCGGACAGGCCCATGCCGAGCAGCCCCATCAGGCCCGGGTCGGCCGGCCCGCTGCCGCGGGAGCCCCGCTCCGACCCGCCGATGTAGTCACTCAGCCACGAGACCTCTGCCATGACGATGCGTCCCCTCTCGCTCTCGTCCCGGACGCGGTTGCTCCGCGCCGCACACCGCGGGAATTACACGCGTGTCGTTGCCCGAGCGTCAACTTCGCCCGGTGTAAGCGGTTGACCACACGCGCCCCACCCGTCACACGCCGTTCGTCACTTCTCGTCCACGTTCCCGACACGCCCGTCGAACAGTGGACAAGTGCCCATGGGGCACGATGACTTTCGTGGAGATCGTCGTGCTCGCCGGAGGCGTCGGCGGGGCCCGGTTCCTGACCGGACTGCGGGAGGTGGCGCCGCCCTCGTCGGTCACCGCGGTGGTCAACACCGGCGACGACGTCACGATGCACGGGCTGCGGATCTGCCCGGACCTCGACACCGTCGTCTACACCCTCGGCGGGGGCATCGACCCCGAGCGCGGCTGGGGCCGGGCCGGCGAGTCCTGGACGGTCAAGGAGGAGCTGGCCGCCTACGGCGCCGAGCCCACCTGGTTCGGCCTGGGCGACCGCGACCTGGCCACCCACCTGGTCCGCACCCGGATGCTCGACGCCGGCTACCCGCTCTCCGACGTCACCGCCGCACTCGCCGACCGCTGGCAGCCCGGGGTCACCGTGCTGCCGATGAGCGACCAGCGGGTCGAGACGCACGTCGTCGTCGACGACCCCGGCAGCGGGCGGCGCAGCGCGGTCCACTTCCAGGAGTGGTGGGTCCGCCACCGCGCCGAGCCGGAGCCGCACGCCTTCGTCCAGGTCGGCGCCGAGCAGGCCCGGCCGGCCCCGGGCGTCGTCGAGGCACTGGCCCGCGCCGACGCCGTCGTGCTGGCGCCGTCGAACCCGGTGGTGTCGATCGGCACGATCCTCGGCGTGCCCGGCCTGCGCGACGCGCTGCGTGCCACCCCGGGGCGGGTCGTCGGGATCTCCCCGATCGTCGGCGGCGACGTGGTGCGCGGCATGGCCGACCGCTGCCTGCCGGTGCTCGGCGTCGAGGTCAGCGCCGAGGGCGTCGGCCGGCACTACGGCGCGCGGTCCGACGGCGGCCTGCTCGACGCCTGGCTGGTGCACACCGGCGACCGCGCCGAGGTGCCCGGCGTCGACGTGCGCGCGGTGCCGCTGCTCATGAGCTCCCCCGAGGCCACGGCCGCGATGGCCCGGGCCGCGCTGGACGCCGCGGGCGTCTCGGTCGATGGCTGAGCCGGCCGGGGGTCTGCGGGTCCTGCCCGTCCGGGAGCTGCCGGAGTTCACCGCCGGCGACGACCTGGCGGGGGCGGTCGCCGGCGCCGCGCCGTGGCTGGCCGACGGCGACGTCGTCGTCGTGACCTCCAAGGTGGTGTCCAAGGTGGAGGGCCGGGTGGTGCCGGTGCCGCCGGGCGCCGACCGCGAGGCGGTGCGGCAGCGGGCGATCGACGAGGAGACCGTGCGCGTCGTCGCCCGGCGTGGGCCGCTGAAGATCGTCGAGACGCGGCACGGCTGGGTGGTCGCCGCCGCCGGCGTCGACGCCTCGAACGTGCCCGGCGACTCGCTCGTGCTGCTCCCCGCCGACGCCGACGCCTCCGCCCGCGGGCTGCGCGACCGGCTGCGCGAGCTGCTCGGCGTCGAGGTGGCGGTGGTCGTCAGCGACACCTTCGGCCGCACCTGGCGGGAGGGGCTGACCGACGTCGCCGTCGGCTCGGCGGGGATCGCGGCGCTCACCGACCACCGCGGCGCGCTCGACGCGCACGGCAACCGGCTGGAGACCACGCAGACGGCGCTCGTCGACGAGGTCGCCGCGGCCGCGGACCTGGTCAAGGGCAAGCTCGACGGCGTGCCGGTCGCCGTCGTCCGGGGACTCCCGTTCGAGGCACCGGCCGAGGACGCCGGCACCCGCCCCCTGGTGCGGTTGGGCCCCGGCGACCTGTTCCCCTACGGCAGCCGCGACCTCGTCGCCAGCCGGCAGCCGGCGCCCGACCTGGTGCCGCGCCCCGGGGACCGCGAGGCGGTCGCCGAGGCGTTCCGGGTGGCCAGCGCCGCGCTGCCGGAGTTCCCGGTGGTGCTGCGGCACGGCGGCGAGGGCGACGGCGTGGTCGACGTCCACCTCCCCGAGCGCGCCACGGTCACGGCCGCGCTCAACCTCGGCGCGCTCGTGGGGGCCGTGCTCGTCCAGCTGCACGCCGAGGGCTGGGCCACCCGCTGGGAGCCGGTCGGCACCCCGGGCGGGTCCTCACTCGTCGGGAGGTTGTGGCTGGGCTCCCCCCGGGCCTGACCGGCGGGCAGTCGCTAACGTCGCCGGTCATGCGGGGGATCGTCCTGGCCGGAGGCACGGGGAGCCGCCTGTTCCCCATCACCCAGGCGGTGAGCAAGCAGCTCATGCCGGTCTACGACAAGCCGATGGTGTACTACCCGCTCTCGACGCTGATGATGGCCGGCGTCCGCGAGGTGCTGGTGATCACCACCCCCGGCGACCAGGCCGCGTTCCGGGCACTGCTCGGCGACGGCAGCCGGCTCGGGATGCGGATCGAGTACGCCGTGCAGGAGAAGCCCGAGGGCCTGGCGCAGGCCTTCCTCATCGGCGCCGGTTTCGTCGGTGACGAGGCTGTGGCGCTGGTCCTGGGCGACAACATCTTCTACGGCGCCGGCCTCGGGACGGCGCTGGGACGGCTCCCCTCCCCCGACGGCGGGCACGTGTTCGCCTACCACGTGGCCAACCCGCAGGACTACGGCGTCGTGGAGTTCGACGGGGGCGGGAAGGTCCTCTCCATCGAGGAGAAGCCCGCCACGCCGAAGAGCTCCTACGCCGTGCCCGGGCTCTACTTCTACGAGTCCTCGGTGGTCGAGGTGGCCCGCGGCATCCGGCCCAGCGCCCGCGGCGAGCTCGAGATCACCGCGGTCAACGAGCACTACCTGCAGCAGGGCCGGCTGACCGTCACCGTCCTCGACCGCGGCACCGCCTGGCTGGACACCGGCACCTTCGCCTCGCTGCGCCAGGCGACCGAGTTCGTCTCGGTGGTCGAGGAGCGGCAGGGCCTCAAGATCGGCTGCATCGAGGAGGTCGCCTGGCGGCAGGGCTGGCTCGACGACGACGGCCTGCGCCGCGCCGCCGGGCCCCTGGGCAAGAGCGGCTACGGCGACTACCTGCTGCGCCTGCTGGACGACCCCCGCCCCTGAGGAAGGACCCCTCTGCCCCCGCCACTCGCACGCGCGCGGCGGGACCCTGCAGAGGGGCCGTCACAGGGGTGTTCGTCAGAAGCGGCGGTAGTTGGTCGGCGCCATCCGCGGGCCGCGGCGGGGCGGCATGCTCCCGCCGACGTGCAGCAGCCGCACCACCCGCTGCCGGTGCCCGCGCCAGGGCTCGAGCAGCTCCATCATCCCGTCGTCGTCGGTCTTGCGGCCGGCCAGCGACCAGCCCACCAGGTTCTTCAGGTGGTAGTCGCCGTAGCTGACGGTGTCGGGGCAGCCGTGGGTGCGCTGGACGACCTCGGCCGCGGTCCACACCCCGATGCCCGGCACCGTGCGCAGCTTGCGCTGCAGGGTCGGCGAGTCGCAGCCGTCGTCCGGCTCGAGCGCGTGCGCGACCGACGCCACGTGCAGCAGCGCCCGCCGGCGGGCGCCGTCGAGGCCGCACCGGTGCCACTCCCAGTCGGTGACCTCCCGCAGCCGCCGCGGCGAGGGCAGCACCCGCATGCCCTCGGGGGCGGGACCGGGCGCGGGGTCGCCGGCCAGCCGCAGCAGCGCCCGCCACACCCGGTGCGCCTCGACGACGGTGACCTTCTGCTCCAGCACCGCCGGGACCAGCGCGTCCCAGGTGCGGCCGGTGCGGCCCAGCCGCAGGTCGGGCGTGCGCCGGGCGATCTGGCGGACCAGCGGGTGGCAGTCCGGGTCGAAGCCCGCGCAGTCGTCGAACGCGCCGAGCCAGCCGGGCACCGCCGTGCCGGCCCACTCCGCGCCCGGGCCCCACGCCTGCACCCGCACCTCGCCACCGCGGTACGTGACGCGCACCGTGGCCGGCCCGCACGGGGTGGTCGTCGTCCGCCAGACGGCGTCCCCGTCCCACTGCATCGCGGGGTCCCCGGCGCTGCGCTGGTGCGGGCGCAGCACCGCCTGCAGCTCGAAGCGCCAGTCCGGCCGCCAGCAGTCGGTGAAGTCGGCACCGGCGAGGACGGCGGGAGGTGCGGGTGCCGGCGGGGTCGGGGCCGGCAGTGCAGCGGTCACACGGGTCTCCGGAGGATCAGCGGGGGGCCATGCGCAGCGCGCCGTCCATCCGGATGACCTCGCCGTTGAGGTAGCCGTGCTCGACGATGGCGAGCGCCAGCTGGGCGAAGTCGTCGGGACGGCCCAGCCGCTTGGGGAACGGGATGCCGTTGGCCAGCGCGGTGCGGGCCTCCTCGGGCAGGCCGCCGAGCAGCGGGGTGTCGACCAGGCCGGGGGCGATGGTGCACACCCGCACGCCGACGCTGGACAGGTCCCGCGCGGCCGGCAGCGTCATGCCGACGATGCCGCCCTTGGAGGCGCTGTAGGCCAGCTGGCCGATCTGGCCGTCGAAGGCGGCGATCGAGGCGGTGTTGACGACGACGCCGCGCTCGCCGTCCTCCTCCGGCTCGGTGGCGGCCATGGCGGCGGCGGCCAGGCGCAGCACGTTGAAGGTGCCGACCAGGTTGACCATCACCGTGCGGAGGAACGGCTCGAGGTCGTGCGGGGTGTTGCCCTTGCCGACCGTGCGCTGCGCCCAGCCGATGCCCGCGCAGTTGATCGCGACGCGCAGCGGCCGGTCCTTGCCGGTGGCGTCCTCGATCGCGGCGGCCACCTGGGACTCGTCGGTGACGTCGGTGCGGACGAAGGTCGTGTGCCCACCGAGCTCGTCGGCCAGCGCCTTCCCGCGCTCCTCGTTGAGGTCGACGATGGTCACCGCCGCACCGCGCGCGGCGAGCGCACGTGAGGTGGCCTCCCCGAGGCCGGAGGCCCCACCGGACACGACAGCTGCGACGTCGAAGTTCTTCATGACCGGCATCACACCACGCACCCCGTGACGTGCCGGAACGGCCCTCCTGCAGGGATCCGCCGCGAGCTCGCGAGCGGTGGGCGGCAGGAGGGTCCTCCCCTAGCTGAAGCGCGCACCGTGCCGCTCCTCCACGGCGCCCAGCAGCTGCTTGACCCGCTCGGCGTCGGACACCGGGCAGACCATCGTGACGTCGGCGGTGGCCACCACGACGCTGTCGCGGACGCCGACCAGCGCCACCAGGTGTTCGGGGTCGTCGCTGAACACGATGTTGCCCGCGCTGTCGAGGGTCACCGCGAGCCCGCCCACGGCGTTGCCGTCGGCGGCGGCCAGCGTCTGCGCCAGCGCCGGCCACGAGCCGACGTCGAGCCACTCGACGTCGAGGTCGGCGACCAGCACCCGGCCGGGCTCGGTGGCCGCGGGCTCGAGGACGGCGTAGTCGACGCTCGTCCTCGGCAGCGTCGGGAACACCTCGGCGAGGACGGCGTCGCGCTCGGCCCCGGCCGGCGCGGCCACGATCCGGGCCAGCCCGTCCGCGGACGCCGGCAGGTGGTCGGCCAGCGCGTCGAGCACGGTGCGGGCCCGCCAGACGAACATGCCGGAGTTCCACAGGTACTCCCCCGACGCCAGGTAGGCCTCGGCGGTGGCGCGGTCGGGCTTCTCCTTGAACGCGGCGGCCTCGGCGACCCCGGGCACCTCGGTGGGCGCACCGCGGCGGACGTAGCCGAAGCCGGTGGCCGGGGCGGTCGGCGTGATGCCCAGGGTGACCAGAGCCCGCGGTCGCGCGGTCAGCGCGTCGAAGGCGGTGGTCAGGGTGGCGGCGAACCGCTCGACCGGGCGGATCACGTGGTCGGCGCTGACGACGGCGAGCTCGGCGTCCGGGTCGGCCTCGGCGACCAGGGCGGCGGCCAGCCCGACGGCGTTGGCGGTGTCGCGGGCGACCGGCTCGAGCACCAGCCGGTCCGGCCGCAGCCGCGGCAGGGCGGCCTGCACCTGGGCGCCGTAGCGGGCCGCGGTGCACACCCAGATCCGCTCGGCCGGCAGGACCGCCTCCAGCCGGGTGAAGGCCTCGGCCAGCAGGCTGTGCGCGCCGCCGTCCCCGTCCTGGAGGACGTCGAGCAGCTGCTTGGGCCGGGCGGTCCGGGACAGCGGCCACAGCCGGGTCCCGGAGCCTCCGGCCATGATCACCGCGTGTCTCATGCTCCTGCCTCTCGACGGCCGCGGCCGACGGCGTCGGCCCGGCGCTGGAACCGCGCGCCCGCGGCCACGCGGCCGCTCACGTAGGACACGAGCATCCGGCCGCCCAGTCCGGCCCGGAGCGCCGCCCGCAGCGGGGCGTTGCGCGGGCCGGGGTACTGGCCGGACAGGTAGCGCAGCGCGCTGGTGTGGTGCACCCGCTGCATGCGGTGCGGTTCGCGGCGGGTGGCGTGCCCGCCCTCGTGGACGACGACGGCGCTCGGCGCGTAGACGTGCAGGTACCCGGCGCGCCCGAGCCGCTCGCCGAGGTCGACGTCCTCGAAGTACATGAAGTACCCGGGGTCGAAGCCGCCGACCGCCCGGAACGCCTCGAGGTCGACGAGGAAGCACGAGCCGGACAGCCAGCCGGCGGTGCGCTCCCGCGGCGCCTCGCGCTCGCGGCGGTAGCGCGCGGTCCACGGGTTGCCCGGCCACGCCCAGCCCAGCAGCGCGTGCCCGGCGCCGGTGGACAGCCGCGGCAGCTCCCGAGCCGACGGGTAGAGCTCGCCCCCGGGCGTGCGGATGGCCGGCCCGACGGTCGCCGCGCGCGGCCAGCGGGCGGCGACGGCGAGCAGCTCGTCGACCGACCCGGGCTCGAAGCGGACGTCGGGGTTGGCCACCAGCGCGTACCGGCCTCGAGCCCCGGCCAGGCCGGCGTTGACCGCGGCGCCGTAGCCGACGTTGCCGCCGGTGCGCAGCAGCCGCACGTGCGGGTGCTCGGCGGTCACCCGTTCCGGGACGCCGTCGGTGGACCCGTTGTCGGCGAGCACCACCTCGACGGGCCGGACCGTCGCCTTCGCCAGCGAGGTGACGAACCCCTCGAGCGCCCGCCCGGGCGAGTAGGTCACCGCGACGACACGCAGCGCGTCGGTCAGGACAGCTCCTCGACGTCGTGGCGGACCATCGTCGCGACCATCTCCTCGAAACCCACGGTGGGTGCCCACCCGAGCCGCTCGCGCAGGCGTGCCGAGTCGCCGACCAGCACCTCGGCATCGGCGGGGCGGACCAGCCCGGGGTCGGATCCCACCAGCGGAGCCCAGTCCCCGATGCCCACCTCGGCGAAGGCGGCGGCGACCAGGTCCCGCAGGCTGTGCGCCTGCCCCGTGGCGACGACGTAGTCGTCGGCCTCGGGCGCCTCGACGGCGAGCAGCATGGCCGCCGTGTAGTCCGGCGCCCAGCCCCAGTCCCGCCACACGTCGAGGTTGCCGAGGACCAGCCGGTCGGCCCGGCCGGCCGCGATCGCCGCCACGCCACGGGTGATCTTGCGTGTGACGAAGCGCTCGGGCCGGCGCGGGGACTCGTGGTTGAACAGCACCAGCGAGCTCGCGTGCAGTCCACGGGCCCGGAACATGCCGACCGCCTGGTGCGCCACGGCCTTCGCCGCGCCGTACGGGTTGACCGGTGACACCGGGGAGTCCTCGGTGACCGGCCGCCCGGCGTTGCCCGCGAACACCTCACCGCTGGAGGCCTGGACGACGCGGACCGGCGTCCCGGCGCCGGCGCGGCGGTACAGGTGTTCCAGGAGCGCCAGCACCGCCCGGCCGTTCACGTCGAGCGTCCCGACCGGGTCCGACCAGCTGGCGGCGACGCTGGAGGCGCCGGCCAGGTTGAACACCCAGTCCGGGCCCACCTCGTCGACCAGCGCGGTCAGTGACGTCGGGTCGCGGAGGTCGGCGTGGTGCAGCACGAGGTGGTCGCCGAGGGCGGCCAGGTGGGGCGGCAGCTGCTCCCCGTCGGCGCCGGTGACCGTGCCGTGCACGAGGTGCCCGGCTGCGACCAGCTGCTCGGCGAGGTAGCCACCGTCCTGACCACTGACGCCGGTGACCAGCGCGACGGCCACGTCAGCCGGCCAGCGCGCGCTGCTCCGCGAGGTCGGACTCGACCATCATCTGGACCAGCTGCTCGAACCCGACCCTCGGCGTCCAGCCGAGCTTCTCCTTGGCCTTCGAGGCGTCCCCGATGAGCAGGTCCACCTCGGCCGGCCGGATGAAGGCCGGGTTGAGCTTGACGTGGGGCTCCCAGTCCTCCACGCCGACGGCGCGGAAGGCGACGTCGAGCAGCTCGCGGATGGAGTGGGTCTCCCCGGTGGCGACGACGTAGTCGTCGGCCTGCTCCTGCTGGAGCATCAGCCACATGGCCTCGACGTAGTCACCGGCGAAGCCCCAGTCGCGGCGCGCGTCCAGGTTGCCCAGCTCGAGGTCCTTCTGCAGGCCCAGGTGGATGCGGGCGACGGCGCGGGTGACCTTGCGGGTGACGAACTCCGGACCACGTCGCGGGGACTCGTGGTTGAAGAGGATCCCCGAGGACGCGTGCATCCCGTAGGACTCGCGGTAGTTGATGGTCATGTAGTGGCCGTAGACCTTGGCGACGCCGTACGGCGAGCGCGGCCACAGCAGGGTGCTCTCCCGCTGCGGCACCTCCTGCACCTTGCCGAACATCTCCGAGCTGGAGGCCTGGTAGAAGCGGATCCGGCGGGGGTCGTCACCGCACGAGAGCCGTACGGCCTCGAGCATGTTGAGCACGCCCTTGCCGGTGACGTCGGAGGTGAGGTGGGCGTTCTCCCACGAGTAGGCGACGAACGAGATCGCGCCCAGGTTGTAGACCTCGTCGGGCTGGGCGGTCTGCACCGCGCGCAGCAGGCTGGAGAGGTCGGTGAGGTCCCCGAACAGCAGCTTGAGACCGGGGATCTGCCGGGCGATCTCGACCTTGGGGTTGTTCTGACCCCGCACGAGGCCGTAGACCTCGTAGCCCTTGCCGAGCAGGAGCTCGGCCAGGTACAGGCCGTCCTGACCGGTCACCCCGGTGATCAATGCGCGCTTCATCAACTGCTCCCTGAGACGGTGGTTGCCCGCCGATGCTCGCACGAGGGACCGCCCGGCACGTCGGGAGTGGCGGGCTCCCGGGGTTCCTGGGGACGATGGGACGAGCGGGGCGCACGAGCGGACCGGACGGGTCCGGCACACTCGTATCGGCGGGGATCGGCGCGGCGGCGCCGGTATCGTCGGTGCCCGTGACCTCAGCGAGACCTGACCTCGTCGTCGTCGGTTCCGGGTTCTTCGGGCTGACCGTCGCGGAGCGGGTGGCCAGCCAGCTGGACAAGCGCGTGCTCGTCCTCGATCGACGCGACCACATCGGGGGCAACGCCTATTCCGAGCCCGAGCCCGAGACCGGCATCGAGATCCACCGGTACGGGGCCCACCTCTTCCACACGTCCAACGAGCGGGTCTGGCGGTACGTCAACCAGTTCACCGACTTCACGGGCTACCAGCACAAGGTCTACTCGATCTACCAGGGCAAGACCTACTCGCTGCCGATCAACCTGGCCACCATCTGCCAGTACTTCGAGCGCAGTTACTCCCCCTCCGAGGCCCGTGCGCTGGTGGCCGAGCAGGCCGGTGAGATCGACACCGCCGACGCGCAGAACCTCGAGGAGAAGGCGATCTCCCTGATCGGTCGCCCCCTCTACGAGGCGTTCATCCGCGGGTACACCAAGAAGCAGTGGCAGACCGACCCCACCGAGCTGCCGGCCGCGGTCATCGCCCGCCTCCCCGTGCGGTACACGTTCGACAACCGGTACTTCAACGACACGTACGAGGGCCTGCCGAAGGACGGCTACACCGCGTGGCTCCAGAAGATGGCCGACCACCCGAACATCGAGGTGCGCCTCTCGACGGACTGGTTCGATGTCCGGGACGAGCTGCCCGCCGACGTGCCGACGGTCTTCACCGGCCCGATCGACAAGTACTTCGGCTACGAGGCCGGCGAGCTCGGCTGGCGCACGCTGGACTTCGAGACCGAGGTGCTGCCGATCGGTGACTTCCAGGGCACCTCGGTCATGAACTACGCCGACGAGGACGTGCCCTTCACCCGGATCCACGAGTTCCGGCACTTCCACCCCGAGCGGGACTACCCGGCCGACAAGACGGTCGTCGTCCGCGAGTACTCGCGCTTCGCCCAGACCGGCGACGAGCCGTACTACCCGATCAACACGCCCGAGGACCGCGCCAAGCTGGAGCGCTACCGCGAACTGGCCAAGAAGGAGGCCGCCGAGAAGCGTGTGCTCTTCGGTGGTCGGCTGGGCACCTACAAGTACCTGGACATGCACATGGCGATCGGCTCGGCGCTGAGCATGTTCGACAACCGCATCCGCCCGTTCTTCGACGAGGGCGGCTCCCTCGACGGCCGCCTGGAGGACTGACTCCCATGACGACGACAGACTCCCCCGTCTCGCCGGAGCGGGTGAGCGAGCCCCTGCCCGAGGACCTCGCCTCGGGCAAGGCGGTCACGCTCCTCCAGCGGGTGATCCTGCCCCGGCCCGGGGACCCGCTGAAGGTCCGCTCCCTGTACGTGGACGAGGACCGCACCCGGCGGGTGAAGTCGACCTCCCGCGCCGACGCCACCGTGGCCGCAGGCCATGAAGTGTCCTTCGCCACCTACTTCAACGCCTTCCCGGCCAGCTACTGGCGGCGGTGGACGGTGCTGCGCGAGGTGATCCTGGGGATGACCGTCTCCGGCCCCGGCCGCATCGACGTCTACCGGTCCAAGGCCGACGGCAGCATCATCCACGTCACCGGCGCCACCACCACCGGCGAGGACCGCCGGCTCGAGTTCGAGCTGGACCTGACCCCGTTCGAGGACGGCGGCTGGTACTGGTTCGACGTCACCGCCGACGACGCCCCGCTCACCGTCCGCGACGCCGCCTGGTCGGCGCCCCAGGGCCCGGAGCGCGAGGCCCGGCTGTCGATCGGCATCTGCACGTTCAACCGCCCCGACGACTGCGTCGCCGCACTCCAGGCGCTGGCCGGCGACGACGTCGTCCGCGAGCAGATCTCCACGGTGATCGTCGCCGACCAGGGGACCAGGAAGGTGCGCGACGCCGCCGGGTTCGCCGCCGCGGAAGCCGGTCTGGGCGGACGGCTGCGGTTGGTCGAGCAGGGCAACCTCGGCGGCAGTGGCGGCTTCTCGCGCACGATGTACGAGAGCCTCACCCACACCGACGCCACCCACCACCTGCTGCTCGACGACGACGTCCAGCTCGAGCCGGACAGCGTCGCCCGCGTCTTCACGTTCGCCCGCTTCACCAAGACACCGATGCTCGTGGGCGGCCAGATGCTGGCCCTGCAGGACCGCTCGGTGCTGCACACCATGGGCGAGGTCGTCATGCCCGACAAGTTCTTCTGGCGGGCCGCCCCGAACACGGCTTACGCGCACGACTTCGCCGAGGAGAGCCTGCGGGAGTCGAGCTCACTGCACCGGCGCATCGACGTGGACTACACCGGCTGGTGGATGTGCCTCGTCCCCCGGGAGGCGATGGAGCGGCTGGGGTTCGCCCTGCCCGTGTTCATCAAGTGGGACGACGCCGAGTACGGGATCCGGGCACGGGAGAACGGCTTCCCCGTGGCGACCCTCCCCGGGGTGGCCGTGTGGCACCTGTCCTGGAGCGACAAGGACGACACCGCGGGCTGGCAGGCCTACTTCCACACCCGCAACCGTCTGGTCGCCGCCGCCCTGCACACCCAGTACAAGCGGGGCGGGACGCTGCTGCGGGACACCTTCAAGTTCGACCTGAAGTTCCTGATCATGCTGCAGTACGCGACCGCGGCCCTGCACCACCGGGCCTACGACGACTTCCTCGCCGGCCCGGAGCGACTGTTCCCGCTCCTGCCCACGGCCCTGCCCACGGCGCTGGAGCACCAGGGCGACTACCCGGACGGCCAGGTCCTCCCGTCGTCGTCGGACCTGCCGCTGCCCTCCATGGGCACCGTGAAGGCGGAGCGGTTCATGAAGCCGCCGACCACCCCGGTCACCATCGGCCGCACGCTGCTCGGGGCACTGGTGCACAACCTGCGCAAGCCGAAGCCGGAGGCCCAGGAGCGGCCGGAACTCAACATCAGCGCGCAGGACGCCCGCTGGTTCCTGCTCTCCAGGCTCGACAGCGCGACCGTCGGCACCGCCGACGGTCGCGGTGTCACCTTCCGGCGGCGCGAGCCCCAGACGTTCTGGCGGATGCTGCGCCACTCCATCCGGGTGCACGCCCGGCTCTACCGGGAGTTCCCCGAGCTGGCCGAGCGGTACCGCGCCCATCTCGGCGAGCTGACCTCACCCGAGAGCTGGGAGAAGGCCTTCGCCGGCGAGTACGTCCCTCGCTGAGCGCCCGACGACGACAGCGGCCCCGCACCATCCGGTGCGGGGCCGCTGTCGTCGTCGGGTCAGGTGCGGACGGGTGGCTACGGGCGGGTGAGCCGTTCCCGGCGCCCTGCACGGGTGAGCCTGCGCCACTCGCGCCAGCCGCCGGGATCACGTCGGCTGACGAGGAAGAAGAAGCCGAAGCGCACGACCTCCAGCGGGCGCAGCCAGCGCATCCCGGGCTGGGCCATCAGGTAGCCCCGGTTGCGATAGGTGAAGTAGCGCTTCAGCTCGTCCGCGGGGTACTGGGCCGACAGCCGGCCACCGAGGATGGGCGCGAACTCGCTCGTGCCCTCCGGGTGCAGGTAGGCCACGGCGGTGCAGGTGCCGAACGGCAGGCCGGCGCGCAGCATCCGGCGGTGCACCTCGGTCTCGTCCCCGCGGAAGAACAACCGGTAGTCCGGGACGCCGACCACGTCGAGCGCGTCGGCCCGGAACAGTGCCCCGTTGAACAGCGACGCGTAGTCCGGCAGCAGGTCCAGGCCCGCGAAGTCGCTCCGCCGACGCCGCCAGCGCAGCCCGCGGCGCAGCGGGAAGGCCAGCCGCTCGGGGTCGGCCATGTCGGCCACCAGCGGCGACACCTCGGCCAGGCCGTGCCGGCGGGCACAGTCGAGCAGCGTGCGCAGGACGGTCGCGTCCTCCGGGCGGCCGTCGTCGTCGGCGCACCAGACCCAGTCCGCCCCGAGGGCGAGGGCCTGCAGCATGCCCAGGGCGAAGCCGCCGGCCCCGCCGAGGTTGCGGGCACTGGGCAGGTAGGTGGCGGGCACCCCGAGCCCGGCGACCAGGTCCCGGACGGCGTCGTCGGGGCCGTTGTCGACGACGACGAGGTGGTCCACCGGCCGGTCCTGGGCCGCCAGCGCCGCCAGGCTGGCCCGCAGCGGCCCGACCCGGCGCCGGGTGACGACGACGGCGACGACCCGCTCGCCGTCCGTCTCCGGCGCGGGGACGGCGGTCACGCCTGCTGGCCCTTGTAGGCCCGCAGCACGTCGTCGAGGTCGCCCTGCTGCCGGATCCGGCCGTGCTCCATCCAGATGGCGGTGTCGCACAGCTCGCGGAGGAACTCGTCCGAGTGGGAGGCGAACACCAGCAGACCCGAGCGCTCGACCAGCTCCCCCAGCCGCTGCTTGGACTTCTCGAGGAACGCCGCGTCCACCGCGCCGATGCCCTCGTCCAGCAGCAGGATCTCCGGGTCGATGCTCGTCACCACGCCGAGGGCGAGGCGGACGCGCATGCCGGTGGAGTAGGTGCGCAGCGGCATGTGGAGGAAGTCGCCGAGCTCGGTGAAGTCGGCGATGTCGTCGACCCGCTCCTGCATCTGCCTGCGGGTCATGCCGAGGAACAGGCCACGGATCATGATGTTCTCGAGGCCCGAGATCTCGGGGTCCATGCCGACGCCGAGGTCGAACACCGGGGCGACGCGGCCACGGACCTCGGCGAAGCCGCGGGTCGGCTCGTAGATGCCGGAGAACAGGCGCAGCAGCGTCGACTTGCCCGCACCGTTGTGGCCGACGAGGCCGACCCGTGCGCCGTGGTCGAGGGTCACGGTGATGTCCCGCAGCGCCTCGATGACCGGCACCTTGGCGCCGCTGTCGATGTTGCCCCCCACCAGGCCCATGACAGTCTTCTTCAGCGACCGGCTCTTGGCGTCGAAGATGGGGAAGTCGACGCAGGCGTCCTTCGTGACGATCCCGATGGGGCCGCTGTTGCTCTCGGACATGCTCACACCCAGTAGGAGACGCGGGACCGGTACCGGCGCAGGACGACCAGCGTCAGCGCCCATCCGACCACCGTGATGACGAGGACGACGATCCAGTGGCGCCAGAGCTGGTCCTGGCCCAGGAGGGGCCTGCGGATGATCTCGACGAAGTGCAGGAACGGGTTGAACTCGGCCAGCCGGGCTCGCTCGGCGATGGCCGGGTTCGGGCTGTTCACCAGGTCGTCGTAGACCCAGACGATGGGGGTCAGGAAGAACATCAGCTGCACGACGCTCTGCGTGATCGGGAGGATGTCCCGGAAGCGCGTGGTGATGATGCCGACCGCCAGGGACACCCAGACGCCGTTGAGCGCGAGCACGACGAACGCGGGGATCGCGGCGAGACCGGTCCACTCCAGCGGCTGGGGGAAGACCAGCAACATGACCACGTACACGACGAGGTTGTGCAGGAAGAACAGCGCCTGCCGCCACACGAGCCGGTAGACGTGCACCGACAACGGGGCCGGCAGGTGCTTGATCAGCCCCTCGTTCGCGATGAAGACCTCGGATCCCTCGGCGATGCAGCCGCTGATGAAGTTCCAGACGATGAAGCCGACCAGGACGTGCGGCAGGAACCGGGCCAGCTCGATGTCGAACAGCCCGGAGTAGAGGATGCCCAGCGCGACGGCGGTGACCGCCATGCTGATGGTGATCCATATCGGGCCGAGGACCGACCGGCGGTAGCGCTGGCGGATGTCCTGCCAACCGAGGTGTCCCCACAGCTGGCGCTGCCGCCAGCCGCCGGTGAGGTCGGCGAACGCGCTGCGCCACGGCCGGGTGTTGGACGTGACGGGCGGCGGCGCCGCCGGTGCGTCGATGCTCATGTCGGGACTCTCTGACTCTCAGACCTGTCCGGGTCGGACCAGTCGGTAGATGCTCGTCTGGGGGTCGCTGTAGACCAACTCGAGGTCGCGGACCGTGTCGAGGCCGGTCAGGCCGGGGGCGCGCGTCTGGCCGACGGCGGTGAACCCCTCGCTGACCACCACCCACCGGACGTCCAGGGCCTCGACGGCCGCGAGGACGTCGTCGTCGGTCGCCAGCTGGTTGAACGCGCGGAAGAGCAGCAGCCGGTCCTCCCCGATGTCCTCCGCCCGGAACGGGGAGGTGATCGGCGACTTGAACAGCAGGGGCAACTCGAAGTACGAGTACGCCCACGCCGAGCCGTCGAACGGGTCGTTGAGGACGGTCCCGCCGTCGTAGAGCCCGGCGAGCTGCGCGTAGCCCCGCTCCTCGAGCGTGGAGAAGGTCGGGCCGTCGGTGTACCCGAGCGCCACGCGCTCCTGGTTGCGCGGGGCGTAGTCGAGGGTGAGCACCAGCGCCACCGCCAGCAGGAGCAGCACCGGGGCGACACGGCGCCCCTGGGCACCGACCGGTCCGGGCAGCCGCGCGACCGCGCTCCGCAGGCCGTCGGCCAGCCCCTGCACACCGGCCGCTGCCACCACGACCGCGGGGACCGCGAACAGGGCTGCGAGCCGCCAGCGGTCGTTCCACCACAACGAGGTCAGCGACTGCTGCAGCGGGTCCTCGTAGGCGGCCGCCATGACGTAGAGGGCGACGAAGACGGCGGCGCCCACCAGCAGCGGCCAACCCTCCCGGCCGCGGCGGGACAGGGCGAGCACACCGGTCGACAGCAGCGCGGCCACCCACCACTGCGGGCGTTCGGACTCCTGGTTGAAGGTGAGCAGCTGCCCCACGGCCTGCCCCGGCGAGGCGACGGCAGGCCAGTCGACCCCGGCGAAGCCGCTCCCCTGCCCGGTCAAGGAGAGCACCAGCGAGGCCGAGACGACCACGAAGACGGCCACTGCGGCGAGCACCGCGGCGATGTGACGGATCCGCTCGCGTCGGCCGGGCAGCCCGAGCAGGGTGGTCACCAGCTCGGGGACGGCCAGGACCAGCGCGAGCAGGATGCACCCGACCCCGGCGGCCGGCTGCGTGTGCACGACCCCCAGCAGGCCGGTCGCCGCGGCCACGGCCGCGGTCCACCCCCCTTGCCGGGCCAGGAGGACGACGAGGGCGGCCGCGGCCGCGGTGGCGCTCACCGCTGTGCCGAACGGCCACAGCGGGCCCCAGAAGAGGAGGTCGTAGGGGAAGGCGGTGACCACCGTGGCGAGCACGACCGCGGCCGCGGCGGCCAGCGGCCGGCCGAACAGCACCCAGGCCAGCAGACCCGCGCCGGCTGCGAAGACCGACGGCAGGACGGCGAGGACGGCGTTGACGGCGACCGGCACGGAGCCGGCCCCGAGATCGAGCACCAGCGCCGCGACGCCGTGGAAGACGTCGGGGTAGAAGAACGCCTGGTTCTCCGGCTGGGCGAGCGGCGCGAGGTCGGCGGGGGCGATGTCACCGCGCTCGGCGATCCACCGGACCGCGCTGGCGTGGAACATCGCGTCCCAGTACTGCTGCGGCCGCTGCAACCCCTGCGTGGCCCGCACCACCAGGAACGCCGAGACGGCGGAGACAGCCGCCCACAGCCCCAGGACGGCGGCGTGCACCGGCCACGTCCGGCCCCGCTCCAGGCCTGCCGCCGTCCGCTCCGGGCCCTGGGGGACGGGACGCCGCCACGGACGGCGGGCGACGGTCAGGACGGCGAGGACGACCACCAGCGCGCTGCCGACCGTCGCCGGCTCCCACGACACCCCGCCGGTGCCGAAGCCCACCGCCAGCGTCGCGTAGAGGCCCAGTGACAGTGCCGGCGCGGCGCCCACGGCGGGCGCCCCCCGCAGGCCCAGGACCAGGGCAGCGACCAATCCCGGGACGAAGAGGAGGAGGCCAGCGGTGGCGACTGCGAGCCCGGCGCTCACTGGGCTCGGGGGACGTGCAGGACACCGCTGGACATGAAGCCAGGGTAGCCAGCGGCGTGCACGCCCACGGGGAGGCGGACGGACCGGTCACCCCCACCCGGCGCACTCGCCTCAGCTGTACCAGACGCGTGGTCCCGCCTCGGGCGTCCAGGTGATGCGGCCGTGCTCGAAGGTGCTCACGATCCCTCCGGGGACCGCCGTCTCGTCACTGGTCGGGTACCCGAGCCGGCTCCTCTCGGCGCCCAGGTCGCGGTACAGGGCGCCGATGCCCCCTGCCACGTAGTGGGGCCCGGTGGTCGCGGTCCAGTAGACGACGCCGCCCTCGAAGGACTGGACGACCCCCCGGCCGTCGGCGAGGCCCCGCTCGTCGTTGACCGGGTAACCCAGCCGGCCGGCCTGCGCGCCCGTGCCGGCGTACAGACCGCCGATGCCGCCGGTGACCTGCATGCCGCCGGTGGCCGCGGTCCAGTAGATCGACCCGCCCTGGAACCGCTGACGGAACCCGCGGCCGTCCCCGAGGTACTCCTCACCGGCCACCGGGTAGGCCAGCCGGCCGACCTCGGCGCCGAGCCGCTGATAGGCGAGAGCGATGCCGCCGGCCACCACCTGGCCCCCGGTGCGCTCGGTCCAGTAGAGGTCACCGCCCTGGAACCGCTGACGGAAGCCACCGGTGCTGGCGAGGTGCTCCTCGCCGGACACTGGGTACCCGAGCCGACCCGCCTGGCCGGCGAGCCGGTCGAAGGACACCTTCATGCCGCCGACCACGGCGGTTGCCGGCGTGTCCAGCGACCAGTAGACGTCGCCGCCCTGGAAGTGCTGGACGACGCCGCGCCCGCCGGGCAGCCCGACCTCGCCGCTGGTCGGGTAGCCCAGCCGGCCACCCTCCCATCCGCTGGCGCTCCACAGCGCCCGGATGGCGTTGACGACCACCTGCGACCCCGTGGCCGGCGACCAGTAGATCGACGCGTTGGGGAACTGGTTGTAGACGCCGGTGCGGCCCGGGACGGCCAGCTCGTCGGTCGTCGGCAGGCCGAGCGCAGCCGGACCACCGGCGGCGAGGTAGGCGGTGAGGTTCCCGTTGACCAGGTAGTGGGTCCCGGTGGCCGCCGAGGAGTACATCCGCCCTCGCTCGAACGGCTGCCAGCGGTACCAGCCGCCGTCCTGCTCGGCAGCGGTCGGCGAGCCGAGCGCCGACCGCACGCCGGCCTCGGCCGTGTAGCGGGACCCGATGGCGGTGTCGGGATCGACGGAGGTGGCCAGCGATCGGGCCACCTTGGTGCGGATCTCGGGCAGCTTGGCGTACCCGTAGCGGCCCGGACAGGCGGTGGAGCCCACGTCGCGGTGACCGAAGACCGTCGGCAGCGTCACCGACGTCCCGGCGGCGTAGCGCGCGGTGCCGCCCCCACCGGAGGTCAGCGTGGTGGTGCCGTTGGGGTTCACGCCGTACAGGGAGAACTTCCAGGCGATGATCGCCGCGACCGCGTCGACCATCGGCTGGGTGGTCGCCACGGCGTCGTAGTTGCCCAGCATCGACACCCCGAAGGTCCCGGTGTTGAAGCCGCCCGCGTGGGCACCGACGACCGTGCTGGCCAGGCCGCCGGAGCGGCCCTCCCACAGCCGGCCGAACTTGTCGACGATGACGTTGTAGCCGATGTCGCCCCAACCCAGGCTCAGGGCGTGGTAGCGGTAGATCGACCGCATCATGGCCGGTACCTGGTCGGCCGTGTAGCTGTTGGTGTCCGCCGTGTGGTGCAGTGTCGCGGCCTTGATCGTCGAGGCGTACTGCGGCGCCCAGGTGCGCAGGGACTCGTCGGCTCCCCACTGGGCGCGTGAGTAGACCGGGGGCATGGCCAGGGCCGCGTCGGCGGTGTCCTGGATCTCGGGGGTCTCGAGCGAGGCGTCCGCCGCGCTCTCCCCCGGGTCGATCAGGTCGAGCTGGACGTCGGTCGGGGCGGCGCCCGACCGGGTCACGACCTCGACCTCCACGCCGGTGCTGGGGCCGGTCCACAGCGGGGTGGTCCCGCCACGGCGCGGCTCCGCGTCCGTGCCGGCGGGCTGCCCCGCGTCCTCGCCCGCGTCCTCGGGCCCCACCTCGGTCCACTCGCCCCATGCGCCGTCGGTCCCGCGGACCCGGACCTGCACCCGGATGTCGACGACGGCCGGGTCCGGCGCCCAGGTGACCCCCACCAGGGAGAACTCGTCGGTCGCCTCACGGGTGACCGTGAGGACCGGCGCGGTGTCCGGCACCCCGGCCACGGGGGCCGAGGTCCCCTCCTGCACGTCCGCCTCGGGTGCCGGGTCGTCCACCGACCCCAGCGGCACCTCCTCGACGGAGGTCTCGACCGGTTCCGCGTCCGGCTGGGGGGCCGCGTAGACGGGCAGGACGAGCAGGGTGGCGGTGACCGCGACGAAGGCGAGCAGTCCCGCGAACAGGCGACGCACGGAAGGGCTCCAGGACTCGAGGACCGTGCCGGGTGGCGCGGCGTCGCACCACCCGGTCCTCACGTCATCGGCACGGAGGAGCGCCCGCGTGAGCGGAACCGGCTGTGAATTGCGTCAGCAGGAGGCCCGCGGGTCCACCGACTCGCCGGGTCCGGCCGGAGCGGTCAGGCGGCGGAGTGCTCCCGGGCCGCGACCGACGTCGCCTGCTGCGGCGCAGCCGCCCCGCCCTCGGGCGGCACCCCCACGAGGTCCACCCGGGGACGGTCCTTGCGCCCGAGCCCGAGGATGGAGACGAACAGGCTGTTGAGGATGACCTGCGCCCCCAGGATGAGGCCGATCATCGCCACGACGACGATGCGGATCTGCGTCCCGACCTCGAGCGCGCCCAGTCCGGCCTGTCCCCAGCGGACGAGCGACACGATGCCGGCGACCAGGCCGACGAGGAACAGCAGGCCCCCGGTCACCAGGCCGACCTCGAGCGTGAACCGGCGGAACAGCCGGGCCATGCGCGGGTCGGGAGGGAGGAACCCCTCCTCGATCGCGTAGACCTTGGTCAGCAGCCAGAAGGCGATCGCCTGGCTGCCGATGAGCAGGGCCGCGGCCGCGTACCCGAGGGTGCCGATGTCGAAGGTCGCCGAACCGATCGTCACGGGGGTGAACAGCAGCACGGCCGTGGCGAGCGCACCGGCCCCGGCGAGGAGGAAGCCGGGGAAGAGGAACAGCCAGCGCGGGGCGTAGAGCAGCAGGAAGCGCAGGTGGCGCCAGCCGTCGCGGAAGCTCCGCAGGTGGGGCGCCCGACTGCGACCGTCCTTGCTCAGCGTGGTCGGGACCTCGGCGATGCGGTGGCCGGCCAGGACGGAGCGCACGACGACCTCGGAGGCGAACTCCATGCCGGTCGTGTGCAGGTCCAACTGCAGCAGCCGCTGGCGGTTGAAGCCCCGCAGGCCGCAGTGGAAGTCGCCGACGCGCGCCTTGAAGAAGAGGCGGCCGACGAAGGACAGCACCGGATTGCCGAGGTACCGGTGCAGGGGCGGCATGGCGCCGTCCTCGATGCCACCCTGGAACCGGTTGCCCATGACCAGGTCGGCGCCGGCCCGCAACTCGGCCACGAAGGGGTCGAGGTCCGAGAAGTCGTAGCTGTCGTCCGCGTCACCCATGATCACGTAGCGGCCACGTGAGGCGCGGATCCCGCCGAGCAGGGCGTTGCCGTAGCCCTTCTCGGTCACCGGCACGACACGCGCCCCCTCGGCCTCGGCGATCGCCTGGGAGCCGTCGGTGCTGCCGTTGTCGGCGATGACCACCTCACCGCGGACCCCGCTGCGCTCCAGGTAGCCGCGCGCCTTGCGGATGCAGACCGCCAGCGTCTCGGCCTCGTTGAGGCAGGGCATGACGATGGACAGCTCGATGTCGGTGTCGTTGGCACCCACAGGTGCAGCTCCTCGGGCTCGTGGTGGAAACGGGGCCACGCTAAGCGGCCACGGCGCCGACACGCTGGAGGCCGAGCGCCGACTGTGACGGACGGGTCCCGTGTTCCGGATGAGCGCTCCGGTCGTGGTCGGACGGCGATCCGTGACGCAACAGGCGCAGGGGGTCACCTCGAGGGTAAGCCGTCCCCACCGAGGCTCGCAGCTGCGACCGGCCTGCCCACGTGTGACTCGTGCGGTCCGTGAGGTGGTGCGCGACCAGACGGACGGCCGGTGCCAGACGGACGCACGCGGCAGCGGGACGGAGCGTTCCCCCGTGTCGCGCGGCCTGCGGGTGCTCAGCCCGCCCCTAACCTCGGTCGCGTGAGCCGAGACCGCAACGAGCAGGGTGGAGCCCCGGGACGTCCGATCCCGGCGCGGCTCGACCCGCGCGCCGGCCGTCCCTCGCGCCCCCGGGGGCGGGGTGCCGACGACACCGCGGGGCGGCGTGCCGACCGCGGGGCCGCCGCGCCGCGCCGCCGCCGGGGGGCCGGCGTCGCCCGAGGCGTGGCCGCGGTCCTGTCGGTGGTCCTGCTCGGCGCGAGCGGGTGGGGCTGGTACCTGGGCCGGGTCGCCGAGGCGACGGTCAACCGCACCGATGCCATCCCGGACGACGGCAACTCCGACGCCGGGGACGCCCCCGAGGCGATGAACCTGCTGCTGGTCGGCAACGACAGCCGCGCCGCCCTCACCCCCGAGCAGCTCGCCGAGCTGCAGGCCGGGGAGGACTCCGGCATCAACACCGACACGATGATCCTGGTGCACGTCCCCGCCGACGGGTCACGGGCCTCGTTCGTCTCGTTCCCGCGCGACTCGTACGTCGAGATCCCCGGCTACGGCATGGACAAGCTCAACGCCGCCTACGCATACGGTTACGGCGAGGTCGACGAGGCAGCGCCCGAGGCCGACCGGCAGGCCGGCGGCGCGCAGCTGCTGGTCCAGACCATCAGCCAGCTCACCGGCCTGCAGATCGACCACTACGCCGAGGTCGACCTGCTCGGCTTCTTCGACCTGACCAGCGTCGTCGGCGGCGTGGACGTGAACCTCTGCGAGGCCGTGGACGACTCCGCCTGGTCCGGCGCGGTCTTCCCGGCCGGGCAGCAGACCATCTCCGGCGCGGACGCGCTGAAGTTCGTCCGTCAGCGCCACGGGCTGCCCCGCGGCGACCTGGACCGGATCGTCCGCCAGCAGGTCTTCATCGGCGGCGTGCTCCGCAAGATGCTGTCCGACGACGTCCTGCTGGACCTGGGCAAGCAGCGGGAGCTGATCCGGGCGGCGTCGCAGTCCCTGACCATCGACCAGGACCTCGACCTGCTCGACCTCGCCCAGCAGATGCAGTCGGTGACCGCCGGCAGCATCGAGTTCCGGACGATCCCGATCGTGGGCGACGACCGGGACGAGCAGGGCCGCTCGATCCTGCGGCTGGCGGACGAGGACGAGCTGCACGACTTCTTCTCCGAGCTCTCCGCCGAGCCCGAGGCAGCTGGTCCCGAGGCCCCGGCGGCGCCGGCCACGGTCGCCCCGTCGGAGGTGTCGGTCGCGGTCTACAACGGCTCGGGCGTCCCCGGCCTCGCCGCGGACGCCGCCTCGGAGCTCGGGGCCGTCGGCTTTCCGGTCACCAGCACCGGCAACGCCGACAGCAGCGACTACGAGCGGACGACGATCCGGCACGCCGCCGGGGACGAGGCGCTGGCCGCCACCCTCGCCGCGCAGGTCCCCGGCGCCGTCACCGAGGTCGCCGACGACGCCACCACCGGCACCGTGCAGCTGGTCCTGGGCAGCGACTACAACGGCGTCGGGCAGGCCACCACGCCGCCGGCGGAGTCCTCCTCCGCTCCGACGGAGCCGGCGCGGACCGCTGCCGACACCAGCTGCATCAACTGAGGGAGGACCCGTCCTCCCGGCCGGGCGGACGCCGGCTGGGAGGGTGAGGGCATGAGCTCCGCGTCGAGGACCCCGTCGGACCTGCTCGCCGCCGCGCTGCGGCGCGGTCCCGCCGCGCCGCTGGTCACCGCCTACGACGACGCGACCGGCGAGCGGGTCGAGCTGTCCGGCGCCACCCTCGCCAACTGGGTGGCGAAGACGGCGAACCTGCTGCAGGACGAGTTCGACGTGGGCCCGGGCAGCACCGTCGCCGTCGCCCTGCCGGTGCACTGGCAGACCGCCGCGGTGCTGCTCGGCGTGTGGAGCTGCGGCGCCGCCGTGCTCGACACCGCCGTCGAGGACGACGGGGGGATCGACGCCGCCGACGTCGTCCTCGCCGCGCAGGACCGGCTCGAAGCCCTGGAGGAGCAGGACCCGCCCGAGCTGCTCGGCCTCTCGCTGCACCCCCTGGGCCTGGGCATGACCGGCTACGCGGGCCCGGCCCGCGACTTCGCCCTCGAGGTGCGCGCCCACGGCGACGTCTTCACCCCCCACACACCGCTGGACCCGGCCTCCCCCGGCCTGCTGGCCGGCGGGCTGGAGCTGACCCTCGGCGGGCTGACCGAGGCCGCCACGGCGCTCGCCGGGCGGCTCGGCATCACGGCCGGCGACCGGGTGCTCGTCGACGACGCCACCGCGGCCGAGGCCGGGCCGGTCGCCTGGCTGCTCGCGCCGCTGGCCGCCGGCGCCTCGATCGTGCTGTGCCGCAACGCCGACCCCGCGGCCCTGGGCGGCCGGGCGGAGGCCGAACGGGTCACCGCTACGCTCGGCGTCCGGATCGAGGGCGTCCGCGAGCTGGGCCGGCCCGCCTGAGGGGGCGGGCGCCCGCCGCGCCGGAGGAGACGGTGGTCGACTGATGGACAAGGTCGTGGCGAGCGCCCGGGAGGCGGTGTCCGACGTCGGCGACGGCGCGACGCTCGCCGTCGGCGGGTTCGGGCTCTGCGGGGTGCCCGTGGCGCTGATCGACGCGCTGCTCGAGCAGGGCACGAGGGACCTGACGACGATCTCCAACAACTGCGGCGTCGACGACCAGGCCCTGGGCGTGCTCCTCTACGCCGGCCGGATCCGCCGCACCATCAGCTCGTTCGTCGGTGGCAACAAGGAGCTCGCCCGGCTGTACCTCTCCGGTGAGCTGGAGGTCGAGCTCACCCCGCAGGGCACGCTGGCCGAGCGGCTGCGCGCCGGCGGCGCCGGCATCCCCGCCTTCTACACCTCCACCGGCGTGGGCACGATGGTCGCCGAGGGCGGCATCCCGGTGCGCTACGACGCCGACGGCAACGTCGTCGAGACCAGCGCACCGAAGGAGACCCGGGTCTTCGACGGCACCGAGTACGTGCTGGAGACCGCGCTGACCGCCGACTACGCCCTGGTCCGGGCCTCGGTCGGCGACCGGCACGGCAACCTCGTCTTCCACGAGTCGGCGATGAACTTCAACCCGCTGGCCGGCATGGCCGGGCGGGTCACGATCGCCGAGGTCGAGGAGCTCGTCGAGCCCGGCGAGATCCGCCCCGAGCACGTGCACCTGCCCGGGGTCTTCGTCGACCGGGTGGTCGTCGTCGGCACCGAGGGCAAGAGGATCGAGAAGCGCACCACCCGCCCGCGCCCGTCGGCCGCCCCTCTGGCCGCTGCCGGTGAGGAAGCCACGACGGAAGGACCGGATGACGTGACCACCCAGGGGCAGGCCCAGTGACCCTGACCCGCGACCAGCTCGCCGCCCGCGTGGCGCTCGAGCTCGAGGACGGCGCCTACGTCAACCTCGGCATCGGCATGCCGACCCTGGTGCCCAACTTCGTCCCCGACGGCGTGCACGTGGTGCTGCACTCGGAGAACGGCATCCTCGGCGTCGGCCCGTACCCGTACGACGGCGACGAGGACCCCGACCTGATCAACGCCGGCAAGGAGACCGTCACGGTCCTGCCGGGCGCGAGCTTCTTCGACTCCGCGACCAGCTTCGCGATGATCCGCGGCAAGCACCTGGACCTCGCCATCCTCGGCGCCATGCAGGTCAACCCCCGCGGCGACCTCGCCAACTGGCTGATCCCCGGGAAGATGGTCAACGGCATGGGCGGCGCCATGGACCTCGTCCACGGCGCCAAGCGGGTGATCATCATGATGGAGCACGTGGCCCGCGACGGGTCCCCGAAGCTGGTCGAGGAGTGCTCGCTGCCGCTGACCGGCAAGGGCTGCGTCGACCGGGTGGTCACCGACCTCGCCGTCGTCGACGTCACGCCCGAGGGCTTCGTGCTGCGCGAGGTCGCGCCCGGCGTGTCGGTCGACGAGGTGGTCGAGAAGACCGGCGCCCCGCTGAGCGTGCCGGGCGACGTCCCCACCATGGCGCTGCCGGCCACGGTCTGAGCGCGGCACCGCTCCCCCGGTGACGTTCTCGGTCGTCGCCCACGACCCGGTCACCGGGGAGATGGGCATCGCGGTCTCCTCCTGCATCCTCGCCGTCGGCCGGGCGGTGCCCAGCGCCCGGCCCGGCGTGGGCGTCGTCGCGGTGCAGGCGCGCAGCCCCCGCGGGACCGGGCACGTGCTGCTGTCCGGCCTCGCCGAGGGGACCGCGCCGTCGGTGCTGGTGCGCCGCGCGGCGCACGCCGCAGAGGACCAGGACCGGCAGCTCGCCGTGCTCGCCCCCTCCGGGGCGGTCGCCGCCGACACCGGCCCGGGCTCCTTCCCGGTCAGCGGCCACCTGCTCGGCGAGGGCTGGAGCGTGCAGGGCAACATGCTCACCTCACCGGAGGTCCTGCCCGCGATGGCGCAGGCGTTCGAGGCCGACCGCGGCGTCCTCGCCGACCGGCTGCTGGCCGCCCTGACCGCCGGCCAGGACGCCGGCGGGGACCTGCGCGGCCGGCAGTCCGCGGCGCTGCTCGTGGTCAGCGGGGAGCCGGCCACCGAGGAGGACGACGGCGTGCGGATGGACCTGCGCGTCGACGACTCCGGTGACCCGGTCGCGCAGCTGCGGATGCTGCGCAACCTGCAGCGCGCCTACGACGAGCGCGACTACGAGACCCTCGCCCTGTTCGCCCCCGAGGGCGCGCGGGACCTCTACGCCGCGCTGGCCGCCTCCCGCCGGGGCGACCGCGCGGCGGCGCGGGCCGCACTGGAGGCGGTGCGCGCCCGTCCCGGCTGGTCGGCGTGGCTGGCGTCGATGGCGGGCGACTCGCGGCTGGCCGCGGTCTCCCGCCTGCTCGGCTGAGGCGATCCCGCCCTCACCGGGTGAGGACGGCGATCCCCATCAGGGCGACCCAGGCCAGCCCCAGCAGCAGCAGGACCCGGTCCCGCAGCACGATGTCCTCGGGCGCACCTGCGAGACCGCGGTCGACGTCGACGGCGTAGCGCAGGAGGCCGAGGACGAAAGGGGCGATGGTGATCGTCGTCCACGGCACACCATCGGCCGGCCGCATCTCGAAGGCCCACAGGGAGTAGGCGGTGCACGCCACCCCGGCCGACAGGCTCCACACGAAGCGCAGGTAGCTCGGCGAGTACTCGCGCAGGGACCGGCGCGTGTCCGACTGCTCGCCCAGGGCGACCAGCTCGGCGTACCGCTTGCCGGCGACCATGAACAGCGCCCCGAAGGCCGCGACGAGGATGAACCACTGCGACAGGGGGATGCCCGCGGCCGCCCCGCCGGCGACGCCTCGCAGCACGAAGCCGGAGGCGACGGCGGCGAGGTCGATGACCGGTTGGTCCTTGAGCGCCCAGCTGTACGCCAGGGAGATGCCGACGTAGCAGGCGATGACCGCCGTGAGCGCGGGCCGGGCCAGCAGCGCCGCGGACACCAGGGCTGCGGTGAGCAGCACCAGCCCGGTGGTCACGGCCACCGCCGCGGGCACGACGCCCGCGGCGACCGGCCGGGCACGCTTGCGAGGGTGCCGCCGGTCCTGCTCGACGTCCCGGACGTCGTTGAGCAGGTAGATCCCGCTGGCCGCGGCGCAGAACAGGACGAGAGCGAGCGACGTGGGCCCGAGCACGGACGGCTCGAGCACCGTCCCCGAGGCGAGCGGGGCGGCGAGGACGAGGAGGTTCTTGGTCCACTGCCGGGGGCGCATGGTGCGCAGCACCCCCGCGGCCACCGCGCTGCCGCGGGGACGGGCGGAGTCGACCACCGGCCGGTCGTGCACGACGTTGCCGGAGAACAGCACCGGCGCGGTGCCGTTCCTCCTGTCGTCCTCGACGCTCATCGGTTCCCCTCCGGGAGGGTCGGGGGCAGCACGACGGCCGGGCGCGGGCCGCGACCGGCCGTCATGCTGCCCCGTCTGGTGCACCATCGAGCAACGGGGCAAACGGCTACCGCTCCTGCACGGGCGTCAGTCACGCTCAGTGCACGGGTCACCGCGCAGGGGGAGCTCCCCACCCCGGACGCTCGACCCGGGAGCGGACCAGGTCGTACGCGTCCGTGGCGAACGGGAGGTCGAACCGGAACACCTGGATCGACCGCACTCCCGGGGAGCCGGAGAGGTCGACGGCGTACTCGGTGACCGCCGACGTGCGCTGGACGGGAGCGAACAGCCCGCCGCGGTAGACCTGCCAGGTGTTGTCCGCCGGACCGTCGGCGCCCTCCCCCCAGAGGACGCCGTAGGTGACCGGCTCGGTGACCCCCGAGCGGACCACCGGTTGCTGCTGGCAGGGGAAGAGGAAGGCCACCTGCCATGCCACGGCGACCGTCGCGTCGGGGGGCAGGACGTCGGTGAGCGGCACCCAGGGCAGCACCGCCGGGGCGGTGAAGGCCAGCCAGCCGCCGGCACCGCCGCTGCGGTCGCGTGCCAGCAGGCGCACCAGCGTCGCGCCGTCCGCCCGCGCGTCGGCGGGGTCGAGGACGGCGGTGCGCCACCGCGGCTGGTCGACGTCGTCGGTGAGGGCCTGCTCCCCCACCACCTCCGGCGCGGACCCGTCGCCCCCGCCCGGGCGGGCGTACTCCGCCCGCAGCTCGTTGCCCTCCCCCAGCCGGCCGGCAGCGAGCAGGGCGAGCGCCGCCCCGTCCGTCTGCTCGGGCAGCCGGTACCAGGGGGTCACCTGGTCACCGGTCAGGTCCTCCGCCTCCGGCGCCGCGAGGCTCCCCCACACCCGGCGGGCGACGGGCGACGGCGGCGGGCTCGGCGCCCACCAGCCGCCGCCGTCGGCGAAGTCGGCCGGGCCGGTGCCCGCCGGGACCGACGGGTCCACGGTCAGACCCCGTGCCGCCGAGACGTCGAGGACGTCGACGGCTCCTGCCGCGCCGCAGCCGGTGGCCAACGGATCGGTCAGCGCGTCCGCTCCCGGCGACCAGGTGTCCAGCGTGCGGACCGCGGCGAGGCCGAAGCTGCCGACGAGGTAGCCGACCGAGGTGAGCAGGGGCAGCAGGGCGAGCACCGGGAGGGCGCCGGCCCACCACCGGCCGGGCAGCCGGCCGGTGCGGCGGTGGAGCAGCGCTGCCCCGCCGAGGACGACCGCCGCCACCAGACCCCAGGTCAGGAGGCTGTCGAACGCGACGGGACCGACCGTCGGCGGCTCGAAGGGCCGGAACATGCCCGGCATCCAGGTGTACGGCCAGCTGTTGGGACCGTGCAGGGCGAGCGCGGCGGCGAACACGACCGAGCCGACGGCCAGCAGGGGCAGCACCGCCCCGGGCCGCCGGCCACGTGTGGCCTCCCGGACCAGGAGGGGCACCGCGACGAGGAACAGCGCGAGGAAGGCCGGCCCGAGGCCGGCGAGCGCGCCGAAGTGGTGGGTCCACTTGCTCGGGGTGAACCACAGCAGGAGGAAGGCGGCCGCCAGCGCCTGGCCGGACAGGAGGAGAGCCGAGGGCAGCCGCGCGCCGCGGCTGCGGACGGCGACCGCGCCGGCGAGGAACCACAGCAGTGCCAGCAACGCGAGGACGACGGCGGCGCGCCGGGCGTAGGAGCCCATGGGGATGTCGGCGAACAGGAAGCCGTAGCGCTCCTGCTCCTCGTACCAGGTGTCCTGGTCCTGCACCGACAGGAAGATCTCCTGGCCGCGCAGGAAGTCCCGGAGGGTCCCGTCGGCGAAGGCCGCCGCCGCGGCGAACCCGCCCGGCGCGAGCAGCAGGGCCACCCGGGTCACCGTCTCGCCACGGCCGGCTCCCGCGGACACCAGCCGGGCCAGCCGCGGCAGGGCCACCAGCAGGGGCCCGAGCGCCACGAAGCCGGTCGGGTGGCAGACGACGGCCAGCCCGGCCGTGCCGACCGCGACCGCGATCGGGAGCAGCCGGCGCCGGCGCAGCCCGGAGAGCACCGCGGCGAGCGTGACGACGGCGAGGACGCCCACCACCGCCTCGGGCCGCACGCCGATCCCGTACGGCAGCCACCAGGCGAGGAAGGCCACCGCGAGGGTGACCTGGAGACCGAGCGGCCCCCAGCGAGACGCCGTGACGGCCGCCGGCACGGCGCCGGGGCGGGTGACCAGCCGCCGCAGGACGACCCACGTGAGCAGGCCGGTGACCAGGGAGGGCACGCGGAGCAGGACCGGCGCGTCCCCGAACTGCTGCCACCACCCGAGCACCCGGTAGGACCAGGTGAACGGGGTGAACGACTGGTTCAACAGCTGGTAGTAGTTCCCGACGAAGCCCGACTCCTCGGCGTTGCGCGCCATCGCCGCGTAGTAGCCGTCGTCGTCCGAGGTGGGCGCGAGGAAGAGCCAGAGCACCGCGGTGGCCACCACCCCGGCGTCGACGAGGACGGTGAGGACCCGCACGGCGCCCCGGCTCCGGGACCGGGGCGGTCCCGACCCGTCCGTCGCCCCCGGGGCCGGGCCGTGCCGGCGCTCGGCCCGCCCCAGGACGAACAGCGAGGCGCCCGCGGCGAGCAGGACGAGGGCCACGAGGACCTGCTTGACCGGGGTCGGCGTCGTGTCGAACTGGTCGTCCACGGTCAGGGTCACGGCCAGCTCCGCTCCGGCGGGCAGAGCCGTGACGCTCGTGGCGAGCACGTCGACGTCGGGCAGCAGGAGGCCCCCGTCGGCCGTCGCGGTGGTCACCTCGACGCCGTCGCGCGTGAGGGTCAGGGCACCGGCGTCGCCCGTGAGCCGGTAGGTGCAGTCCCCGGACGGCACGTGGACGTCGAGCAGTTCCCGGCCCCGGAGCCGCACCTGCAGCCGGTCCTCGCGCGCGGTCACGAGCAGGCCGTCGGTCAGCGCGGCCGGGTGCGACGGCAACAGCGTGGAGACCACCACCCCCTCGGCGGTGTCCGCCGCGGCCCGCACCGCCGGGCAGCCGACCCGCACGTCGACCCCCAGGGGCCGCTGGCTGGTCAGCTCCAGCACGGTCGACTCCGGACGGGCAGGGTCCTGCGGCCAGGTGACGGTCGGGACGCTCATCCGCACCGGGGCAAGTGGCAGCAGGGCCGACCCGACGACCGCGACCAGGGCGAGCAACAGCGGCACCAGGAGGCGACCCCGCCGCACCGGGACGGCGCGGCCGGACGCGGACGCCCCCGGGCGGGACCGCTCGACGACCTCCACGCGTCCCCTCCCGGGCCTGGGTCCTGGTCCGCGCCAGTCAAACACCGGAGCGGACCTGCACGCCGGTCGGCCGCCACCGCGCTGAGCAGCCCGGCGGCCACTACGGTTCGGTGCGTGCCGTCGCCCGCGCCCGCCGGGACCGGACGCTGAGCACCCGGCGGTCCTCCGGTCTGGCGCCGTCGCTGAGCTGGGTGGCGGCGAGCGTGGCGCTGTCCGGGGTCCTCACCTACGCGTACCTGACCGTGGCGGCGCGAGCGCTGCCCGCAGACGGGTACGCCGCCTTCGGCGCCTACTGGTCGCTGGCCCTCGTCGTCAGCTCGGGCCTCTTCCTCCCCCTGGAACTGGAGGTCGCCCGGACCGTCCACCTGCGTGGGGGGAGCATGCCGCCGGGCACGGTCCGGGCGGTGGCGGCGCTCACGACCCTCGCGCTCGTCGCGGTCGCTGCGACCGCGCCGCTGCTGGCCCGCGCCGTGGGCGGCTCCCCGGGGCTGGTCGTGGCGCTCGCCGTCGTGGCGCTGGTCGCGCCCGCGCAGTTCCTCCTGCGTGGAGTGCTGCTGGGCCGGGGCCGCTACCGCACGCACGGTGTCGTGCTCCTGGCCGACGCCGTCCTGCGGCTGGCCGGTGCCCTGGTCGTCGTGGCGCTCGCGTCCCCGGTCACCCCGGCCGCCCTCGGCTGGACCCTGGTGGCGGCGATCGGTCTGGCCCACGTCCCGGTCCTGGTCCTGGCGCTGCGCACGCGGGGCGGGGTCCCTGCACCGGGGCCGGGGGTCGCGCTGCCGGCCGTCGGGTCCCTGCTGGTCGGGACCCTGTGCGCGCAGGTGCTGCTCAACGCCGCGCCCGTCCTGGTCACCGTCGGCGCCGGTCCGGGCGGCGGCATGGCCGCGGCCGCGTTCGTGGCCGCCTTCACCCTCGTCCGCCTGCCGCTGTTCGTCGCGGTGCCGCTGCAGAGCGCCCTGATCCCCGGGCTCGTCGACGCCGGCGCGGGGGTGGGCTCCGCGGCTCGTGTGCGCATCGTGCGCCGGCTGCTCCTCGCGGTGGCGGGGCTGACGGCGGCGGCCGCCGCGGTGGGGGCGGTGGCCGGGCCACCGGTCGTCGCCCTGGTCTTCGGGGACCGTTACACCCCCTCCCCCGCCGACGTCGGCGTGCTGGCCGCCGGCAGCATCGTCCACCTGGGCCTGCTGGTCGCCGGTCAGGCCGTGGTCGCCGCCGGCCGGCACCGCGACAGCGCGCTGTCCTGGGTGGCCGGCCTGGTCGTCGCCTCGGTGGTCGTGGCTGTCGTCCCCGGCCACACGGCGGCGCCTGCGTGGGCCTTCGCCGTCGGCTCGGCCGCCGCTCTGGCCTGGTGCGCCGCCGTCCTGGTGCGGACGCGACCGGACACTCCCCCCTCCGCCCCGGTCGCGGCCGCCGCACCGGAGGCCACGTCGTGACACCACCGCTGCACGTCCTGATCGCGCTGGACTACTACGCGCCCTACGTCAGCGGGCTGACCAACGTGGCGCGCGACGTCGCCGAGGGGCTGGCTGCCCGCGGACACCGGGTCCGGGTCGTCGCCAGCCGGCACGACCGCTCCCTGCCCGTCTCCGAGGTCCTGGGCGGCGTCGAGGTCGAGCGCGCCCCGGTCGCCGTCCGCCTCGGCAAGGGGGTCGTCGCTCCCTCGCTGGTCAGCCGGGTACGGCGCGCGGCCCGCACGGCGTCGGTGACGAACCTGCACCTCCCCATGCCCGAGGCGGCGCTGCTGGCGGGCCGGCTGGCCTCGCCCGTCGTCAGCACCTACCACTGCGACGTCAGCCTCCCGCCGGGTGCGGTCAACCGCGTGCAGACCGCCGTGGTCGACACGGCCGGCCGCCGGGCGCTGACCCGGTCCGACGCCGTGGTGGTGACCAGCGACGACTACGCCCGGTCCAGCCGGCTGTGGCCGGCGATGGCGGGGCGGACGACGGTGATCCCCCCGCCCTGCCACGCGCGACCGCCGGGCCGGCCGCGGTTCCGCGAGACGGCGGGGCCGCACGTCGGCTTCCTGGGCCGGATCGTGGAGGAGAAGGGCCTGGAGTACCTGGTCCGGGCCTTCCGCGCGCTCCAGGACCCCGAGGCCCGCCTGCTCATCGGGGGCGGCTTCGCCGACGTGGCGGGCGGCTCGGTCGTGTCCCGGGTCCGGGCGGCGATCGGGGACGACACCCGCGTGCGCCTGCTCGGGTTCGTCCCCGACGAGGACCTGGCCGACCTCTACGCGTCGCTGGACGTCTTCGTGCTGCCGTCGGTGAACGCGTTCGAGGCCTTCGGCATCGTCCAGGTCGAGGCGATGCTGGCCGGGGTCCCCGTCCTGGCCAGCGACCTGCCCGGGGTGCGGGTACCGGTGCAGGAGACCGGCTTCGGCACCCTGGTGGCCCCCCGGGACGTGCCCGGGATCACCACCGGGCTCCGCCGCCTGACGGCGGACCCGCCCGACCCGGTACGCGGTCGCGAGCAGGCGCGCGCCCGGTACTCGGTGCCGGCGGTGCTCGACGCGCACGAGCAGCTGTTCGCCCGTCTCGCCGCCGGGGGCCGGCCGGGGGGCTGACCCGGCCCCGGGTCAGTCGACGAGCGCGCTCAGCAGGCCGCCTGCGGTGGCCCGCACCGTGCCGTGGCGGGCCGATTCGTCGAACCAGCGGCGCGTGCTGCGGCGCAGCGGCTCCCCGCCGTCGAGGACCGTCGCGACGGCCCGGGCCACCGCACCGGCCTCCGGCTCCGGGGCCACGGCACCGTTGACCCCGGCCGTGACCAGCTCGGCGGCCGCGTTGTCCGGGGCGTCGACCACGACGGCGGGCGTGGCGGCGGCCGCCGCCTCCACGACGACCAGTCCGTAGCCCTCGCGCACCGAGGGGAAGACCAGACAGCTCGAGGCGCGCATCAACCGATCGAGTTCGGCCTGGCTGACGAAACCGGGGAACGCGCAGTGCCCAGCGACGCCGAGTTCCTCGGCCCGCCGGCGGACCGCCTCGCGGGTCGGCCCGTCACCGGTGACGACAGCCGAGACGTCCCGTCCCCCTGCGCGCAGCCGCGCCACCGCCTCGACCACCAACTCGACCCGCTTGTCCGGGATGTGCCGCCCGACGAAGAGCAGCCGGGGCCGCTCCGGCACGTCGAAGCCTGGGGTGCGCTCGCGCTCGTCGGCCGGCAGCAGCCCGGGGGCGATGAACAGCCGGCCGCGGTGGCGGAGCGCCTCGAGCCGGCGGGCGTGCAGGCGGGAGTAGCAGACCGACCGGCGGCTCATCCGGATGCCGACCGCCTGCACGAGGCCGGCCAGTCGTCCGGCGACCGCGCCGCTGTACTCCCGCCACTGCTCGGGCCGCCAGATCTCGAGCCAGTCGGTGAGCAGCAGCGCGCGGGAGCCGAGCAGGGCGACGCGGGCGGCGGGGACGTTCACCGGCGGGATCGCGCTCACGTAGACGACGTCGTGGGCCCGTCGGTGCCGCAGCAGGTACCAGGCGACGGCGAGGGCGAAGGTGAGGGCCGGGCCGAGCCTGCGGCTGCCACCCTCGTCGTACAGGCCCACCCGGCCGGCGATCGCCCGGACCCGGACGCCCGGGACCTCCGGCTCCTCCCCCGCGTCCCACTGCCGCCGGGTCAGGTAGGTCACCTCGTGGCCCTGCGCGACCCACTCCTCGGCGTAGGAGCGGAAGAGCCGCTCCGCGCCACCGGTCGTCCACGGGTAGAGGCAGTCGTAGACGACGGCGATGCGCATGTCGGGCGCGGGCTCCCTCGGAGTGGCGGTACACGCGGCCCACCGCAGCGGTCCGGCGCGGGACGGGCGGCGCCCGCCGGCACCCGGATCGTAGAGGCCCGCCCGCCCGGGTCCCCCGCCGGCGGTGAGGGTGCCGGCGGGCGCGGGGACGTCAAGGACCTCGTCCTCCCTGCCGATGAGTCCGGGGGGGGGGGGGGGGGGGGGGGGGGGGGGGGGGGCGGGGGGGGGGGGGGGGGGGGGGGGGGGGGGGGGGGGGGGGGGGGGGGGGGGGGGGGGGGGGGGG
>NZ_JBJGZJ010000010.1:0-162434 GCF_054050435.1 Geodermatophilus sp. SYSU D01036 | reverse complement strand
GGTTCCAGCCGATCCTGGTGACCGAGCCCAGCGTCGAGGACACCGTGCAGATCCTCTGCGGCCTGCGCGACCGCTACGAGGCCCACCACCAGGTGCGCTTCACCGACGACGCCGTCCGCGCCGCCGTCGAGCTGTCCGACCGCTACGTTCCCGACCGGCACCTGCCCGACAAGGCGATCGACCTCATCGACCAGGCCGGGGCCCGGGTGCGCCGCCGGGTGAAGACCCCGCCGACGGACCTGCGCGGCCTGGAGCAGGAGGTCGAGCGGCTGCAGCGGGAGAAGGACCAGGCGGTCGCCGCCGAGCAGTACGAGCGCGCCTCCCAGCTGCGCGACCAGGTCGCCGAGGCGCAGCGCCGCCTGGAGGAGGCCCGCACCGGCGGCGGCCAGCCCGGGGTGCCCGAGGTCGGCGTCGAGGACGTCGCCGAGGTGGTCTCCCGGGCCACCGGCATCCCGGTGGCCCAGCTCACCCAGGAGGAGATGGCGCGGCTGCTGCAGCTCGAGGAGCGGCTGCACGAGCGGGTCGTCGGGCAGGACGACGCCGTCCGCGTGGTCGCCGAGGCCATCCGCCGGTCCCGCGTGGGCCTGGGTGACCCGGACCGGCCGATCGGCAGCTTCCTGTTCCTCGGGCCCACCGGCGTCGGCAAGACCGAGCTGGCCCGGGCCCTGGCCGAGGCGATGTTCGGCGACTCCGACCGGATGGTCCGGCTGGACATGAGCGAGTTCCAGGAGCGGCACACGGTCAGCCGGCTGGTCGGCTCCCCGCCCGGCTACGTCGGCTACGAGGACGCCGGTCAGCTGACCGAGGCGGTGCGCCGCCGGCCGTACTCGGTGGTGCTGCTCGACGAGATCGAGAAGGCCCACCCCGACGTGTTCAACACGCTGCTGCAGGTGCTGGACGACGGCCGGCTCACCGACTCCCAGGGCCGCACGGTCGACTTCACCAACACCGTGCTGATCATGACCAGCAACCTCGGGTCGGAGCTCATCCAGGGGCGCAACACCCCCCTCGGCTTCGGCACCGGCGACGGCGCCGCGGCCGACGCCGGCCTGCGGGACCGGCTCATGCGGCGGCTGCGCGAGTCGTTCCGGCCGGAGTTCCTCAACCGGATCGACGAGATCGTGGTGTTCCAGCAGCTGGAGAGCGAGCAGCTGCAGCAGATCACCCGGCTGCTGCTCGACGAGACCCGCCGGCGGCTGTCGGCGCAGGGCATCGAGGTGACCTTCACCGACGAGGCGGTCGCCTGGATCGCCGAGCGGGGCTTCGAGCCGGCGTTCGGGGCGCGCCCGCTGCGCCGGGCCATCCAGCGGGAGGTCGACAACCCGCTGGCCCGGCTGCTGCTCGACGGCCGCGTCGGGGCCGGCCGGCACGTCGTCGCCGACGTCCGGGACGGCACCCTCGACCTGCGCGTCGAGGACCGCGAGCCGGCGGCGGCCGCCCGGGCCTGAGCCCGCCGTGACCTGCGCCACCCGGCCCCTGACCTGCGCGGTCGGGGGCCGGGTGACTTAGGGGGGCCTTGCTTGCAGGCCTCCCGAAATAGGACACAATCGTGTTGTGGAAAGCAGCGCGACCCAGGCGGGGACGGTGCGGGCCGACGACGTCCGCACCCGTGACCGCGTGCTCGCGCTGCTGCTCGAGCACGGTCCGCAGACCGCCAGCGAGCTGGCCGGCCGGCTGGGCGTCAGCCCCGCCGCCGTCCGGCGCCACCTCGACGCCCTGGCCGCCCAGGGGCGGGTCGAGGAGCGGGCCGCTGCCGGCGCGCACCGGGGGAGGGGCCGGCCCGCCCGGCACTTCCACCTCACCGACGCCGGCCGGTCCGGGTTCGCCCACGCCTACGACGACCTGGCGCTCACCGCGCTGCGGTACGTCGCGGCCTCGGGGGGTCCCGACGCCGTCCGCGCCGTCGCCGAGGCGCAGCTGGCCGGCCTCGAGCAGCGGGCCTCCGACGCCGTCGCCCGCGCGGACGGTGCGCCGGTCGAGCGGGCCCGGGCGCTGGCCGAGGCGCTGACGGCCGAGGGCTACGCTGCCACGGCCTCGGCGATCTCCAGCGGCGGGCAGCTGTGCCAGCACCACTGCCCGGTCGCGCACGTGGCGGCGGAGTTCCCGCAGCTGTGCGAGGTCGAGACGGCGGTCATCGGCCGGCTGGTGGGCACCCACGTCCAGCGGCTGGCCACGATCGCCCACGGCGACGGCGTCTGCACCACCCACATCCCCGGGCCGTCACGCGCCCGGGCTCACACCGGTGCGGGGAACAGAACCACCCCCGCACGCCCTGTACCCGGTGAGCGAGCGGCGCGGGTCGTCCCACCACGACCCGGCCCCGCACCGTCCACCAGCACCCCCACGAGCGACCGGGAGAGGACGCCCGCATGACCAGCACCCAGCAGCCGGTGAGCGGCACGCCGCTGACGCAGGACGAGCAGATTGAGCAGCTCGGCCGCTACCAGTACGGCTGGGCCGACGCCGACGTCGCCGGGGCCTCCGCCCGCCGCGGCCTCGACGAGGACGTCGTCCGGGACATCTCGGCGCGCAAGGGCGAGCCCGAGTGGATGCTCGAGCGCCGCCTCAAGGCGCTCAAGCTCTTCGAGCGCAAGCCGATGCCCGACTGGGGGTCGGACCTCTCCGGCATCGACTTCCAGAACATCAAGTACTTCGTGCGCTCGACCGAGGCCCAGGCGGCCTCGTGGGACGAGCTGCCCGAGGACATCAAGAACACCTACGACAAGCTGGGCATCCCCGAGGCGGAGAAGCAGCGGCTGATCGCCGGCGTCGCGGCCCAGTACGAGTCCGAGGTCGTCTACCACAAGATCCGCGAGGACCTCGAGGAGCAGGGCGTCGTCTTCCTCGACACCGACACCGCCCTCAAGGAGCACCCGGACCTGTTCCGCGAGTACTTCGGCTCGGTCATCCCGTCCGGCGACAACAAGTTCGCCGCGCTGAACACCGCGGTGTGGTCGGGCGGCTCGTTCATCTACGTGCCGAAGGGCGTGCACGTCGAGATCCCGCTGCAGGCCTACTTCCGGATCAACACCGAGAACATGGGCCAGTTCGAGCGGACGCTGATCATCGTCGACGAGGGCGCCTACGTGCACTACGTCGAGGGCTGCACCGCGCCGATCTACAAGTCGGACTCGCTGCACTCCGCGGTCGTCGAGATCATCGTCAAGAAGAACGCGCGCTGCCGGTACACGACCATCCAGAACTGGTCGAACAACGTCTACAACCTGGTCACCAAGCGGGCGATCGCCCACGAGGGCGCGACCATGGAGTGGATCGACGGCAACCTCGGCTCCAAGGTCACCATGAAGTACCCGGCCGTCTGGATGACCGGCGAGCACGCCAAGGGCGAGGTCCTGTCCATCGCCTTCGCGGGCGAGGGCCAGCACCAGGACGCCGGCGCCAAGATGGTGCACGCGGCCCCGAACACCTCCTCGACCATCGTGTCGAAGTCGGTGGCCCGCGGCGGTGGCCGCACGTCCTACCGCGGCCTGGTGCAGATCGACGAGGGCGCGTCCGGCTCGAAGTCGACGGTCAAGTGCGACGCCCTGCTGGTCGACACGATCAGCCGGTCGGACACCTACCCCTACGTCGACGTCCGCGAGGACGACGTCGCCATGGGCCACGAGGCGACCGTCTCTCGGGTCAGCGAGGACCAGCTCTTCTACCTGATGAGCCGCGGCCTGTCCGAGGACGAGGCCATGGCGATGGTGGTCCGCGGGTTCGTCGAGCCGATCGCCCGCGAGCTGCCCATGGAGTACGCCCTCGAGCTGAACCGCCTGATCGAGCTGCAGATGGAAGGTGCCGTCGGCTGATGCCGGAGCAGAACACCCCCAGCACCACCGGCCTCACCACGGAGTCCGCGACCCTCGCCGGCGAGCTGTTCGGCGACGGCGTCGGCACCCAGGCCGGCCCGCCCGCCGTCCCGGCGGCGGGCACCGGCACCGCCGGCCAGGCCGCGCCCGGCGCCCACTCGCACGGCGGGACGACGCCGACCGGCTCGCCGGCCGAGCGGTTCACCTCGACCGACCCCGAGGCCTTCGGCACGGTCACCGGCCGCGAGGAGACGTGGCGCTTCACCCCGATGCGCCGGATCCGCCCGCTGCTCGACAGCGTCCCCTCGGACGCGCACCTGGAGTGGGACACCGACCTGCCCGAGGGCGTCGAGCTGACCCGCGTCGACGCCGACGACCCGCTGCTCAAGGGCCTGCCCGAGCCGGTCGACCGGCTGGCGGCGCTCACCCGGCAGCGCAGCGGCGGCGCCGCGGTGGTCCGCGTGCCGTCCGAGGCGCGGCTGGACCGGCCGGTGACCCTCGGCCTGGCCGGCACCGGCGGCGACGACGTCGTCTGGGGTCAGCTGGTGATCGAGGTCGGCGCCTTCTCGAAGGCGACCGTCGTGCTCGACCACACGGGCCTGGCCCGGTATGCCGGCGGCGTCGCGGTGCTCGTCGGCGACAGCGCCGACGTCACCCTCGTCTCGGTGCAGGACTGGGCGCCCGGCGCGGTGCACGGCGGGCAGTACGACGCCGTCGTCGGCCGGGACGCCTCCTTCAAGCAGGTCGTGGTCACCCTCGGCGGCGACCTCGTCCGGCTGGTCAGCAACGTGCAGTACGCCGGCCCCGGCGGGCGGGCGGAGCTCTTCGGCGTCTACTTCTCCGACGAGACCCAGCACCAGGAACACCGGCTCTGGGTGGACCACGCGGTGCCCAACTGCAGCAGCAACGTGCTCTACAAGGGCGCGCTGCAGGGCGAGGGCGCGCGCACGGTGTGGATCGGCGACGTCCGCATCCGCCCGGAGGCCACCGGCACCGACACCTACGAGCTCAACCGCAACCTGGTGCTCACCGACGGCGCCCGCGCCGACTCGGTGCCCAACCTGGAGATCGAGACCGGCGAGATCGTCGGCGCCGGCCACGCCAGCGCCACCGGCCGGTTCGACGACGAGCAGCTGTTCTACCTGTGCTCGCGCGGCATCGACGCCGAGACCGCCCGCCGCCTGGTGGTGCGCGGCTTCTTCGCCGACGTCGTCCAGCACATCGGGGTCGACGAGCTGCAGGACCGCCTGATGCGCTCCATCGAGACGCGCCTCGGCGCTCTCCCCGGCCTCGACGAGCAGCCGGTCGAGGTGGCCTGACCCATGGCCTTCGAGCGGGTCTGCGGGCTCTCCGACGTCCCCGAGAACGGGGCGCTGCGGGTGGAGCTCGCCGACGTCGACGTCGCCGTCGTCCGGTACGACGGCGACGTCTACGCGGTGCAGGACGTGTGCTCGCACGCCGAGGTCCCGCTGTCGGAGGGCGACGTCGAGGAGTTCGACGGCGCCCCCACCATCGAGTGCTGGCTGCACGGGTCGTGCTTCGACCTGCGCACCGGCGAGCCCACCAACCTGCCGGCCACCGAGCCGGTCGACGTCTACCCGGTCCGCGTGGAGGGGGATGACGTCTACGTCGACACCGAGTCCGACGGGCGCCTCCCGCTCGCGGCCGGCAACTGAGGAGCGAGAGAAGAAGTGTCGGTTCTGGAGATCCGCGACCTGCACGTCACGGTCGGCGAGGGCGACGAGACCAAGGAGATCCTCCGCGGCGTCGACCTGACCGTCCGGTCGGGCGAGACGCACGCGATCATGGGCCCCAACGGCTCGGGCAAGTCGACCCTGGCGTACTCGATCGCCGGGCACCCGAAGTACACGATCACCGGCGGCACGGTGACCCTCGACGGCGAGGACGTCCTCGCGATGAGCGTCGACGAGCGCGCCCGCGCCGGCCTGTTCCTCGCCATGCAGTACCCGGTCGAGGTCCCCGGCGTCTCGGTGTCGAACTTCCTGCGCACCGCCGCCACCGCGGTCAAGGGCGAGGCCCCGAAGCTGCGCACCTGGGTCAGGGACGTCCGCGACGAGATGTCGGCGCTGGAGATGGACCCGGCGTTCGCCGAGCGCAACGTCAACGAGGGCTTCTCCGGCGGTGAGAAGAAGCGCCACGAGATCCTGCAGATGCGGCTGCTCAAGCCGAAGATGGCGATCCTCGACGAGACCGACTCCGGCCTCGACGTCGACGCGCTGCGCGTCGTCTCCGAGGGCGTCAACCGCACCCGCGAGGAGGGGGAGGTCGGCGTCCTGCTGATCACCCACTACACGCGGATCCTGCGCTACATCAAGCCGGACTTCGTGCACGTGTTCGTCGCCGGCCGCGTCGTCGACGAGGGCGGCCAGGAGCTGGCCGACAAGCTCGAGGCGGAGGGCTACGCCGCCTACGTCAAGGGCTCGAAGGAGACCGCGAAGGCATGACCTCGACCGCCTCGCGTCCCACGGGGACGCGTGCCCCGCTGCCCCTGGACGTCGAGGCGATCCGGGCGGACTTCCCGATCCTGTCGCGCACCGTGCGCGACGGGAAGCGGCTGGTCTACCTCGACTCCGGCGCCACCTCGCAGAAGCCGCGCAGCGTCCTCGACGCCGAGCGCGACTTCTACGAGCGGATCAACGCCGCCCCGCACCGCGGCGCGCACCAGCTGGCCGAGGAGGCCACCGGCGCGTACGAGTCGGCGCGGGCGCGGATCGCGGCCTTCATCGGCGCCTCCGCGGAGGAGGTCGTCTTCACCCGCAACTCCACCGAGGCGATCAACCTCGTGGCGTACTCGCTGTCCAACGCGGTCACCGCCAAGGACCCGGCGCACCGCCGGTACGCCGTCGGCCAGGGCGACGAGATCGTCGTGACCGAGATGGAGCACCACGCCAACCTGGTGCCCTGGCAGCAGCTGTGCGAGCGCACCGGCGCGACCCTGCGCTGGCTCGGGCTCACCGACGACGGCCGGCTGGACCTGTCCGACCTGGACACCGTGGTGAACGAGCGGACGAAGCTCGTCGCGGTCACCCAGCAGTCGAACATCCTGGGCACGATCAACCCGCTCGGGCCGATCACGGCGCGGGCGCGGGAGGTCGGCGCGCTGGTGCTGGTCGACGGCGCGCAGTCGGTGCCGCACCAGCCGGTCGACGTCGCGGCGCTCGGCGCGGACTTCCTGGTGTTCTCCGGCCACAAGATGCTCGGGCCCACCGGCATCGGCGTGCTGTGGGGCCGCTACGACGTCCTCGACGCGCTGCCGCCGTTCCTCACCGGCGGCTCGATGATCGAGGTCGTGCGGATGGAGGGCAGTACCTTCATGCCGCCGCCGCAGCGGTTCGAGGCCGGCGTCCCGATGACCGCGCAGGCCATCGGCCTCGGCGCCGCCGTCGACTACCTGCAGGCGCTGGGCATGGCGAACGTGCAGGCCCACGAGGAGGCGCTGACCGCCTACGCGCTCGAGCAGCTGCAGGCGGTCCCCGGTGTCACCGTGATCGGTCCGCCGGACACCGTCGCCCGCGGCGGCGCGGTCTCCTTCACCGTCGAGGGCATCCACCCGCACGACGTCGGCCAGGTCCTCGACGACCTCGGTGTCGCCGTCCGGGTGGGGCACCACTGCGCGTGGCCGGTGGTCCGCCGCTACGGCGTCCCGGCGACCACCCGGGCCACCTTCTACGTGCACACCGGGTACGACGACGTCGACGCGCTCGTGGAAGGCGTGCGGGCCGCGCAGCGTTTCTTCGGTGTGACGCCGGAGGAGGCAACCGCCTGATGCAGCTCGAGTCGATGTACCAGGAGATCATCCTGGACCACTACCGCAACCCCCACGGCCGCGGACTGCGCGACCCGTTCGACGCCGAGGTGCACCACGTCAACCCGACCTGCGGGGACGAGGTGACCCTGCGGGTGCACCTGGACGGCGAGACGATCGCCGACGTGTCCTACGAGGGCATGGGCTGCTCGATCAGCCAGGCGTCGGTCTCGGCGATGTACGACCTCGTCGTCGGCCGCCCGGTCACCGACGCGCTGGCCACCGGCGAGCACTTCATGACGCTCATGCAGTCCAAGGGCGACGCGGCCGTGGCCGAGCGGCTCGAGGACGAGCTCGAGGACGCCGTCGCCTTCGCCGGGGTGTCGAAGTACCCCGCCCGCATCAAGTGCGCGCTGATGAGCTGGATGGCCCTCAAGGACGCCTCCGCCCGCGCGCTGGCCGCCACGCCCACTGGAGGACAGGCATGAGCGAGACCACCGAGAACGAGACCCCCGAGCTGCCGGCCTACAAGTCGGCGCTGCTCGAGGACGTCGAGGAGGCCATGCGCGACGTCGTCGACCCCGAGCTGGGGGTCAACGTCGTCGACCTGGGCCTGGTCTACGGCATCGACGTCGCGGACGAGGGCAGCACGCAGGTCGCCGTCCTGGACATGACGCTGACCTCCGCGGCCTGCCCGCTGACCGACGTCATCGAGGACCAGGCCCGCCAGGCGCTGACCGGCGGCCCCGGCCCCGGCCTGGTCGACGACGTCCGGATCAACTGGGTCTGGATGCCGCCGTGGGGCCCGGACAAGATCACCGACGACGGGCGCGAGCAGCTGCGCGCCCTCGGCTTCCGGGTCTGACGAAGGACCCGGCTACCCCCCACGCCACGCTCCGCGTGCCGCGGGACCCCGCAGCCGCGCCGGACGAGCTCGACGAGACCCTGCGGGGCGGCCATCCGCTCGCCGGGCTCTTCGACCGACTGGCCGCCGGGGACGACCCGGCGGCCGACGCGAGCGTCCTGACACTGCCCGCGCCCCCCGGGGCGCGGGCAGTCGTCGTCGGGGGGACCGCCTGGCACGTCGTCGCCGCCGACGTCGACCCGGAGTGGGTCGCCCGCTGCGTGGCGCCGGACCCGCTGGCCCTGCCGCTGGGCGCCCGCTTCCTCGCCGCGCTGGCCGACCGCGTCGGCGCCGAGCCCGGGGTGGTCGACGCCGTCCTGGTGGCCCCGCCGCCGGCCGCCGCACCGGGCGTCGAGCTCGTGCCGGCCGAGGTGGACCACCCGCGGGTGACGCGGGCGCTGCGGCACCGCACCGACGTGCGGGTCTGGGCGACGCCCGACGGCGCCGGCGTGCTGGTGCTCGGCCGCGGCGTCGCCGGCCGCTGGGAGGTCAGCGTCGAGGTCGACCCGGCCGCGCGCGGGCGCGGGCTGGGGACCGCGCTGGTCGCGGCCGCGCCGTCGCTGGTGCCCGGCGCGCCGCTGTGGGCGCAGGTCGCGCCGGCGAACACCGCCTCGCTGCGGGCGTTCCTGGCCGCGGGCTACCGGGCGGTGGGCGCCGAGTCGCTGTTCGGCTCCTGAGCCTCAGCGCATCTCCGACAGCCGCGCGCCGAAGCCCGCGACCGGGCGCAGCTCGCGGCGGGCGCCGAGGGCCAGCAGGCCCGCGCCGGCGACGAGGACCCCGGCCAGCGGCAGCGGCAGCGCCTCGACCGCGAGTCCGGCACCGAGCGCGACCGCCGTCGCGGCGCCGACGACCAGCGGCGCCCGCACCGCGGTGCGCGCACCGAGCGCCATGACCGCGGCGGCGGCGAGGAGGACCAGCAGCGGGCGCAGCGCGTCGGGCTGCACCACCGCGGCCGCCGTCGACGGCGCCGCCGCGGCCACCAGGCCGGGGCCCCACGCCGGCCAGGACGGGCCGTCGACCAGGCGCGGCCCCGCCGCCACCAGCAGCGCCGCAGCGGCCGGGAGGCTCCACGCCTCGACGACGGCGGTGCCGCCCAGCGCGGCCAGCGTCCACCCCGCCGCGCCCAGCTGCACCGCGCCGGTGCGCCAGGCCGCCTCCGACCCGCTGTCACGGGGGAGCGCTGCGGCGGCCACGCAGGTGAGCACCCCCTGCACGGCCAGGTGCAGCGCCAGCAGCCCCCACGCGGCGGCGACGGCGAGCACGGCGAGCGCTGCGCCCGCGCAGACGGCGCCGACCGTGCCGGTGGGCCCGCGGGCGTCGGCGGCCAGCCCGGGCCGGGCGGCCAGCGTCACGGCGAACAGCCCGGTGAGCGCCGCGGCGGCCGCGCCGGGGGAGAGCAGCCCCGCCGGCACCGCGAGCAGCGCCGCCGCGGCGAGGCAGCCGACGGCCGCGGGCAGCGCCTGGGCCCGCTCGTCCCGCCGGGCCGCCGCGACACCGGCCGCGGGCAGCGCGGTCAGCACCAGCAGCGCCACCAGCGCCGGCCAGCGCGCGGCCGCGACCAGCTGGGCCACCGCGAGTACGACCAGGACGAGCCCCGCGGCGGTCGCGGCGGGCAGCAGCAGGCCCCGGCGCCAGCCGGTCAGCGTGGCCGCGGCGACGCTGACGAGGAGCACGCCGAGCCAGCCCGCGAGCGGGAGCGGGACCGGCCCGTCGGTGGACAGCGCTGCGCCCACCGCCCCGCCGGCGACCAGGCCCGCGACCCCGGGCACCAACCGCGGCGGCCCGAGCAGCGGCTCGACCGCGCGCTCCAGCCGCACGACCAGCAGCCCGGCCGCCGCGGCGACGGTCAGGCCGGCCGCGACCCAGCGGGCGGCGCCGGCGCCGGTGGCGGCGGTGACCAGCCCGCCGCCCACCCCGGCGGTCAACCACGGCGCGGAGGTGACCAGGGCGACGCGGGCCAGCGGGCGCCGCGCCATCAGCGTGACCGCGAGCCCGGCCAGCGCGACGCCGAGCAGCAGCGCGGTGCGCGGCACCCCCGCGGGCTCGAGCCCCAGCGACCGCAGGGCCGCCACCTGCAGCGCCAGCCACGCGCCGAGCGGCCAGCCCAGTGGCCGGGGGAGCAGCACCCGCAGGCTGAGCAGCACCACCGCCAGGCCCAGCGCCGGCAGCGGCCCGCCGTCGGTGGCGCGGACCCCGTCGGCGGCGCCGGTCAGCGCGAGCGCGGCCGCGGCCGCCGCGCAGGCCTCCTCGGTGCTGCGCAGCCGGGCGCGGGCGGCCACCGCCGCGGCGCACGCGGCGACCACCGCCAGCAGCAGGACGCCGATCCGGGCGATCCCGCCGACCAGTGGTCGCCCCGCCAGCGCCGCGGCCACCAGCAGGACCACGCCGACGCCGAGGATCACCTGCGGTGGCCGCAGCCGGGCCGGCAGCGAGGCGAGAGGTGGGCCGGGGTCGACGGCGGCGGCCCCCGGCGGGCCCGCGTAGGGCAGTGGCGGCAGCGGCGCGCCCGTCATCGCCGTCCCCCCTCGCGCCCGGCCGTCGGGCCCACGCTAGGGGCGGTCAGCGCATCTGCGCGACCCAGGCCACCGCCTCCCGCGCCTGCTGCCGGCGCCGCTCGTAGGTGGCCCCGACGACCAGCAGCAGCAGGCCCGCGGTGGCCAGCGTGACCCAGCGCGGCACCAGCGGCGCGTAGGGCGCCAGCCGGCCGAGCGCCACCACCAGCAGGGCGCCGGCCCCGACGACGAACGGCGCCTGCCGGTGGGTGAGCGCCCCGCCGACCGTCAGCCCGGCCGCCGCGGCGACCACCCCGACCAGCCGCAGCGGCGCCGGGTCGGCCACGGCGACCACCGCCGACGGCAGCACCGCCACGGCCACCGCGGCGCCCTCGGCGGCCCAGGACGCGGCCCCGGTGCGCAGGGCCGGGACCGCGAGCAGCAGCAGGCCCGCCGCGGCCGGCAACGTGTAGACCTCCGGCGTGCGGATCTCCGCGCCCGCCGCGGCGATCCACACCGCGAGCACCAGGTCGGCCACCGCGAGGACGGCGGCGAGGCGGCGCCGGGCGACGACGGCGTAGCAGCCGGCCGCCGCCCCGACCACGGCCAGGTCGATCGCGACCTGCCCCCACGCCCCGGCGCTGCCGGCGGTGATCCCGGCGGCCACGGCGAGGACCGCGCCGGTGCCCGCGGCGGCGGCCTCCTCGGGGCGCGCGGCGCGGGCCGTGGCGACGGCGAACGCGGCGGCGGCGACGAGGGCGAGCAGCAGGCCGGCGACCGCGGGGGACAGCAGCCCGGCACCGGCGCCGATCAGGACGGCACCGCCCGGGGCGGCCAGCGCGGCCGCGGTCGCCGCGGCGCGGACCCCGGGGCGCAGCACCGCGGCGAGACCGGCCGGGACGGCGGCGGCCAGGACCAGCAGGGCCAGCGGCGCGGAGTGCTCGCCGTCGGCGAGGACGCCGGTGCCGGCCGCGGTGAGCACGCCACCACCCGCGAGCAGCGCCGCCGGCACCGGCCCGGCCACCGACGGCGGCGCGGCCGCGGCGAGCAGCACCAGGCCCAGCCCGCCCGCCGCGACGGTCCCGGCCACCCCGAGCCCGCTCAGCGACCCGGCCAGGGCCAGGGCCGCGACCCCCGCCGCGCCGGCCGCGGCGGCGCGCGGCTCCGGCAGGAACGGCGCCAGCCGCGGCTCCCGCAGCAGGGCGCCGGCGACGGCCGCGGCCACCACCAGGACGGCGGTGGCGACCCAGCCGTCGACCGTACCGCCGTCCCAGGCCAGCGGCACGCCGAGCAGCACGCCGGCGCCCCCGGTCAGGGCGCCCAGGCCGAGCGCGGCCTGCTGCAGCGCCGGGCGCAGCACCAGCAGCGCCAGGACGTCGACCAGCGTGGTGGCGAGCAGGACCGCGACCCCGGCGGCGCCCTCGGCCGGCCCGAGGGGCAGCAGCAGCCAGCCGGCCGGCTGGGCGGCGAGCAGGGCGACCAGCGGCCAGGTGACCGTGCTGCGCGTGCCGCGGCCGAGGGCCAGGGCCCCTCCCGCCACGACCACGCAGGACAGTCCGCCCCACAGCCGGGGCGGCACGGCGTCGGCGCCCCACAGGCCGAGCGCGTGCGCGGCGGCGAGGTCGACGGCGAGCAGCGCGGCCCCGGCGCCGGCCAGGGCCTCCTCGGTGGCCCGCAAGCCGCGGCGGGCGCTCCACGCCGAGGTCGCGCAGGCGGCGGCGGTGACCGTGGCCATGACCGCGGCCTGGAAGGTGACGCCCAGCCGGGTCCAGGCCACCGCCACGAACGCGATGGCCGCGGCGACCACGAGCAGCGCCCCCAGGCCCAGCAGCACCTGCTGCGGGCTCAGCCGCCGCCGCGGGGACGGCGGCTGCAGGAGCGGTGGCGGGATGGGCGGCGCCACCGGGGCGGGCGGCGTCACCGGGGCGGGCGGCGTCAGCGGCGGAGGCGCCCACGCGGGAGCCGGAGCCGGGGCGGGAGCCGGAGCCGGAGCCGGAGCGGGAGGCGGAGCCGGGACGGGGGCCGGGCCCGGGGCCCCGGCGCGCAGGGTGGCCACCAGGGCGTCCCGCTCGCGGGCGAACTCGTCGATGGTCGCGCCGAGCCGGGCCACCACGGTGGCCGCCTGCGCGACGGCGGGCAGGCCGCAGGTCCCGCAGGGCGCCGGGGCGGGCGCCGCCGGCGTGCCGCAGACGGGACAGGGCAGACCCCAGGAGGGGCCGGACCAGGAGGGATCGGTCACGAGCGGATGGTGACCCGCCGCGGGCGCCGGCGGTAGCGATCTCCCCCGGAGTGTGGACGGACGGTCGTGCTGTGGACGTCACCCGGCAATCCGCTCCGGTTCCGGGACGACAGGGCCTACCCTGGGATCAGTGATCACGACGACCGGCCTCGAACTGCGCGCCGGCGCCCGCATCCTCCTCGGCGACGTCAGCCTGCGCGTGCAGCCGGGCGACCGCATCGGTCTGGTCGGGCGCAACGGCGCCGGCAAGACCACCACGCTCACCACGCTCGCCGGTGAGCGCCTGCCGCACGCGGGCAAGGTCGAGGTGACCGGCGAGATCGGCTACCTCCCGCAGGACCCGCGCAGCGGCGACCTCGACATCACCGCCAGCGACCGCGTGCTGTCCGGCCGCGGCCTCGACGTCCTCAAGGCCCAGCTGGTCAAGGCGCAGGTCGCCATGGCCGAGCCCGCCGACGACGCCGAGCGCGACCGCGCCGTGCGCCGGTACGGGCGGCTCGAGGACCAGTTCGCGGCTCTGGGCGGGTACGCCGCCGAGAGCGACGCCGCGCGCATCTGCACCGCCCTCGGCCTGCCCGACCGGGTCATGGGCCAGCCGCTGCGCACCCTGTCCGGCGGTCAGCGGCGGCGCGTGGAGCTCGCCCGCATCCTGTTCTCCGACGCCGAGACCCTGCTGCTCGACGAGCCCACCAACCACCTCGACGCCGACTCGATCGCCTGGCTCAAGACCTTCCTCGCCGCGCACAGGGGCGGGCTGATCGTCATCAGCCACGACGTCGAGCTGCTCGACGCCGTCGTCAACAAGGTGTGGCACCTCGACGCCAACCGGGCCACGGTCGACGTCTACAACCTCGGCTGGAAGCCCTACCTGGCCCAGCGGGAGACCGACGAGCGGCGCCGCAAGCAGGAGCGGGCCAACACCGAGCGCAAGATCGATGCGCTGACGGCGCAGGCGGACAAGATGCGCGCCAAGGCCACCAAGGCCCGGGCCGCGCAGAGCATGGACAAGCGCGCCGCGCGGCTGGCCGCCGGGCTGGAGGAGGTCCGCGTCCAGGACCGGGTGGCCAAGCTCCGGTTCCCCACGCCGGCGCCGTGCGGGCGGACCCCGCTCACCGCGGAGGGACTGTCCAAGAGCTACGGCTCGCTCGAGGTGTTCACCGACGTCGACCTCGCCGTCGACCGGGGCGCGCGGGTCGTCGTCCTCGGGCTCAACGGGGCGGGCAAGACGACGCTGCTGCGGATGCTGGCCGGCACCGAGGCCCCCGACACCGGCCAGGTGCAGCCCGGCCACGGGCTCCGGATCGGCTACTACGCGCAGGAGCACGAGACGCTCGACCACGACCGCTCGCTGCTGGAGAACATGCGCGCGGCCGCGCCGCAGAGCACCGACACCGAGCTGCGGCGCATCCTCGGCGCCTTCCTCTTCTCCGGCGACGCCGCCGACCAGCGCGCCGGCACGCTGTCCGGCGGGGAGAAGACCCGGCTGGCGATGGCCACGCTCGTCGTGTCCGGCGCCAACGTGCTGCTGCTCGACGAGCCGACCAACAACCTCGACCCCGCCAGCCGCGAGCAGGTGCTCGACGCGCTGCGCACCTACACCGGCGCGATCGTGCTGGTCACGCACGACGAGGGCGCTGTCCGCGCGCTCGACCCGGACAAGGTCATCCTCCTGCCCGACGGCACCGAGGACGCCTGGAGCGAGGACCTCGCCGACCTCGTCGAGCTCGCCTGAGGCGGCCCTCGCCGGGAAGTTGTCATTCGCGTGGCCGAGCCGCGCGGGCTGGGTGATCATCGGTGCGGGAGGCCGGCGTCACGGGGACGGCGGCACCACGCGAGCCAGCACCCGACCGGGCCGGCCCCCTCGCCGGCCTCGGCGGCTGCGACGGAGGGGAGTCATGGCCGACTCGAGCACGGACCTCGGCAAGGGCAAGCGCATCACCGGTGGGGACCGCACCACCCTCGCCGACGAGCTGAAGAAGCGGTACGACGGCGGGGAGAGCATCCGCTCCCTGGCGACCTCGACCAACCGGTCCTACGGGTTCGTGCACCGGCTCCTGTCGGAGTCCGGTGCCACGCTGCGCAGCCGTGGCGGGGCGAACCGGAACAGCAAGAAGACCGCGTGACGGCGGCCGACGCCGACGGCTGGGTCCGCACCAGCCGGGACGGCGCCGTCCTGACCGTCACGCTCGACCGGCCCGACCAGCTCAACGCCCAGACGCCGGCCACCTGGGCGGCGCTGGCGTCCGTGGGTGCCTCGCTCGACGACGACGTCCGCGTGGTCGTCGTGCGAGGCAGCGGCCGCTCCTTCTCCGCGGGCCTGGACCGCAGCCTGTTCGGTGCCGACCCGTCGACCCCCGGCGGGCTCGGCGAGCTGGGCACGATGCCGGCCGAGCTCGCCCAGGAACGGATCCGCGGCTACCAGGCCGGCTTCCGGTGGCTGCGCTCGCCGGGGATCGTCTCGGTGGCCGCGGTGCAGGGCCACGCGATCGGCGCCGGCGCCCAGCTGGCGCTCGCCTGCGACCTGCGGGTGATGACCGACGACGCGTCGCTGCGGCTCCCCGAGGCGACGCTCGGCCTCGTCCCCGACCTCACCGGCACCAGCACGCTGGCGGAGCTGGTGGGCTACGCGCGGGCGATGGAGGTCTGCGTGACCGGCCGGCCGGTGCCGGCGGCGGAGGCGCTGGCGTGGGGGATCGCGAACGCCGTCGTCCCGGCCGCGGAGCTGGACGGGGCGGTCGCGACGCTGGTCGCCGCGCTCACCGCGCCGCCGGCCGGGGCGGTCCGGGAGACCGCGGCGCTGGTGCGCTCGGCCGTGCGCAACCCCCCGGAGGCGCAGGACGCGGCCGAGCGGGCCGCGCAGTCCCGGCGGCTGGCCGAGCTGGCGGGGCTCGCCCGCCGCTGAGGGATCCGGAACAGGAGGGGACCGGCCGCTGTTGTGCCTGCGGCCGGTCCCCGTCCGGTCGTGAGGAGGTCGTGTCGTGAGCAGTCCCATGACCTCCATGGCGGCGATGCGCTCGTTCCGCCGGGACCCGTCGGTCACCTCGCGGCCGCTGCCGAAGGGCACGGTGCGCCGCATCCTCGGCGTCGCCCGGCCCTACCGGCGCGAGCTCACCTTCTTCCTGCTGCTGGTGGTCGGCTCCTCGGTCATCGGCGTGCTCACCCCGTTGCTGGCCGGCGACATCGTCAACCGGATCGCCCGCCTCGACGGCACCGCCGGCGGCATCGTCCGCATCGCGCTGTTCATCGCGGGCCTGGCGGTGGTCGACGCCGCGATCTCGGTGGCCACCCGCTGGTACTCCGCCCGCATCGGCGAGGGCGTCATCTACGACCTGCGCAGCCGGGTGTTCGAGCACGTGCAGCGGATGCCGGTCGCGTTCTTCACCCGCACCCAGACCGGTGCGCTGGTCAGCCGGCTCAACAACGACGTCGTCGGCGCCCAGCAGGCGTTCACCTCGACCCTGTCCGGCGTCGTCTCCAACGTGATCGGCCTGGTGCTCACCGCCGGCGTCATGTTCACGCTGTCCTGGCAGATCACCCTGCTCTCGCTGGTGATGGTGCCGCTGTTCGTGCTGCCCGCGCGGCGCATCGGCAAGCGGCTGCAGGAGATCACCCGGGAGTCCTACGGGCTCAACGCGTCGATGAACGCGACGATGACCGAGCGGTTCAACGTCGCCGGGGCGCTGCTGGTCAAGCTCTTCGGCCGGCCCGACACCGAGGCCGAGAGCTTCCGCGGCCGGGCGGCGCGGGTGCGCGACATCGGCGTCCTGTCGGCCATGTACGGCCGCACCTTCTTCACCGCGCTGACGCTGGTGGCGGCGCTGGCCACCGCGCTGGTCTACGGCCTGGGCGGCTGGCTGGCCTTCGACGGGTCGCTGTCGCCGGGCGACGTCGTCGCGCTGGCGCTGCTGCTGTCGCGGCTGTACGGGCCGCTGACCGCGCTGTCCAACGTCCGCGTCGACGTCATGAGCGCGATGGTCAGCTTCGACCGGGTCTTCGAGGTGCTCGACCTCGCGCCGATGATCGCCGAGGCGCCCGGCGCCGTCCCGGTGCCGGCCGGTGACCGGTCGATCGAGTTCGACGCCGTCTCCTTCAGCTACCCGGCCGCCACCGACGTGTCCCTGGCCTCGCTCGAGGACGTGTCCCTGCCCGAGCACGGCGGCCCGACGGCGGTGCTGCACGACGTGTCGTTCCGGGTCGAGCCCGGGCAGATGGTGGCGCTGGTCGGGCACTCGGGCGCCGGCAAGTCGACGATCGTCAACCTCGTTCCGCGGCTGTACGACGTCACCGGCGGCGCGGTGCGGGTCGGCGGGCTCGACGTCCGCGAGGCGACGCTGGCCTCGCTGCGCGACGCGATCGGCGTCGTCAGCCAGGACGCGCACCTGTTCCACGACACGATCCGCGCCAACCTGCTCTACGCCCGCCCCGACGCCACCGAGGAGCAGCTGTGGGCGGCGCTGACCGGCGCGCGGATCGCCGCGCTGGTGGCGGCGCTGCCCGACGGCCTGGACACCGTCGTCGGCGACCGCGGCTACCGGCTCTCGGGCGGGGAGAAGCAGCGGCTGGCGATCGCGCGGGTGCTGCTCAAGGCGCCGGGGATCGTCATCCTCGACGAGGCGACCGCGCACCTGGACAGCGAGTCCGAGGTGGCGGTGCAGCACGCGCTGGACACCGCGCTGACCGGCCGGACGGCGCTGGTGATCGCGCACCGGCTGTCCACCATCCGCAGCGCCGACCAGATCCTCGTGGTCGACGACGGTCGCATCGTGGAGTCGGGCACTCACGAGGAGTTGCTGGCGCTCGGGGGCCGCTACGCCGACCTCTACCGGACCCAGTTCGCCGACGGCGAGCGTCGGACGGTCGGCGCGGCGTAGCAACTAGCGTTCCTCCTGCCCCATCTGCACCAGGAGGAGCTCCGTGACGTCCGCGCACCCGTACGACGCCCAGATCCGCGCCCTCTACGCCGACTTCGTCGACGGCTGGAACCGGCGCAGCGGCGCGGCGGTGGCCGCCGTCTTCGCCGACGACGGCGACATGGTCGGCTACGACGGGACGTCGGTGAGCGGCCGGCTGTCCATCGCCTCGGACCTGCGGCGGGTGTTCGGCAGCCATCCGACGGCGACCTACGTGGCCGTGGTCCGCTCCGTGCGCGCCGTGACCGACGGCGTGGCCGTGCTGCACGCGCACGCCGGGATGATCCCGCCGGGGGAGGACGACGTGGACCCGGGGCTGCACAGCATCCACACCCTCGTCGCCGTCGACGAGGGCGGCGGGCGGTGGAAGACCACGCTGTTCCAGGCGACGCCGGCCGCGTGGCTGGGCCGCCGCGACGCCCGGGACGCGCTGACCCAGGAGCTGCGCGGGCTGCTCGCCACCGCCCGGTGACGGTCCTCGTCGGCGCCGCGGAGCTGCTCGCGGCGCCGTCCCGGCCGGTGCTGCTCGACGTCCGGTGGGCGCTGGGCGACCCGCACGGCCGCGAGCGGTACCTGGCCGGCCACCTGCCGGGCGCGGTGTTCGTCGACCTGGAGACCGAGCTGTCCGCGCCGCCGTCGGCCGCCGGGGGCCGGCACCCGCTGCCGTCGCCGGCGGCCCTGCAGGCCGCGGCCCGGCGGTGGGGGATCGGCCGCGGGGCGTCCGTCGTGGCCTACGACGCCACCGGCGGGCAGGCCGCCGCGCGGGCGTGGTGGCTGCTGCGCTGGGGCGGCCTGACCGGCGTCCGGCTGCTCGACGGCGGCCTGGACGCGTGGGTCGCCGCGGGCGGGGCGCTGGAGACCGGCGACGTCGTCCCGGCGCCCGGCGACGTGGTGCTGACCGGCGGCGGCATGCCGACGCTCACCGCCGACGAGGCCGCGGCGCTGCCCGTACGCGGCGGGGTGCTGCTCGACGCCCGGGCCGGCGAGCGCTACCGCGGCGAGCGCGAGCCGGTGGACCCGCGGGCAGGGCACGTGCCGGGCGCGGTGAGCGCGCCGACGGGCGAGAACCTGCGGGCGGACGGCCGGTTCCGCACCGACCTGGCCGACCGGTTCGCCGCGCTCGGCGTGCGGCCGGGGACGGCGGTCGGCGTCTACTGCGGCTCGGGCGTGACCGCCGCCCACGAGGTGGCCGCGCTGGCCGAGGCGGGCATCGAGGCGGCGCTGTGGCCGGGCTCGTGGTCGCAGTGGTCGGCCGACCCGTCCCGCCCGGCGGTCACCGGCTCCGATCCCGGTTAAGGACGCCGCGTCGCTGTCATGCTCGCGCCGTGCCGACCGACACCGCCCGTCCGACCGGACCGCTCCTGCTCGCCGGCGTGGCCGGGCTGGCCCACCTGGCCGTCGGCTGGTTCTACCTGGCCGGCGGGCTGGTGGTCCCCGGTCCGGTGCTCGTCCCGCTGTGGCTGGCCTGGCTCGCCGCGGCGGTGCTGCTCGTGCGGCTGGCTATCCGCGGTTCCTGGTGGACGCCGGTGGTCCCGCTGGCGGCCGCGGTGCTCTTCGTCGCCGTCCTGGTGGCCGGCGAGCGGTGGCTCGGCTGGACCGCCTGAGCGCGCTCAGCCGACGGCGGCGTCGTAGCGGTCGAGCAGGACGGCGGCGATGCGCTCGTCGGGCAGCAGGGGAGCGGTGACGACGTCGGCGCCGGCCTCGGCCAGCTTCCCGTGGAAGTGGCCGGGCGCGAGCAGGTAGGAGGCGACGACGACCCGCTCGGCGCCCGCCTTGCGCGCGGCGGCGACCGCGTCGACGACCGGGGGCTGCGCCGCCGAGCCGTAGCCGGTGGTCACCGGGCCGGCCCAGGAGCGCTGCAGCAGGTCGGCGGTGTCCTCGACGTCGGCCACCGACCGTGGGTCGCTCGAGCCCGCGGCGGCCAGGACCACGGCGGTGAGCGGGTCGCGCGGGTCCGCACCGGCCTCGGTCAGCCGGTCGGAGAGGACGCCGGCCAGCCGCGGGTCGGGGCCCAGCGGGCGGGCGGCGACGGCGGACTCGTGCGCGGCCACGGCGCCCGCGATGTCGACGTGCACGTGGTAGCCGCCGGACAGCAGGAGGGGCACGACGACGGCCGGCCGCCCGGATGCGGCGAGCCCCGCGACGACGTCGACCACCGTGGGCGGCTGCACGTCGACGAAGGCCGCCGTCGTGACCAGGCCCGGGCGCAGCCGGCGCGCGGCCAGGGCCAGCTCGGCGACCAGCCGCCGCCCGGTGGGGTTGCGGGTGCCGTGGGCGCAGGCGACCAGGACGTGGCCCCCTCGCAGGGGCCCGCCGCGAGCGTGCGAGTGGTGGGGGGCGAGGGGGTCCTTCATCACGGAGTGCGGAGGACGCCGCCGTCGACCGCCACCATCGTGCCCGTGACGTAACTGGCGGCGGGGGAGAGCAGGAAGGCCGCCACCCGGCCGAACTCGTCGGGCTCGCCCACGCGGCGCAGCGGGATGCCGGCCTCGGTGCGCGCCCGCATCGCCGCCGGGTCCCCGGAGGCGGCCTCGATGTCGGTGATCCGGTCGGTGGCGATGGTGCCGGGCATCAGCCCGACCACCCGGATCCCGCGCGGGCCGAGCTCGTCGGCCAGCGCCTTCGCGGTCATGGCCAGGCCCGGGCGCAGCGCGTTGGAGATGGCCAGGTGCCCGATCGGCTGGCGCACCGACGTCGACAGCACGAAGCCGATCGCCGTCCCCGCGGACAGGTGTGGCTCCAGCGCCCGGACCAGCCGCAGCGGGCCGAGCAGCACGCTGTCGACGGCGGCCCGCCAGTCGTCCTCCGCCGTCCGGAGGACCGTGCCCGGCGCCGGTCCGCCGACGGAGACCAGCACGCCGTCGACCCGGCCGAGCACCTCGAGCGCGCGGTCGACGAGCAGGTCGGCGGCGCCGGGGTCGGCCAGGTCGGCGGCCACCCCGGACGCGCCGTCGCCCAGCTCCGCCACGGCCGCGGAGACCGACTCGGCGGAGCGGGAGCTGACCAGGACGCGGGCCCCGTCGGCGACGAGGGCCCGGGCGGTCGCCAGGCCCAGCCCCCGGCTCGCGCCGGTGAGCAGGTACCCGCGACCGCCCAGGCCCAGGTCCATCGGGGGATCAGCCTCCGGTCAGGCGGTGCGCAGCGAGCGGAGGACGTACTGCATGATCCCGCCGTTGCGGTAGTAGTTCGCCTCGCCGGGGGTGTCGATGCGGACGCGGGCGTCGAACTCCACGTCCCCGGCCTTCACCCTCACCGTGCGCGGGGTCTCGCCGTCGTTGAGGGCGGTGATCCCGGTGATGGTGAACTCCTCGTCGCCGGTCAGGCCGAGGGACTCGCGGTTCTCGCCCTCGGGGAACTGCAGCGGCAGCACGCCCATGCCGATGAGGTTGGAGCGGTGGATCCGCTCGTAGCTCTCGGCGATGACCGCCTTGACGCCGAGCAGCGCCGTCCCCTTGGCCGCCCAGTCGCGCGACGACCCCGAGCCGTACTCCTTGCCGGCCAGCACGACCAGCGGGACGCCGGCCTGCTGGTAGGCCTGCGACGCCTCGTAGATGCTCGTCGTCTCGCCGGTCAGGTGGTTCTTGGTGACGCCGCCCTCGGTGCCGGGCACCAGCTGGTTGCGCAGCCGGATGTTGGCGAAGGTGCCGCGGATCATGACCTCGTGGTTCCCGCGGCGGGAGCCGTAGGAGTTGAAGTCGCGCCGCTCCACGCCGTGCTCGCGCAGGTACTTCCCGGCCGGGCTGTCGGCCTTGATCGACCCCGCGGGCGAGATGTGGTCGGTGGTCACCGAGTCGCCGAGCACCGCCAGCGTGCGCGCGCCGGTGATGTCCTGCACCGGGGCGGGCTGGTCCTGCATGCCCTCGAAGTACGGGGGCTTGCGGACGTAGGTGCTCTCGGCGTCCCACGAGAACGTGTCACCGGTGGGCGTGGGCAGGTTCCGCCACTGCTCGGTGCCGGCGAAGACGTCCTCGTAGCTGCGGCCGAACTGCTCGGCGGAGACCGACTCGTCGATGACGCGCTGGACCTCCTGCGGCGAGGGCCAGATGTCGCGCAGGTACACGTCCTGCCCGTCCTTGCCCTTGCCCAGCGGCTCGGTGGTGATGTCGACGTCCATCGACCCGGCCAGCGCGTAGGCGATGACCAGCGGCGGGCTGGCCAGGTAGTTCATCTTGACGTCGGGGTTGATCCGGCCCTCGAAGTTGCGGTTGCCCGACAGCACCGAGACGACGGCGAGGTCGGCCTCGTTGACCGCGGCCGACACCGGCTCCGGCAGCGGGCCGGAGTTGCCGATGCAGGTGGTGCAGCCGTAGCCGACCAGGTAGAAGCCGAGCTTCTCCAGGTATGGGGTGAGGCCGGACTTCTCGTAGTAGTCGGTGACGACCTTCGAGCCGGGCGCCAGCGTCGTCTTGACCCAGGGCTTGGTCTGCAGGCCGGCCTCGACGGCCTTCTTCGCCAGCAGCGCCGCCCCGAGCATCACCTGCGGGTTGGAGGTGTTGGTGCAGGAGGTGATCGCGGCGATCACGACGTGGCCGTGGTCGACGAAGGTCTCCGTGCCGTCCTCGAGCACCACGCGGGTGGGCTTGGAGGCGCGGTCGGCCACCGGGCCGGGGCCGACGTGGTGCGGCTTGCCGGCGTCGCCGTTGTCGTGCGCGAACGGGCTGGCCGGGTCCGACGCCGGGAAGGTCTCCTCGACCGACTCGTCGACGTTGGAGGCGACGTCGCGGGGGGCGTCGTCGTCGTCCTTCTGCATCTCGTCGACCGGCGCGTAGGTGGGCAGCGCCTCGCGGAAGGAGGCCTTGGCGTCGGTGAGCGCGACCCGGTCCTGCGGGCGCTTCGGGCCGGCGATCGAGGGGACGACCGTGGACAGGTCCAGCTCGAGGTACTCGGAGAAGGCCGGCTCGCGCGACGGGTCGTGCCAGAGGCCCTGCTCCTTGGCGTACGCCTCGACCAGCGCCACCTGCGCGGCGGGGCGGCCGGTGAGCTTCAGGTAGGTGATGGTCTCCTCGTCGATGGGGAACATCGCCGCGGTCGAGCCGAACTCCGGGCTCATGTTGCCGATCGTGGCGCGGTTGGCCAGCGGCACCGCGGAGACGCCCTCGCCGTAGAACTCGACGAACTTCCCGACGACGCCGTGCTGGCGCAGCATCTCGGTGATCGTGAGGACGAGGTCGGTGGCGGTGGAGCCCTCGGGCAGCTCGCCGGTCAGCTTGAAGCCGACCACGCGCGGGATGAGCATCGACACCGGCTGGCCGAGCATCGCGGCCTCGGCCTCGATGCCGCCGACGCCCCAGCCCAGCACACCCAGGCCGTTGACCATCGTGGTGTGCGAGTCGGTGCCCACGCAGGTGTCGGGGTAGGCGACGACGCGGTCGCCCTCCTGCCGCGGGAACACCACGCGGGCCAGGTGCTCGATGTTGACCTGGTGGACGATGCCCATGCCCGGGGGGACGACCTTGAAGTCGTCGAAGGCGCCCTGGCCCCAGCGCAGGAACTGGTAGCGCTCGCCGTTGCGCTGGTACTCGATCTCGACGTTGCGCTCGAACGAGTCCGGCGTGCCGAAGACGTCGGCGATGACCGAGTGGTCGATGACCAGCTCGGCCGGTGCCAGCGGGTTGATCTTGTTCGGGTCGCCGCCGAGCTCCGCCATGGCCTCGCGCATGGTGGCGAGGTCGACGATGCAGGGGACGCCGGTGAAGTCCTGCATGACCACCCGCGCCGGGGTGAACTGGATCTCCTGGTCGGGCTCGGCCGACGGGTCCCAGTTCGCCAGCGCCCGGATGTGGTCGGCGGTGATGTCCGCGCCGTCCTCGGTGCGCAGCAGGTTCTCGAGCAGGACCTTCAGGCTGAAGGGGAGCCGGTCCGCGCCCTCGACCGCGTCGAGCCGGTAGATGTCGTAGTCGGTGCCGTCGACGCTGAGCGTCGCCCGGGCCCCGAAGCTGTCCTTGCTGGCTGCCACTGCTTGCGCCTCACCCTCGAGAGTCCATCGGGCTTGAATGCCACCCCCCATCATCCCAGCCGCCTGCGGAGACGCACCGGTGAGGCGACCCTTCCCTCACCCGGTGACGTCGCTCTCACCGGCGGTGTGCCCAGATGATCAGGCGGCCTGATCGTGCCGCGTCCCGGCTCACGGTGGGAGGGGAGCCGGGACGCGGCGAGCGGCCCGTCCGGTCGTCCGGGATGCGTGGTGGGCGTCAGGCCGGCGTCCCCGCCGTGCCGGCGGGCAGCAGGAGCCGGCCGTCCTCGCGGCGCGGGACCGGGCACGGGCCTTCCCGCAGTTCCTCGGGCAGCGCCGCGTCCGGGGCGTCCTGCCAGGCCATCGGGCGCAGGAACCGGCGGATCGCGGTCGCCCCCACCGAGGTGTGCAGCGCCGGCACCGAGGCCGGCCACGGCCCGCCGTGGTGGGTGGCCCAGCCGACGGCGAGGGCGGTCGGGAAGCCGTTCCACACCAGCCGGCCGGCCTTCGGCCCGAGCAGCGCCACGACGTCGTCCGCCCAGGCGTCGGTGCCCCGACCCACGTGCAGGGTGGCGGTCAGCGATCCCTCCACCAGGTCCAGGGCGGCGGCCAGCTCCTCGCGGTCGGCGTACCCGACCACCAGCGTCGTCGGGCCGAAGCACTCCTCGACCAGCAGCGGGTCCAGCGCGGGGACCGAGGTCGCCAGCAACACCGTCGGCACCCCGAACCCGGTCTCCTGCGCGGCTCCCGTGGCCAGCACCTCCACCCCGGGCCGGCCGGAGGACCGCTCCACCCCGCGCAGGTAGGCGTCCCTGATCCCCGCGCTCAGCAGCCACCCGGGGGTGCGCCCCTCCAACTCCTGCTGCACGAGAGCGCCGAGTTCCCGCACCCGGCCGGCCGGCACCAGCACCAGACCGGGCTTGGTGCAGTACTGGCCGGTGCCGAGGGTGAACGAGCCGACCAGACCGCGGGCGATCTCGGCCAGCCGCTCGTCGGCCGCGGCCGGGGTGACCACCAGCGGGTTCACGGAGCCGAGCTCGCCGTAGAACGGGACCGGGTCGGGCCGGGCCGACGCCAGGTCGTACAGCGCCCGCCCTCCGCGCAGGCTGCCGGTGAACCCGACCGCCCGGACGGCGGGGTGTCCGACCAGGTCCGCGCCGGCCTGCAGACCGCTGACGACGCCGAGGACTCCCTCCGGTGCTCCCGCCGTCCGCGCGGCCTCCTGCACGATCGCGACGCAGGCCCGGGTCAGCGCCGGATGCGCCGGGTGCGCCTTGACGACGACGGGGCAGCCGGCCGCCAGCGCCGAGGCGGTGTCCCCGCCGGCGACCGAGTACGCGAAGGGGAAGTTGCTGGAGCCGAACACGGCCACCGGCCCGAGCGGGACGAGCATGCGGCGCAGGTCGGGCCGGGGGCCGAGCGGTCCCTCGCCGGCCCGGTCGATCGCCGCTTCCAGGTAGCTGCCCTCCTCGAGGACCTCGGCGAACAGCCGCAGCTGGTGGCAGGTGCGGGCCAGCTCACCGGTCAGCCGAGGGGTCCCGAGGGCGCTCTCCCGGTCGGCCAGGGCGACCAGGTCGTCGCCGCGGGCGGCGAGGGCGTCCGCGACGGCGCGCAGGAGCCTGGCCCGGCCGGCGCGGCCGAGGGCCGCCAGGGCCGGCGCCGCGGCGGCCGCCAGCCGGCACACCCGGTCGACCTCGTCGGGCGTGCTCTCGTGCCCGACCGTCTCGACGACGGCGCCGGTGCGGGGGTCGGTGCTCGGGACGGCCGTGGTGCTGGGGGAGCTCATGGTGGTCCTCCGGGTGGGGCGTCGCCTCGGGCGGCGACTGGAGTCGTGGCTCGGGCGGTGACTCAGGCGGCGGCCGCGAGCACGCGACCGGCGATCATCTCGCCGATGGGGATCGCCGACGTCGCCGCCGGCGAGGGGGCGTTGAGCACGTGCACCGACCGCGGGGTCCGCTCGACCAGGAAGTCGTGCACGAGGGTGCCGTCGCGCAGCACGGCCTGGGCGCGGATCCCGGCCTCGTGCGGCAGCAGGTCGGACAGCTGCAGGTCGGGGCAGTACCGGCGAGCGGCGGCGAGGTAGCCGCGGCGGAACAGGGAGTTGCGCATCTCCACCACACCGGTGCGGGCGTGCCTCCGGGCGACGTGCCAGAAGCCGGGGAAGGCGAGGACGTCGCGCACGTCGCGCAGGTCCACCGACCCCTTGCGGTAGCCCTCCCGCGACAACCCGAGGACGGCGTTGGGGCCGACCGTCGTGCTGCCGTCCACCATGGGGGTGAGGTGCACCCCGAGGAAGGGCAGCGCGGGGTCGGGCACCGGGTAGATCAGCCGCCGGACGATCCCGGCCCGCTCGGCCGGCAGCCGGTAGTACTCGCCGCGGAACGGCACGATCCGCGCCGTGGTGGCGACGCCGGCCATCGCCGCCAGCCGATCGGCCTGCAGGCCGCCGCACACGACCAGCCGCCGCGTGCGCCACGTCTCGCGCCCCGACGGGCCGTCGGTGGTGACGACGACCTGCTCGGCGCCCTCCGTGATGGCGGTGACCGTCCGGCCCGTCTCGACCTGGCCACCCGCGGCCGCCACCACCATGTGCATGGCCCGTGTCATCAGGGTGTAGTCGACGCTGCCGGTGCCGTGGACCAGCAGCGCGGCCACGCCGGCGACGTTCGGCTCCAGCTCGCGCAGCTCGCCCGCGCCGACGCGGGTGACCTCGATGCGGTTCACGGCCGCCCGCTCCACCAGCGCCTCCAGCCGCTGGGCGTCGCGGCCGTCGGTGGCGACGAGCAGCTTCCCCTGGCGGGTGACCGGGATGCCGTGCTCCGCGCAGAACTCGCGGGTGGCCTCCGCACCCCGGCGGCACAGCTCGGCCTTGAGGCTGCCGGGCTCGTAGTAGATGCCGGAGTGGACCACGCCGCTGTTGTGGCCGGTCTGGTGCCGCGCCAGCTCGGCTTCCTTCTCCAGCACCAGCACGCCGGCGCCGGGTTGCCGGCGGAGCAGCGCCATCGCCGAGGCCATGCCGACGATGCCGCCGCCGATGACGATGTGGTCGTAGATCACGTGCATCTCCTCAGAACCGCAGGACCTGGCGCATCGCGCGCCCGGCCGCGAGGTCGTCCATGGCCTGGTTGACGTCGTCGAGATCCAGATGTGCCGTCACCAGGCGCTCCACCGGCAGCCGGCCGGCGCGCCACAGGTCGGCGTACTCGGGGATGTCGACGGCCGGCACGCCGGATCCCAGGAAGGACCCGATGATCGTCCGCGACTCGGCGACCAGCGTGAGCGGCGAGATCACCGCGCGCGCGTCGACCGCGGCGAGGCCCACCGAGACGGTCCGGCCGCCGGGGGCGGTGGCGGCGACGGCGGCCTCGAAGGCCCGGGGGTTCCCGGTGGCCTCGATCACCAGCGGCGCGCGGTAGCCGGAGGAGGCCAGCTCGTCGGGGCTCATCGCGGCGTCGGCGCCGAGCTCGCGGGCCGCGGCCTGCTTGCCCCGGAGGGTGTCCACGACGGTCACCCGGCCGGCGCCCAGCGCCCCGGCCACCAACGCGGCCGACATGCCCACACCGCCGGCACCGACGACGACGACCTCCTCGCCCGCGGTCAGTGCACCGGCGTTCTTCACCGCACCCCCGCCGGTGAGGACGGCGCAGCCGAGCAGCGCGGCGGTCTCCGCCGGGACGTCGTCCTCGACCGGGACCAGGGAGCTGCGGTGCAGGACCGCGGCGGTGGCGAACCCCGAGACGCCCGAGTGGTGGAAGACCTCGGCGCCGTCGCGGTGCAGCCGCCGGGTGCCGTGCAGCAGGGTCCCCGCGGCGTTGGCCTCCGTCGCAGGCGCGCACAGCCGCCGCCCGCCGGTGCGGCAGGCCTCGCACGCCCCGCAGCGCGGCAGGAAGACGATGACCACGCGCTGGCCGACGGTGAGGTCGTCGACGCCGGCGCCCAGCCGGGCGACCCGGCCGCTGGCTTCGTGGCCGAGCAGCATCGGGACCGGCCGGGGGCGGTCGCCGTTGACCACCGACAGGTCGGAGTGGCAGACCCCGGCGGCCTCGAGGGTCACCAGGACCTCGCCGGGGCCGGGGTCGTCGAGGGTGAGGTCGGAGATGCTCAGCGGACGGGAGGAGGCGAAGGGGTCCTGACGACCGCACTCCTCCAGCACCGCGCCTCGGATGTCCATGGGATGTGCTCCTCGGGTGTGCCGGCTCAGGCGACGGGCTCGTCGGCCGGGACCGGGGCGGGAACCCGCTCCGTCGCGGGCGGGACGGGGGCGGGGGCCGACCGCAGGCCGGGGTTGGAACGGACGGCGTACAGCGCCAGCAGGGCGACGACCGCACCGGCGGCGGTGTAGCCGGCGATCCAGGTCCACGAGCCGCTCCAGGCGAGCAGGGCGGCGGCGACGAACGGGGCCGGGGCGCTGGTGACCATGCCGCCGATCTGGTACGCGAGGGCGGAGCCGGTGTAGCGGACCCGGGGCTCGAAGAGGTCGGAGATGTAGCTCGCGGTCACCGCGTACGCGAAGGCGTGGGCCAGGGGCAGCAGCAGGAACAGCGCCAGGGCCAGCATGGCGACCGAGCCGGTGTTGATCAGCAGGAAGACCGGATAGGCCAGCCCCGCCACGAGCACGGCGCCGAGGGACATGATCCGGCGCCGTCCGTAACGGTCGGCCAGCATCGCCGCCCAGGGGATGGTGAGGACCTCCAGCGCCGAGGCGGCGATGAGGACGAGCAGCACGGTGCCGCGGGTGATGCCGGTCTGCTCGGGCACGTAGCTGAGCAGGAAGACGGTGGCCAGGTAGAACGGCACGTTGGGGGCGAACAGCGACAGGATGCCCAGCAGCAGCGGCCGCTTCGCCGTCCGCATGGTCTCGGCGAAGGGCACCGCCGCGTGCGCCTCCTGCTCCTGCAGGCGCTGGAACTCCGGCGACTCGGTGATGTTGAGCCGGATGTAGAGGCCGACGGCGACGAGCAGCGCGCTGGCGATGAAGGGGATCCGCCAGCCCCAGCTCAGCAGGTCGTCCTCGGGCATGAGCTGGACGAGGAAGAAGACGCTGCTGGACAGGACCACGCCCGCGGGAACGCCCGACTGTGGCCAGCTCGCGTAGAAGGCGCGCCTGCCGGGCGGGGCGTGCTCGGCGGCCATCAGCACGGCACCGCTCCACTCGCCGCCGACGGCGATGCCCTGCAGGATCCGGCACAGCACCAGCAGCAGCGGCGCAGCGATGCCGATCGCGTCGTAGGACGGCAGCAGGCCGACGGCGAGGGTGCCTGCGCCCATCATGAGCAGCGAGGTCACCAGCATCGCCTTGCGGCCCACCCGGTCGCCGTAGTGCCCGAACAGCACGCCCCCGAGGGGCCGGGCGACGAACGCGACGCCGAAGGTGGCGAGGGAGGCCAGCGTGCCCGCGACGGGGCTCAGGCTGCTGAAGAACTGGGTGTTGAAGACCAGGACCGCGGCGGTCCCGAAGATGTAGTAGTCGTACCACTCGATCGTGGTGCCGATGAAGCTGGCCATCGCGACCCGGCGGACCGGCGTTCGGCCGGCTCGCTGGCTGCCGGTGGGCGTCGTTGCCGACATGGCGTCACCTCCGAGGAACGTGCCCGGGCCACCGACGACCACGGGGGCGCCGGGCGGAGGGCGGGGGACACCGACGGCGAGGGCTCGCCGGTGCGGGGAGCGGCCACGTGACCGCCGCACACGACGTTAGGTGCGCCACACAGCGGTGTCTGTGGCCGGAAACGAGGTCTTCCGCGGCCGGTCGTTGCAGGATCTGCAACGACCGGGCCCCTGGTCAGCGGCGGCCGTCGCGCGGACCCGGTCCCGGCTCGGGTGCGGCGGTCGGGAGCGGCGGGGCCGCGTCCAGCCTCACGCCCAGGGCCAGGAGGAGCAGCCCGTCGGTCTCGTTGGGGTCGTGGCCGGTGAGCGTGGCGATGCGGCGCAGCCGGTGGACGACGGTGTTGGGCTGCACCATCAGCTGCTCGGCGCTGCGGGTCAGGTGGAATCGGCTGGCCACGTAGACACGCAGGGTGTGCAGCAGGTGGGCGCCGCGCTGCTCGTCGTAGGCACGCAACGGCTCGACGGTCTCCTCGAGGAGGGCGTCGGCGGACGGGCTGGTGCGCAACACGTGCTCGAGCAGCATCTCGGGGAAGGTCAGTGCCCGCTCCCGCACCCCGGAGGCAGCCGCGTAGGTGGCCGCCTCCCGGGCCTCGGCGTAGCTGCGGCCCACACCGGTGGCGCCGTCGTGGGCCCGGCCGACCCCGACCGCGTGCGTCGGCAGCGCCTGGGCCGTGGTCGTCGCGGCCCGGCGGGCGGAGGCGACGGCGGCGGCGTCCGACGCGGGGTACAGGGCCACCACCTCGTCGTCCCGGACGGCGATGAGCGCTCGCCCGCCGGCCGGGCGCAGATACCTGCGGGCTGCCTCCAGGGCGGACCGGAGAGCGTCGGCGGAGGGGTCCGGCCCGCCGGCCCGGCGGACCAGCACGACGAGGTGGTCCCGGGCGAGGTCGAGCTGCAGGGCCTCGGCCTGCGCCCGCCACCGGGGGCTGAGCGGCCGACCGCTGAGCAGCGCCTCCAGAAGGTCCCGGCGCAGGCCCTCGTCCTGCCGCCAGGCGCCGGAGGCCTCGTCCAGATAGGCCTGGGCGACCGCCGCGGAGACCTGGTCGACGTGCGCCATCACCCGCGAGGCGATGCGGAGGGCGGCGTCCCGCTCGATGGGCGTCGCGGCCGCACGCGCGACCTCGTCCCAGACGACCTGCCCCCACAGCCGGTAGGCGCGCAGCACCGACTGCACCGAGACGTTCTGGTGCACCCGCCGGACCGCGGCCTCCCGGAACCGGTCGAGCTGGCGGTCGTCCAGCGGGCGGTCGCTGCGCACCGAGTCGAGCAGCTCGTGGACGTTGCGGACGGCGGTGGGCAGCACCTCGTCGGCGAGGGCGTCGGCGCGCACGCTGCGGTAGTCGACGATGTCGGCCCGGTAACGCTCGACCAGTCGGCGCCCGATGTCGTCGGCGCGGGCCTGCAGGCGGTCCACGAGTGCGGTGACCGCCGGTCCACCCGTCCCCGCCTCCGGGGGGTCGGCATCCGACACGATGGTCCTCCCCGTCCACGATGGGCTGCGCCCGGCGGTGCAGCCGGCCGGGGGCATCATCGCGCGCCCCGCCCGCCCTACCGTGGGCGGAATGACGGTTCCCCATCCGCTGCCCGCCTGGCTCGCCCTGGCCCGGCGGATCACCGTGCTCACCGGCGCCGGGATCTCCACCGACAGCGGGATCCCCGACTACCGCGGTCCCAACGGGGTGTGGACCCGGGACCCGGACGCCGAGAAGCTCGTGACGCTCTCCTACTACGTCGCCGACCCGGAGATCCGGCGCAAGGCGTGGCGCATGCGCGCGGACGTGCGGGCGGCCACGATCGCCCCGAACGCCGGGCACCGGGCGCTGGCAGACCTGGAGCGGCAGGGCCGGCTGCGGGCGCTGCTCACCCAGAACGTCGACGGGCTGCACCAGGCCGCCGGGTCCTCGCCGCGGGCGGTGCTCGAGCTGCACGGCACGGTGCACGCGGTCGAGTGCCTGTCCTGCGGGGACCGGACGTCGATGGACGAGGCGCTGGCCCGCATCGACGCCGGGGACCCCGACCCGGCCTGCACCGACTGCGGCGGCATCCTCAAGTCCGCGACCGTGAGCTTCGGGCAGGCCCTCGACGAGCGGGTCCTCGACGCCGCGGCGCAGGCCGCCGCCGACTGCGACGTCTTCCTCGCCGTCGGCACCTCGCTGGTCGTGTACCCCGTGGCCGGGCTGGTCGAGCTCGCCGCCGCGCACGGCGCGCGGGTGGTCGTCGTCAACGCCGAGCCGACGCCCTACGACGGGCTGGCCGACCTCGTCGTCCGCGAGCCGATCTCGACGGCGCTGCCGCGGCTGCTGGGGACGGCGTGACCCGCACCGGACTCGCGGCGCGCCACCGGGCGCTGCTGCTGGGCGAGCTGCCGACGACGCGGCGGTGACCCTGCTCGTCGTCCACCTGGCGCTGACGGCGGCCTACGCCGGCTTCCAGTGGACCGTGCGGGCGCTGGTCTACCCGCAGTTCGCGCAGGTGCCGGCCGCGGCGTTCCCGGCCTACGAGCGGGCGCACCAGCGGCGGGTCTCCCGGGTCGTGGGCCCGCTGTTCGCCGGGCAGGGCGTCACCACGCTGTGGCTGCTGGCCGCCCGGCCCGACGGCGTCCCGCTGCTGCCGGTGCTCGTGGGTGGCGCCTGCCTGGCCGTCGTCCTCGGTGTCACCGCGCTGCTCGCCGTGCCGCTGCACCGGCGGCTGGGGGAGGGGTTCGACGCCGGCGCGTTCGGCCGGCTGCTGCGGGCGGACACCGTGCGGGCGGTGGCCGCCACGTGCGGCACGGTCGCGGCCGGGTGGCTGCTGCTCGTCAACGGCTAGCGTGACCCCGACCACGTCGAGCGGCTGACCGGCGCGCCGGCAGCCCTGGCCACCGGGAGCCCGGCATGCGCGTGCCCCTCACCACCCGCGACTTCCTCGACCGCGCCGAGCTGGTCTACGGCGACCGCGTCGGCGTCGTGGACGAACCGGACCAGCCCGCACCGCCGGTGGGGGAGGTGACCTGGCGCGAGGTGGCCCGCCGCGGCCGCGCGCTGCAGGCCGGCCTCGACGCGCTCGGCGTGGGGGAGGGCGAGCGGATCGCGATCGTCAGCCACAACGCCGCCCGGCTGCTCGAGGTGCTGCTCGCCGTGCCGTCGTCGGGGCGGGTGGCGGTGCCGGTCAACTTCCGGCTCAACCCCGAGGAGGTCTCCTACATCGTCGGGCACTGCGGCGCGCGGGTGCTGATGGTCGACCCCGAGCTGGAGGCGAGCCTCAAGGGCGTCGAGGCCGAGCACCGGTTCACCACCGGCGAGGAGTACGAGCAGCTGCTGGCGTTCGACGCCGAGCCGCGGCCGTGGAGCGCGCCCGACGAGGACGCCACCGCCACGATCAACTACACGAGCGGGACGACGGCGCGGCCCAAGGGCGTGCAGATGACCCACCGCAACATCTGGGTCAACGCGGTCACCTTCGGCATGCACATGCAGGTCAGCGACCGCGACGTCTACATGCACACGCTGCCGATGTTCCACTGCAACGGCTGGGGCCTGCCGTACACGATGGCCGGCGTCGGCGCCCGCCAGGTGGTGCTGCGCAAGGTGGACGGCGCGGAGATCCTGCGCCGGGTCGAGCGGCACGGCGTGACGATGATGTCCGGCGCGCCGGCGGTGTGGAACGCCGTCCTCGAGGCCGCCGCCGACTGGGACGGCGAGGTGCCCGGCCGCGACCGGGTGCGGATCGTCGTCGCGGGGGCGCCGCCGCCGTCGCGGACCATCGCCCGCGTGGAGGCGGAGCTCGGCTGGGAGTTCAACCAGATCTACGGCCTCACCGAGACCGCGCCGCTGCTCACCATCAACCGGCCGCGCGCCGAGTACGACGACCTCGACCCCGAGGAGCGCGCGAAGCGGCTGTCCCGGGCCGGCGTGCCGGCGATCGGCACCCGCATCGCGGTGAGCGAGTCCGGGGAGGTGCTGGCGCAGGGCAACACCGTGCTCGCCGGCTACTGGGAGAACCCCGACGCCTCCGCCGAGGCGCTCGACGGCGGCTGGTTCCACACCGGCGACGGCGGCAGCCTCGACGACGGCGGCTACCTCACGATCTCCGACCGCAAGAAGGACGTGATCATCACCGGCGGCGAGAACGTCTCCTCGATCGAGGTCGAGGACGCCGTCTTCAGCCACCCCGCCGTCGCCGAGGTCGCCGTCATCGGCATCCCCGACGAGAAGTGGGGCGAGCTGGTGACCGCGCTGGTGGTGCTCGCCGAGGGCGAGACGGCGACCGAGGCGGAGATCATCGCCCACTGCCGGTCCCGGCTGGCCGGCTACAAGGCGCCCAAGCGGGTCGAGTTCCGCGACGAGCTGGCCCGCACCGCCACCGGCAAGATCCAGAAGTTCAAGCTGCGTGAGCCGTTCTGGTCGGAGACCGGCGGCCGCCAGGTGAACTGAGGAAGGACCCCGCTGCCCCCCCACCCCTCGCCGACGCTCGGCGTGGGCCCCTCCAGCGGGGCCACCACCCCTTGGGGGGAGATCCGCCCGCCTGACCCTCCGGAGGTCACCCGGACCGGTCGACAACCGGTCCGGGTGGCGCCCGCACGGGCGCCCGGAGACCAGCGCCCGGCCTGCGACGCCGGCGCACCGGGAGGGGTCGGCACGTGGGTACGGGTACGCGCACGCGACATCACCGCTGGGCGGTCCGGGCGGCCGGCACGGCGATCGCCGGGCTGGTCGTCCTCGGGCTGACGCCCGGCACCGCCACGGCGGCGCCCAGCGACGCCGAGATCGCCGCGGCCGAGGCCGCCCGCGACGCCGCCGCCGCGCAGGTCGGCGTGCTGAGCGCCCAGCTGGCGCAGGCCGAGGCGGCCGCCGCGGAGGCGCACCAGGCCGCGCAGATCGCGCTGCAGGACTACGAGGAGACCCAGGCCGCCTACGAGGCCGCCCGCGCGGCCGCCGACGCCGCCGCGGCCGCCGCCGCGCAGGCCGACGCCGAGCTCGCCGAGGGCCGCACCCAGGTCGCCCACCACGCCCGCACGGTCTACATGCAGGGCAGCACCGCGCCCGGCGCCACCGCGCTGCTCTCCGCCGCGGGTCCCGCCCAGCTGATCGAGCGCGCCGCGCTGCTCGAGGCGGCCGGCACCCACCGCGTCGACGTCGTGGCCGAGCTGACCGTGCTGCAGGAGCAGGCCACCCAGGCCCAGGAGCAGGCGCAGACGGCGTCCGTGCAGGCCGAGACGCTGCAGGAGCAGGCCGCGCAGGCGCTGGCCGGCGCGCAGGCGCAGGAGACCACCGCCCGCGAGCAGACCGCGGCGCTCGCCGGGCAGCGCGACGCCGTCGCCGCGCAGGCCGAGGCCGCCGGGCAGCAGGTCGCGGGCATGCAGGCCGAGCAGGACGCCGCCGAGGCCGCCGCCGCTGCCGCGGCCGCCCGCCAGGCGGCGGCCGCCTCGGCGAGCCAGGCCGCACCCTCGCGCAGCTCCTCCGGCAGCTCCGCGTCGTCCTCGTCGTCGTCCTCGTCGTCGTCCTCGTCGTCGGGCCCGACCGCGAGCCGCCCGTCGTCCGGCGGGTCGTCCTCCTCCTCGGGCGGGTCGTCCTCGGGTGGGTCGTCGTCGGGCGGGTCGTCGAGCAGCACCCCGACGCCGCCGACCACCACGACGGCCGGCGCGCCCTCCGGCTCGGCAGTGCAGACGGCCATCGACGCGGCGCTGTCGCAGCGCGGCCTGCCCTACAGCTGGGGCGGTGGCGGCGCCAACGGCCCGTCCTACGGCATCCCGCCGGACACCGGCATCTACGGCTTCGACTGCTCGGGGCTGACCGAGTACGCGTACGCCCAGGCCGGCATCCGGATCGGCGGCACCAGCCGCGACCAGTGGTGGCTCAACCGGGGCAGGACCGTCGCCCGGGCGGACCTGCGCGCCGGTGACCTGGTCTTCTGGTCCAACGGCAGCTCGTACCTGGAGATCTACCACGTGGCGCTCTACCTCGGCGACGGCAAGGTGGTGCAGGCGCCGCAGAGCGGCGACGTCGTCCGGGTGTCGTCGATGTGGTTCGGCAGCGACTACTTCGGAGCCGTGCGGCCGACCGCCTGATGAAGGACCTCCCTGCCCCCCGCCGCTCGCAGGCTCGCGGCGGGACCCTGCAGGGAGGCCACAGGGAGCGGATGGGGCGAGAGTTCGGGGCGTCGGGCAGCCACGGGGGGAGCTGCCCGACGCAGGAGTCACGCTAGCAGCAGGGGCCGCGGCGGTGCAGGGGGGAAGACCCGGCGCGCCGCGGCCTCTGTCGTCGTCCGGCGCGTCGCGCGGCGCGTCGCGCGGCGGCCGCCCGGCCGGCGTCCGGCGTGCCAGCGCGCACGACGGTCGGACTGCCAGCTCCGTGTAGGACACTGGCCCGTGGGACGGGCGAGAGGCCCCGTCACCGGCCCCGTGTCGCTCCGTGACGCGTCCGGAGGCCGCGGACCGGCACGACAGGGAGCCCTGTGACCACCGCCGCCAGCACCCCGCTCGAGAAGCCCGCCGGCGCACCGGTGCCGCCCTCGGTGGACGCCGCGCTGCTGGAGCGCGCGCTGTTCGAGATCAAGCGGGTCATCGTCGGCCAGGACCGGCTGGTCGAGCGGATGCTGGTCGCCCTTCTCGCCCGTGGCCACGTGCTGCTCGAGGGCGTGCCCGGCGTCGCGAAGACGCTCGCGGTCGAGACGCTGGCCACCGTCGTCGGCGGGAGGTTCGCCCGCCTGCAGTTCACCCCCGACCTGGTGCCCGCCGACATCCTCGGCACCCGCATCTACAAGGCCGGGCAGGACGCCTTCGACACCGAGCTCGGCCCGGTGTTCGCCAACTTCGTCCTCACCGACGAGATCAACCGCGCGCCGGCGAAGGTGCAGTCGGCGCTGCTGGAGGTCATGGCCGAGCGGCAGGTCTCCATCGGCGGCGTGACCCACCCGCTGCCCGACCCCTTCCTCGTGTTGGCCACGCAGAACCCGATCGAGTCCGAGGGCGTCTACCCGCTGCCCGAGGCCCAGCGCGACCGCTTCCTCATGAAGGTGCTCGTCGACTACCCGACGCCGGAGGAGGAGCGCGAGATCATCTACCGGATGGGCGCCAACCCGCCGGTGCCCGAGACCGTCCTCGGCCCCGAGGACCTGCGCCGCATGCAGCGCACCGCCTCGCAGGTGTTCGTGCACCACGCGCTGGTCGACTACGTCGTCCGGCTCGTCGTCGCCACCCGCCAGCCGCGCGAGCACGGCATGGACGACGTCGCCTCCTGGGTCTCCTACGGCGCGAGCCCGCGCGCCTCGCTCGGCCTGATCGCCGCCAGCCGGGCGCTGGCGCTGGTCCGCGGCCGCGACTACGTGCTGCCGCAGGACGTCCTCGACGTCACCACCGACGTGCTGCGCCACCGGCTGGTGCTGTCCTACGACGCGCTGGCCGACGGTGTGCCCGCCGACCACGTGGTCAAGCGGATCCTGCAGACGGTGCCGCTGCCCCAGGTCACCCCGCGGCAGCGGGCCGGCGGCTTCGGCCCGGCCGCGCCGGGCGGCCCGCAGGTGCCGCTGCCCGGGGCGCCGCAGTACGGCCCGCCGCAGGGCGCTCCGCAGGGGCCCTACGGGCCCGGCTTCCCGCCCGCCGCGCAGCCCCGGCCCGGCGGTCCGGTCCCCAACGGCCAGCCGCCGCACGGCTCCTCCGCGCACGGCGCGTCCCCGCACGGCTCCGTCCCGCCCGGCAACGGCCAGGCGCCCCAGGGTCCCGGCGGCAACGGGCACGTCCCGGGGACCCCGCAGGCGTGAGACTGCGGCGCGGCCGGGCGCGGGCCGGGGAGGACCCGGCCGCGCCCCCTGACGAGCCCGACGCCGGTACGCCCGCTCTTGCGACGGCCGACCCCGACGGCGACCTGCCGCACTTCGGCGAGGGCCCGGCCGACGTGCTGCTGCAGCGGCTGGAGCTCACCGTGCGCCGGCGCCTGGACGGGCTGCTGCAGGGCGACCACCTCGGCCTGGTACCCGGCTCGGGCAGTGAGGCCGGCGACTCCCGGACCTACCACCCCGGCGACGACGTCCGGCGCATGGACTGGCCGGTGACCGCCCGGACGCAGGTGCCGCACGTCCGCGAGACGATCGCCGACCGCGAGCTGGAGACCTGGGCGGTGGTCGACCTCTCGGCCAGCCTGGACTTCGGCACCGGCAACTGCGACAAGCGGGACCTCGCGATCGCCGGGCTCGCCGCGGTCAGCCACCTCACCGTGCGCGGCGGCAACCGGCTCGGCGCCGTCGTCACCACCGGCGAGCGGGTCGACCGGTACCCGGCGCAGGCCGGGCGGCTGGCCGCCGACCGGCTGCTGCGCGCCGTCGTCGCCACCCCGCGGGCCGCGACCGGCCGCCGCGGCGACCTCGCCGCCGCGCTGGAGGCGCTGCGCCGCCCGCCGCGCCGCCGCGGGCTGGTGGTCGTCGTCTCGGACTTCCTCGGCGACCTGGACTGGGAGCGGCCGCTGCGGGGTCTGGGCGCCCGGCACGAGCTGCTGGCCATCGAGGTGGTCGACCCGCGGGAGCTGGAGCTGCCCGACGTCGGCCCGCTGACCGTCGTCGACCCGGAGACCGGGCAGACGCTCGAGGTGCCCACCGGTGACCCGCGCTTCCGTGCCCGCTTCGCCGAGGCCGCGGCCGAGCAGCGGCGGGCGATCGCCGCCTCGCTGCGCCGCGCCGGGGCCGGGCACCTGCAGCTGCGCACCGACCGCGACTGGGTGATGGACGTCGTCCGGTTCGTCGCCGACCGGCGGCGCGCCGGCAGCGGCGGGGCGTCCCGGTGAGCTCCCACCGCACCACGAGAGAGGCCCGCCCGTGAGTTTCCAGTCACCGCTGTGGCTGATCGCGCTCGTCCCCGTCGTCGCGCTGGCGGTGCTCTACGTCGTCCGCCAGCTGCGCCGCCGGGTGTACGCGGCGCGGTTCTCCCAGACCGGGCTGGCGCAGAGCCTGCTTCCCAAGCGGGCCGGCTGGGTGCGGCACGTCGCGTTCGGCCTGACGCTGACCGCGCTGCTGGGGCTGGTGCTGTCGCTGGCGCAGCCGAGCACCGAGGTCCGGGTGCCGCGGGAGACCGCGACCGTCGTCCTCGCGCTGGACGTCTCGCTGTCGATGCAGGCCGAGGACATCGAACCCAGCCGGTTCGAGGCGATGAAGGCCGCCGCCAGCGACTTCGTCGACATCCTCCCGGAGCGGATCAACCTGGGGCTGGTGTCGTTCTCCGGCACCGCCTCGACGCTGGTGGCGCCGACCACCGACCGCGAGCAGGTGCGCGGCGCGATCCAGAACCTGGAGCTGTCGGAGGCGACGGCGATCGGCGAGGCGATCTTCACCTCGCTGACGACGATCACCACGTTCCAGTCGACGCTCGACGTCGAGGACCCCGAGCAGCTGCCGCCGGCGCGGATCCTGCTGCTGTCCGACGGCTACAACACCGTCGGCCGGGAGAACACCCAGGCGATCGCGGCGGCGCAGGCGGCCGAGGTGCCGGTGTCGACGATCGCGTTCGGCACCGACTACGGCTCGATCGAGATCGGCGGCGAGGTGACGCCGGTGCCGATCGACCGCGACGCGTTGCGGCAGATTGCCGACGAGACCGGCGGGCAGTACAACGAGGCGCGCAGCCGGGCCGAGCTCGAGGCGGTCTACGACGACCTGGGCAGCCAGATCGGCTACACCACCGAGCCGCGGGACGTCTCCTACTGGTTCGTCCGCGTCGCCACGCTGCTGCTGGCCTGCGGGCTGGGCCTGGCGGCCTGGCGCCTGCAGCGCCTGTTCTGAACGGCGACGGGCCCGGGACCACGCGAGGTCCCGGGCCCGTCGTCCGTCGTGCGGCCTCAGACGGTGAAGCCCCGCTGGCGGCGCACCAGCTTCCTCAGCATGAAGATCGTCTGCAGCACGGTGAGCAGGTAGAGGACCGGCCAGCCGATCGACAGGATCGCCGACTGCACGCCGATGCCCTGCTGGCTCCACGCGAAGATCAGGACGGCGAACGTCGCCGCGGCGCAGACCGCCGGCATGACGTAGGCCGACCCGCGACCCCGTTCCGCGGCCGCCTGGGCGGCCCAGTTGTCCTTCTCCACGCGGGCGAAGAACTGCACCCACGCGGTGACGAAGTGACCCATGCGGACCCACATGTACAGCTCCGCCGGCACCACCAGCAGCGCGTAGAAGATGTCGACGGCGCTCTTGTCGTGCATGGACAGCGCGATGCGGAGGTTGAGCAGCGTGGCCACGGCCGGCGGGACGAGCCACACCGGGTTGAACACGAACGCGTCGATCGACAGCGCCGCCGCGAGCAGGAGCAGGAACCCCATCCGTGCGGCGATGTTGAAGACCATCGAGATGTTCTCGTACCAGCGCAGCCGCAGGTTCGGGTGCAGCGGCTGGCCCTTGCTGTCCCCGCGCTGACCCGGCCACAGCAGGTCGATGCCGCCGAAGTTCCACTTCACCTGCTGGCCGTGGAGCGCGCGCAGCGTGGTCATGGGGCCGACGAACGCGCGGGCCCGCGCGCTGATCTTGGTGCTGAAGCCCGCGTCCTTGATCTGCAGCGAGAGCTTGGAGTCCTCGACCTCCGAGTCGCGCACCCACGGCGCCGACTGGTGGTGGCGGTACATGACCGCCTCCAGCGCCCGGACGCTGAACAGGCTGCACTGGCCGCCGAGCACGGCCATGTTCCGGCCGCGGACGAGGTTGTCCATGTTGAAGCCGGCGAACTGGGCGCGCTGGCCGGCGACGAGGAACCGCGCCATCGCGCCGTGCACCGTGGACTTGTCGAAGGTGTAGACCGCCGAGAGCCCGCCGATGCGCGGGTCGGTGACCATCTCCTTCTCCAGCCACTCGACGCAGCGGCGGTCGAGGGTGGTGTCGCCGTCGACCCCGAGGATGTAGTCGTAGCCGCGGCTGACGTAGTAGCCGTAGTTGAGCGCGCCGACCTTCTTGTCGGGGTTCTCGCCGATGTCGTGGGAGAACACCGTCGTCCGGTAGGTCTCGCCCTTGACCACCCGGGTGTGCTCGCCGACGAACTGCTCGACGATCTCCGGGGTGTCGTCGTCGGTGTTGTTGATGACCACGTGGACGACGTCCGGCGGCCGGGTCTGCGCCAGCAGCGAGGTGAGGACGTCGGCGATCGTCGACTCCTCGTTGTAGGCCGGGATGACGCAGCTGATGGTGGCGTGCCGGAGCTGCTCCTCCGCCTGCGGGCCGCCGAACTCCGCGGGCACCAGCGAGCTGATGTCGGGCACCTGCTGGCCACCGCGGGCCAGGAGGTTCACGCGGTCGGTCGACCGCCGGTTGCCGTGGACGACGAGCTGGTTCACGAGGGGTCCTCCTGCAGGAGCGGCAGCTCGAGGGCGTCGAGCACGGTCTGGCGGAAGTAGCGCCCGGAGCCCGGCTCGGTCTCGACCAGGAGGTCGAACTGGACCGAGACGGTCAGCGAGTCCGCCGGGACCGCCGACCCCGGGAGACTGAGCGCGGTGGTGTAGGTGAAGGGCGGCATGAGGGCGAACTCACCGCGGTCCTCGGCGGCGAGGGCCCGGGTGGTGCCGTCGTCGGTGGTGGCCGCGAAGCGGGTGACCAGCACCTCGGTGTCGCCGTCGTCGCCCTCGACGTGCGCCGAGAGCTGGATCGTCTTGTCGTCGGCGGCGGTCCACGTGGCCGCCTGGTCGGCGGTCCAGTAGTCGACGACGACGGTGCGGTCGCCGGCCGGCAGCGTGCGGGTCAGCGAGCCGGCATCGAGGTCGCCGGCCGGACGGGCGGCCGTGGACGACGCGGCGGTGGTCCGGCCGGCGGGCTCGTCCGCCGGGTCGGGGGAGTGCTCGGCGGACGGCTCGGCGGACGGCGTGGCCTCGGTGGACTCGGCGGCGAGGCCCGGGCTCATGCTCACGTCGGGCCACTCGCAGCCGGTCAGGCCGGTGATCAGGGCCGCGCCGAGGGCGAACGCGGCCGCGCGGGATCGGGGTGTCGGTCGGGGCACGTTTCCCCCAGCAGGCGGTGGTGGTCGCCGGGACCGGGCGCCGTTGCACACCCCCAGCAGTTGTCGCTGACGACGCTAGGAGCGGGGGTGCGGACGGACGAGGGCCTGTAACCCCGCGGGGGGAGACGTGCCACCGCCCGGAGGGCGGACCCCTCCGGGCGGTGACCGTGCGTGGTGAGCGGGGGGCGGCGGGCGCTAGCGCGTCGGGTCGAGGACGAGCTTGCCGGTGGTGCGGCGGGACAGGATGTCCTGGTGCGCCTCGCGGACGGCGGTCAGCGGGTAGCGGCCGCCCCCGACCGGCTTGAGCGCGCCGTCGGCGGTGAGCTGGAGGAGCTCGGTCATGGCGTCGTCGAGCATGGCCGGGCGGCTGAAGCAGTGCGCCAGCCAGAAGCCGACGACCGCGCGGCTGGTGCCCATGAGCGCCGGCGCCTGCACCGGCTTCGGCGGCCGGCGGCCGGCCATGCCGTAGGCGACGAGCCGGCCGAAGGGCGCCAGCGCGGAGAACGAGCCGTCGAAGACGTTGCCGCCGGTCATCTCCAGGACGACGTCGACCCGCTTGCCGCCGTTGGCCTCGCGCAGCGCGGCGGTGAAGGTCTTCGGGTCGTCGTCGGCCAGCGCCGGGTCGACGGTGGCGTCGGCGCCGAGCTCCTCGGCCAGCGCCCGCTTCTCCGGGCTGGAGGCGGTGGCGACGACCCGCCCGGCGCCCCAGCGCTTGGCCAGCTGGACGGCCAGCGAGCCGACCCCGCCGGCGCCGGCGATGACGACGACCGACTCGCCCGCGGCGAGGTGCGCGCTGGTGCGCAGCAGGTGCCAGGCGGTGGTGCCCTGCAGCACGAGGGCGAGGGCCTGCTCGTCGGTGACGGCGTCGGGCACGGGCCAGGTCAGCCGCGGGTTGGCGACCACCTTCTCCGCGTAGCCGCCGCCGTCGAGCAGGCCGACGACGCGCTCGCCGCCGCCCACCGGCCGGCCGACGAACTCCGCGCCCGGGATCAGCGGCAGCGTCTGCGGGGCGAGGTAGCTGTCCTCGGTCTGGTGGGTGTCGGCGTAGTTCACGCCGGCCGCGCTCACCTCGTAGAGCTGCTGGCCGTCGCCGGGGACGGGGTCGGGGAGGTCGACGACGTCGAGGACCTCGGGGCCGCCGAAGCGGGTGATCTGCACAGCGCGCATGCGGCCGAGGCTAGAGCGCGCCGCCGGCCGGCCGTGCTGTCGGTGCACGGCCGGCCGGGGCCTCACGTCACCGGGCGGTCTGCGCCTCGCGGCGGGGGAGCACCCAGTCGGGCCGCACGTAGTGGCAGGTGTAGCCGTACGGGTGCTTCTGCAGGTAGTCCTGGTGCTCCTCCTCGGCCTCCCAGAAGGGGCCGGCCGGCGTCACCTCCGTGACGACCTTCCCGGGCCACAGGCCCGAGGCGTCGACGTCGGCGATCGTGTCGAGGGCGACGCGCCGCTGCTCCTCGCTCGTGTAGAAGACCGCCGAGCGGTAGCTCCGGCCGATGTCGTTGCCCTGCCGGTCCACCGTCGTCGGGTCGTGGATCTGGAAGAAGAACTCCAGGAGCTCCCGGAACGAGATCACGTCGGGGTCGAAGACGATCTCGACCGCCTCGGCGTGGTCACCGTGGTTCCTGTAGGTGGCGTTCGGGGTGTCGCCGCCGGAGTAGCCGACGCGGCTCGAGAGCACTCCCGGGCGCTTGCGCAGCAGGTCCTGCGCACCCCAGAAGCAGCCGCCGGCGAGGATCGCGGTCTCGGTGGTCACGTGTGCCTCCCTCTGTGTCGAGCGTGTGGCTGAACACCGCGACCGGGGCCGGTCTTCCCACTGGCTCCCGTGGTCGGGCGCCGGTGGGAGGACCAGCCCGGAACGGCGACGGCGGTCAGGAGCGGATGAACTCGAGCAGGTCGGCGTTGATCGTCTCGGCCTGCGTCGTCGGCATGCCGTGCGGGAAGCCGGCGTAGGTCTCGAGCGTCCCGTTCTGGAGGAGTTCCGCGGACCGGGGGCCCGAGTTCTCGTACGGGACGACCTGGTCGTCGTCGCCGTGCATCACCAGGACCGGCACCGTGATCTTCTTCAGGTCGTCGGTGAAGTCGGTCTGGGAGAAGGCGACGACGCCGTCGTGGTGGGCCTTCACGCCGCCCATCATCCCCTGGCGCCACCAGTTCGCGATGATCGCGTCGGACGGCTCGGCGCCCGGCCGGTTGAACCCGTAGAACGGCCCCGACGGCAGGTCGCGGTAGAACCGGGACCGGTTGGTGGCGACCTGGGTCTGGATGTCGTCGAACACGCTCTTCGGCAGGCCGCCGGGGTTGGCGTCGGTCTGCACCATGAGCGGCGGCACCGCGCTGATCAGCACGGCCTTCGCGACGCGCTCCTCGCCGTGGCGGCCGAGGTAGTGCGCGACCTCGCCGCCGCCGGTCGAGTGGCCGACGTGCACCGCGTCGTGCAGGTCGAGGTGCGCCGTCAGCGTCGCCAGGTCGTCCGCGTAGTGGTCCATGTCGTGCCCGTCGCCGGTCTGGGTGGAGCGGCCGTGCCCCCGCCGGTCGTGCGCGATGACCCGGTAGCCCCGGGCCAGGAAGAACATCATCTGCGCGTCCCAGTCGTCGGCCGACAGCGGCCAGCCGTGGCTGAAGACGATCGGCTGACCGGTGCCCCAGTCCTTGTAGAAGATCTCGGTGCCGTCGGCGGTCGTGACCGTGCCCATGGATTGCCTCCGTCGGTCTCGGGATGGCGGTGCGTTCGACGTGTCGCGCCCCCCATCGCAGCCGGGGTGGGTGGTCAGCGGGCGACGTCGGTCGAACGGTTGGGTGAACTCCGGGCCGGAGGGCGCCGGGGTCCTCGGCCACGTGCCGGGCCACCTCTGTCACGGCCGCTCCCGGGATCCGCCCCGGTCGGCACAGCGTCGTGCGCCCACCCACGCGAGCGCAACCCCCGTGGCGGCGCCGGGGCAGGTCCGGGTGGCGGCCTCGTATCGTCCTCCGGCATGCGAGCCGCGTCGGCGGTCGACTCGGTCCGGAGCTGTCGGGCTCCAGCCCCTGCCCCGTCCCGGGGGACAGCGGGAGCTGCGGCGGGCGGCGGAACTCCATGGCCACCTCGGTGAGGCGCGCGGGGAGCCGCTCGCCGGTGCGCGCGTGGACCGGCACGCCGGTCCACCGCCAGTCCTGGACCTCCAGCCGCGTCGCCACGAAGGCCTCGGTAGCGCTCGGAGGGTCGACCCAGGGCTCTCCGCGGTAGCCGGGCACCAGGTCCTCACGCGTGCCGCCACGCGTGTACCGGCCGCGGACCGCATCCGCCGCGAACACCTCCTCCTCGCTGCTCGGGATCCGGACGCTCGACGTTCGCACCCAGGAGCCCGTCCACCCACCCCCACTGATCCGCGCGGCTCGCCTCCAGGTGGGGCCAGGACCCGCCACCGGTCGCCCCACCGGCCGGGCCGCGGGGCGACGTGGTTGTGACCTGGCTCACGAGGACGTTACGGTCGTCCGCAGCCGGGTCCCGGCACGTCGGTGGGGACCGGCGGACCCGCGGAGCGGTACGTACCACCGAGCGAGGGTGGCAGCCATGACGGCGATGCTGCGCAGACGTCCGGTCACCGGCCGGCTCCCGGCGGGAGCCGCCGCGGGTCCGGGGCGCTCGGTGCCCGCCGCGACGGGCACGGGCACGTGACCGGCGCAGGCCCGGTCCTCGACCCGGACCGCAACCTCGCCCTGGAACTGGTACGCGCCACCGAGGCCGCGGCCATCTCCTCGGCCCGCCACGTCGGCCGGGGGGACAAGAACGAGGTCGACCGGGCCGCGGTCGACGCCATGCGGCCGGTGCTGGGCACGGTCGGGATGCGCGGCGTCGTCGTGATCGGCGAGGGGGAGAAGGACGAGGCCCCGATGCTGTTCAACGGCGAGCAGGTCGGCAACGGCTCCGACCCGGAGGTCGACATCGCCGTCGACCCGGTGGACGGCACCACGGCCGCCGCCAAGGGACTGCCGGACGCGATCGCCGTCGTCGGCCTGGCCGAGCGGGGCACCATGTTCGACCCGGGGCCGTGCGTCTACATGCACAAGGTGGTGGTCCCGACCGCCGCCGCCGGCTCGGTCGACCCGACCGCGCCGGTGGCCGACGTCCTCACGGCGGTGGCCCGCGCGCTGGGCAGGGACCGGCGCGACCTGACCGTCGCCGTGCTCGACCGGCCCCGGCACACCGGCCTGGTCGCGGACGTCCGCAGCACGGGCGCCGCGGTCCGGTTCCTGCTCGACGGCGACGTCGCCGGGGCCATCGCCGTCGGCCGGCCCGGCTCCGGGGTGGACCTGCTGCTCGGCATCGGCGGCACCCCGGAGGGGGTGATCGCGGCATGCGCGCTGCGCTGCGGCGGCGCGGAGATGTTCGGCCGCCTGTACCCCCGGGACGACGCGGAGCGGACCGCCGCGCTGGACTTCGGCCACGACCTGGACCGCGTCCTGACCACCGTGGACCTCGTCTCGGGGGACGACGTCTTCTTCGGCGCCACCGGGGTGACCGACGGGGCGCTGCTGCGCGGGGTCCGCTCCGAGCCGGGTGTGGTCGTCACCCAGTCGCTGTCCATGCGGTCGAGGTCGGGCGCCGTCCGCCTCATCGAGACGCGGCACGACCGCAGCCGCTCCAACCTGATCAGGCACGGGTCCGCGGCACCGGGCGTCACCGGCGCAGAGGAGCGATCGTGAGCACCGCCGAACGGCTCGGACCGGAGTACCGCACCGCCGCCCTGCGGGGGCTGGAGCAGGAGGAGCTCGACGTCCTGGTCATCGGCGGCGGGGTCGTCGGCGCGGGCAGCGCCCTGGACGCGGCCACCCGGGGGCTCCGGGTCGGCCTGGTGGAGGCGCGCGACTACGCGGCTGGGACCTCCAGCCGCTCCAGCAAGCTCTTCCACGGCGGGCTGCGGTACCTGGAGCAGTTCGACTTCGGCCTGGTGTTCGAGGCGCTGCGGGAGCGCAGGCTCGTGCTCGAGACACTGTGCCCGCACCTGGCCCGGCCGGTGCCGTTCATCTACCCGCTGCAGAAGCGCATCGACCGGCCCTACGTGGGGCTCGGGATCGGCGTCTACGACGTGATGGGCGCCGGGCGCGGGGTGCCGGGCCACCACCGCCACCTCGGGCGCCGGAAGACCGCGGCGTCCTTCCCGTCCGGGAGGCGGTCGGCCATCCGGGGCGCCATCCGCTTCTACGAGGGCCAGGTCGACGACGCGCGGCACACGATGACGCTGGCCCGGACGGCGGCGACCTACGGCGCGCTGTGCGTCACCAGCACCCGGGTCACCGAGTTCCTCCGGGAGGCCGACCGGATCGCCGGGGTCCGGGTGCGTGACCTGGAGAGCGGCCGGGTGTTCACCGTCCGGGCGCAGCAGGTGGTCAACGCCGCCGGGATCTGGACCGACGAGATCCAGGAGATGGTGGGCGGGCGCGGCCAGTTCCAGGTCCGCGCGTCCAAGGGTGTCCACCTCGTCGTCCCGCGGAACCGGATCAACAGCGCCACCGGGATCATCACGCGCACGGAGAAGAGCCTGCTGTTCGTCATCCCGTGGGGCAGCCACTGGATCATCGGGACGACCGACACCGACTGGGACCTCGACCTCGCGCACCCCGCCGCCAGCCGGAGCGACATCGACTACCTGCTCGACCACGTCAACACGCTGCTGCAGGACCCGCTCACCCGGGAGGACGTGGTCGGGGTCTACGCAGGACTGCGGCCGCTGCTGTCCGGGGAGTCGGAGTCGACGAGCAAGCTGTCCCGCGAGCACGCGGTCGCCAGCCCCGTCCGCGGGCTCACCGTCATCGCCGGCGGGAAGTACACGACCTACCGGGTGATGGCGCAGGACGCCGTCGACTCGGCCGTCCACGGCCTGGAGCGCACCGTCCCGCCGTCGATCACCGAACGCACCCCGCTCGTGGGCGCCGACGGCTACTTCGCCGCGCACAACGCCCGCCGGCTCACCGCCGAGCGCACCGGCCTCCCGGTGTCCACGGTGGAGCACCTGCTGGGGCGGTACGGGACGCTGTCCGCCGAGGTGTTCGACCTGATCGCCGGGCGGCCCGACCTCGCCGAGCCCCTGGAGGCCGCGCCGGAGTACCTGAGGGCCGAGGCCCACTACGCGGCCAGCCACGAGGGCGCCCTGCACCTGGACGACGTCCTCACCCGGCGCACCCGGATCTCCATCGAGGTACCCGACCGTGGGGAGGGCGCCGCCCGCGAGGTGGCGGACATCGTCGCCCCGCTCCTGGGCTGGGACGCCGAGCACGCCGACCGGGAGGTGGAGCACTACCGGCTGCGGGTCCGGGCCGAGCGCGAGTCGCAGGAGCAGGCCGACGACCGCACCGCGGACGCCGCGCGCCTGGGCGCACCGGACGTCCGGATGGGAGCGACGAGCATGGTCTGACGGCAGGGTCCGGCCCCACGGCGCGGGTCCCGCGCGCCGGACGCCCCTCCGTCGGCGACGACGGCTCCCGGCACACTGGGGGTGCTCGGCCGACGCGTGCCGGCGACGACCGAGGAGGCCCCCATCCCCGCTGACCGCATCCTGGAGGCGGCGACGCGGATCGCCGACCTGCTGCTCGACGTCCAGACGACGGTGAACGCGCAGATCGACGCCACGCTCGCCGACCTGCTGCCCGGTGTCCAGCGGCAGGTGGGCGTCACGGCGGCGGACGGCGCCGACCTGTCCGGCCTGGTGAACGCGCGGATCACCGGCCTGAGCGTCGTCGTCACGCCCGCGGCGGTGGCGACCGTGGTCCCGCTGTCGCCGGAGTCGGCCGCGACGACGCGCGCCGCGCGGGCCGCGGTCACCGACGTCCTCACCGGCGCCGACGACCGCCTCGTCGTCATCGCCGGCCCCTGCTCGGTGCACGACCCCGTCGCCGCGCTCGAGTACGCCGCCTTCCTCGGCCGCATGCGGGCACGGCACGGCGACGACCTCGAGATCCTCATGCGGACCTACACGGAGAAGCCGCGGACCGAGGTCGACTGGAAGGGCTTCGCCTACGACCCGTTCCTCGACGGGTCCAACCGGATCAGCGTCGGCCTGGTCGCCACCCGGATGCTCATGTGCCGCATCACCGGGCTGGGCGTCCCCGTCGCCGCCGAGCCGCTCAACGCGCTCACGCCGCAGTACGTCAACGGGCTGGTCACCTACAACGGCGTCGGCGCGCGCAACGTCACCGACCAGACCGCCCGCGAGCGGGTGTCGGGCTTCTCGTCCGTGGTCGGCTTCAAGAACTCGCCCGAGGGCAGCGTCGACTCCGCCATCCAGGCCGTCGTCACCGCGCGCGCCCCGCACGAGTTCCTCGGTGTCGACCACCACGGGGTCTCGGCGCAGCTGTCGACCACCGGCAACGACACCGGCCACGTCATCCTGCGCGGCACCACGGACGGCCCCAACTACTCGGCGGCGCACGTCGCCGAGGTGAAGCGGAAGCTCGCCGCGCGCGGGCTGCCCGAGGTGGTCGTCGTCGACGCCTCCCACGGCAACAGCCAGAAGGACCACCGGCGCCAGCCCGCGGTCGTGCACGACCTGGCCGAGCAGGTCGCCGGCGGAGAGCGGGCGATCCGCGGCGTGATGATCGAGAGCAACCTCGCCGAGGGCCGGCAGGACCTCGACCGCGAGCACCCCGAGCGGCTCGAGTACGGCGTGAGCGTCACCGACGCCTGCGTCGACCCGGCGACGACGGAGGCCCTGCTCGCCGAGCTGGCCGCCGCCGTCCGGTCCCGCCGCGACACCGCCTGACCGCACGCGCCGACGGGCCTGGCCGTGCCCGGCCGGGGCGGGCACCATCCCTGCCCACGGCGGGGCCCGGGCTCCTGCCGAGGACGGAGGTGGCCGGTGCGCGCAGGGACCGTCGACCGGATCGGCGTCGTCGGCGCCGGGATCGTGGGCCTGGCGGTCGCCCGCCGGCTGGCCGAGCTCCGGCCCGACCTGCACGTCACGGTCGTGGGCAAGGAGGACGACGTCGCCGTGCACCAGACCGGCCACAGCAGCGGCGTGGTGCACGCCGGGCTCTACTACGCGCCCGGCTCGCTCAAGGCGGGGCTGTGCACCCGCGGGCGCGGCCTGCTGCGCGACTTCTGCGGCGAGCACGGCCATGGCCGGCGACCTGCGGGACGAGGGCCACGACGTGCGGCTCGGCTTCGAGGTCACCGCGGTGCTGCCGCAGGACGGCGGGGGCGTGGTGGTGTCCTCCGGCCGCGAGGCGCTCGCCGTCGACCGGCTCGTGGTCTGCGCCGGGCTGCAGAGCGACACGGTCTCCCGGCTGCCGGTGACGACGCGGGGCCGGCGATCGTGCCGTTCCGCGGCGAGTACCACCGGCTGGTGCCCGAGCGCGAGCACCTGGTCCGAGGGCTGATCCACCCGGTGCCCGACCCCCGCTACCCGTTCCTCGGTGTGCACGTCACCCGCCGGGTCGGCGGCGGGGTCGACGTCGGGCCCAACGCCGTGCTGGCCCTCGCCCGCGAGGGGTACCGGCGCCGCGACGTCCGGCCCGCCGAGCTGCTGCGGACGCTCAGCCGGCCCGGCATGCGCCCGCTGGCCCGGCAGCACTGGCGGATGGGCGTGGCCGAGTTCCGCGGGTCGCTGGCGCGCCGGGTGTTCCTCGCCGCGGCGCGGGAGTTCGTGCCCGCGCTGACCGACGACGACGTGGTGCGCACTCCCGCCGGCGTCCGCGCCCAGGCCGTCGACCGGGACGGCAGCCTGGTCGACGACTTCCGGGTCCACCGGCTCGGCCCGGTCGTCACCGTCCGCAACGCGCCCTCGCCGGCGGCCACCTCCTCGCTGGCGATCGGCGAGCACGTGGCCGGGCGGGTCCTCGCCGACGACGGGGACTGACCGCTCAGCCCCGATCCCGCGGCCCGCCGGACGGCACGGGCGGGGCGGCCGGCAGCAGGAACCCGGCCGAGGCGATGGCAGGCAGGTCGAGCAGAGCAGGGAGAGCCCGTCGTGCGGGCACGCGGCCCGCCGGTTCGCCGCCTCCAGCCGGCGCACCAGCCAGCGCGCCCACAGCCGCTCCCACCGGGACGCCACGACGCCGGCCCCTCAGCGCCCGGGGGCCACCGGCGACGCGGCGTCGGCGACGACCCGGGCAGCACGGGGAGCGCGACCCCGGCCGGCCGGCGCCACGGGCCTCGGAAGAACGGTGGGCCCGGCGGCCTCCCCGGCGCGCAGGAAGTACGCGTGCAGCGAGTGGACCGCCCGGTCCTCCGGCACGGTCCGCCCGGCGGCGACCAGCGCCTGGGCGACGACCGCCCCGCCGAAGGCCCGCTCGGGGGAGGCGCGCCGCGGACCGGCCGCGAAGCCGTCCGGACCGTCCGGCCGCAGGTCGAGCAGCTCGGCCGGCCCACCGGTCACGTCGCCTCCCGACCCCTTGACGGCGCGAATTGAACCACTGTTCGATTCGTGACGTGGGTCGCACTCCGGGCGCCACCGCGGCGGGCACGCGCGAGCGGCTGCTGCGCGCGGCCGCCGACGTCTTCGCCCGGCGGGGCTACGAGGGCACGCGCGTGTCCGAGGTCGCCGACGCGGCCGGGCTGAGCAACGGCGCCCTCTACGCCTACTTCGGCTCCAAGGCGGCGCTGCTCGTCGACGCGCTGCACGTGCACGGCCGGCGGCTGCTCGCCGACCTCGTCGCCGCCGACCCCGGCCGCTCGGTCGCCGACCTGCTGCTGGCCAGCGGCCGCACGCTGCCCCGCCGCCGGGACCCCGACGGCGACCTGCTGGTCGAGGCGCTGGTCGCCGCCCGCCGCGACGTCGACGCCGCCGGCCCGGTGCGCGACTACGTGCAGGAGCGCGCCGCGTGGCTGGCCGGCCTGGTCCGCCGCGGCCAGGACGACGGCGAGATCGACCCCGCGCTGTCCCCGCGCGCGGTCGCCCACCTGTGCCTGTCGCTGGCCGTCGGCACCGCGCTGGTCGGCCCCGACGTGGACCCGGTCGACGACGGGGAGTGGACGGCGCTGCTCGCCCGACTCGTCGCCGGACTCGCACCGCAGGAACCGCCCGCCCGAGGAACGGAGAGCCACCCGTGAGGATCTCGATCGACCCGTCGCTGTGCCAGGGGCACGGCCGCTGCTACGACCTCGCGCCCGACCTGTTCGGTGCCGACGACGAGGGCTACTCCACCCTCCTCGTCCCCGGCGGGGAGGTGCCGGCCGGGCTGGAGGACGACGCGCAGCTCGCCGCCGACAACTGCCCCGAGGCCGCCGTGCTCGTGCTCGAGCAGGAGCCGGCGCGGTGACCGTCGACGACCGCTCCTTCGCCGACGCCAGCACCCTGCGCTCGGACCCGGCCCTCGGCACGTTCAGCGAGGTGCGCAGCGGCCCGGTCGAGGACTGGGCCACCGACTTCTCGCACACCGAGGAGGAGTGGGCGCAGGGCGCCATCGGCATCTGGGACGACCTGCGGCAGCGCTGCCCGATCGCGCACACCGAGCGGTTCGGCGGGGCGTGGCTGCCCACCCGCTACGAGGACGTCGCCGCCGTCGCCTACGACACCGAGCACTTCTCCTCCCGCGCGATCATCGCGGGCAACTTCCGGCCGCCGCGGGCGCTGGCCCCGGTCGGCGGCACCCCGCCGATCTCCTCGGACCCGCCGTTCCACCACGACGCGCGCAAGCTGCTGCTGCCGGCGTTCACCCAGAGCGCGGTCGGTCGGCAGGAGGAGAGCACGCGGGCGTTCTGCCACTCGCTGGTCGACGCGCTGGAGGGCCGGGACGTCGTCGACGCCGCCGCCGACTACGCCCAGCACATCCCGGTGCGGGTCATCGCCGACATGCTCGGCTTCCCGCCCGAGGACGGCCCGCGGTTCCGGCAGTTCGTCGAGAACGCGCTCGAGGGCATCGACCTGCCGCCCGAGGAGCGCCTCGCCCGCAGCAGCCACCTGTTCGAGTACCTGCTCGCGCAGATCCAGGACCACCTCGAGCACCCGCGCGAGGACCTCACCACCTACCTGCTCGAGGCCGAGCTGTACGGCCGCCGGCTCGAGCCCGCGCACGTCGCCGGGACGATGGCACTGCTGCTCATCGCCGGCATCGACACCACCTGGAGCGCGATCGGCGCCTCGCTGTGGCACCTCGCCGGGCACCCCGACGACCGGCGCCGGCTGGTCGCCGAGCCGGGGCTGCGGCCCACCGCCGTCGAGGAGTTCCTCCGCGCCTACGCCCCGGTCACCATGGCGCGGCTGGTCAAGGAGGACCTGACCTGGCGCGGCGTCGAGATGAGGGCCGAGGACTGGGTGCTGCTGTCCTTCCCGGCCGCCAACCGCGACCCCGCCCGGTTCGAGCGGGCCGACGAGGTGGTCATCGACCGGCAGGTCAACCGGCACGCCGCCTTCGGCCTGGGCATCCACCGCTGCGTCGGGTCGCACCTGGCGCGGATGGAGATGCGGGTGGCGCTCGACGTGTGGCTCGACCGGGTGCCCGAGTTCTCCCTCGCCGACCCGGCCGGGGTGCGGTGGTCGACCGGCCAGATCCGCGGCCCCCGCGCGCTGCCGCTCCGCATCGGCTGAGGCCGGCGTCCGGCCCCCGGCACCGCCGTCGCGGCTCAGACCTCGACGGCGGTGCCGCAGACGCCGCACACCTCGAGCCGCCGGCGTCCCCACCGGGCGACCGGCACGAAGAACACGCTCAGCTGGCGGAACTGCCGCACCCGCGCCCACCGGGTGGTGTTGCCGCACCGCGGGCAGGTGCGCACCGCCCCCGGGCCGAGGTCCTTCTGCCGCGTGCCGAACCCGAAGAGGAGGAACACCCGGCCAGCCTAGGTCGGTCCCGGGGTGCGGGAGCCGCGCCGGCCGGGCCGTGGGACCGTGGAGGGATGGTCCGGGTCGGTCTGGTGCTGGGTGGCGGCGGCGTGGTGGGGCAGGCCTACCACGCGGGCGTGCTGGCGGTGCTGCAGCACGACGTCGGCTTCGACGCGCGCACCGCGGACGTCGTCGTCGGGACCTCCGCGGGGTCGATCACCGGCACCCTGCTGCGGGCCGGCGTCTCGCCGGAGGACCTCGCCGCGTGGACGGTCAAGGCGCCGCTGTCCGGCGACGACGACGTGCTGCGGACCATCGCCGCGACCCCCGTCCCCGAGCTCGCGCCCTTCCGCCCGCTCGACGTGCTCCGCCGGCCGATGCGCGTGCCCGGGCCGCACCTGGTCGCCCGCGCCCTGGCCCGCCCGTGGCGGTTCCGCCCGCTGACCGCCGGCATGACGCTGCTCGCGGCGGGCCGGCACGACATCGTGTCCCAGCTGGGCGCCCTGAGGGAGGTCGAGGGGCCGACCTGGCCCGAGCGCGACCTGTGGATCACCGCCGTGCGCCGGCGGGACGGGCGCCGCGTCGTCTTCGGCCGGCCCGGGGCGCCGCCGGCGCCGGTGCACCTGGCGGTCGGCGCGTCCTGCGCGGTGCCCGGCTACTTCGCCCCCGTGCAGATCGGCCGGCACGCCTACGTCGACGGCGGGGTGCACTCCGCGACCAACGCCGCGGTGCTGCGCCGCGCCGGGGTGGACGTCGTCGTCGTGCTGGCGCCGATGAGCGGGTCGCCGGGCTGGCGCCAGGACTTCACCGCCGCCATGCGCCGGTACTCCCAGCGGCAGCTGGACCGGGAGGTGCGGGCCCTGCGCGCGGCCGGCATCCGGACCGTCGTGTTCACCCCCGGCGCGGCCGAGCAGGAGGTCATGGGCGCGGACTTCATGTCCGGCGAGCGCGTCGACGAGGTGCTGCAGCAGTCGTTCTTCCAGGCCGGCGCGCACGCCGCGACGCCCGAGGTGGCCGCCGTGCTGCGGGAGGCCTCCGACCGCGACCCGGTGTGACCTGCGCCCAGCGACTAGGTTCGGCACCTGACAACGTCGCCGGTGGCCAGGGGGTCGAGCGTGGGCAGGTCGGTGCTGGTGACCGGCGGCAACCGGGGGATCGGGCTGGCGATCGCCCGCTCCTTCGCCGAGCAGGGCGACTCCGTGGCGGTCACCCACCGCGGCAGCGGCGCCCCCGACGGGCTGTTCGGCGTGCAGTGCGACGTCACCGACGCCGCGGCCGTCGACCGGGCGTTCACCGAGGTCGAGGAGCAGCAGGGGCCGGTCGAGGTGCTGGTGAGCAACGCCGGCATCACCCGCGACGGGCTGCTCATGCGGATGAAGGAGGACGACTTCACCGACGTCCTCGACGCCAACCTCACCGCCGCCTACCGGGTGGCCAAGCGCGCCTCGGCGAAGATGGTGCGCGCCCGGTTCGGCCGCATGGTGTTCGTCAGCTCCGTCGTCGGGCTGCTCGGCTCGGCCGGCCAGACCAACTACGCGGCGAGCAAGGCGGGCCTGGTGGGCCTGGCCCGCTCGATCGCCCGCGAGCTCGGCAGCCGCAACGTGACCGCGAACGTCGTCGCGCCCGGGTTCGTGCGCACCGACATGACCGCGGAGCTGCCCGAGAAGCGGCAGCAGGAGATCCTCGGGCAGGTGCCGCTGGGCCGGTACGCCGAGGCCGACGAGATCGCCGCCGTCGTCCGCTTCCTCGCGAGCGACGCGGCCGGATACGTCACCGGGGCGGTCGTCCCGGTCGACGGCGGACTGGGGATGGGGCACTGATGAGCGGCATTCTCGAGGGCAAGAAGGTCCTCGTCACCGGCGTGCTGACCGAGGCGTCGATCGCCTTCGCCACCGCGCGGATCGCGCAGGAGCAGGGCGCCACGGTCGTGCTGTCCAACTTCGGGCGCGCGCTGTCGCTGTGCCAGCGGATCGCCAAGCGGCTGCCGCAGGAGGCGCCGGTCGTCGAGCTCGACGTGACCGACACCGAGCACCTGGCCTCGCTCGCCGACCGGCTGCGGGAGGCCGGCCTCGACACCCTGGACGGCGTCGTCCACTCCATCGGCTTCGCGCCGCAGGAGGCGATGGGGGAGGGCTTCCCCGAGGTCGCCTGGGAGCACGCCGCGACCGCGTTCCAGGTGTCGTCGTGGTCCTACGCCTCGCTCGTCCAGGCCTGCCGGCCGCTGCTGGCGAACCCGTCCTCGGTCGTCGGGCTCACCTTCGACGCCTCCGTCGCCTGGCCGGTCTACGGCTGGATGGGCGCGGCCAAGGCGGCCCTGGAGTCGGTCAGCCGCTACGTCGCCCGCGAGCTCGGCCCCGACGGCGTGCGGTCCAACATCGTCGCCGCCGGCCCGCTGCGCAGCATGGCCATGAAGTCCATCCCCGGCAGCGCCCAGTTCGAGGAGGCGTGGGAGGGCCGCGCCCCGCTGGGCTGGTCGGTCACCGACACCGAGCCCGCCGGCAAGGCCGTCGTCGCCCTGCTGTCGGACTGGTTCCCCGCCACCACCGGCGAGATCGTGCACGTCGACGGCGGGTTCCACGCCGTGGGCGTGTGAACGGTCACAGAGCCACGCCGTCGGCGTCCGACCGCATCCGATCCACCCCGCAGCACCGAAGGACGTCCGTGCCCCGCGCCACCGTCGACATCAACCCCGGCCAGCGTCCCGACGAGGACCCCTCCCTGGCCGTCCGCAACAACGGGGGGACGCCGCCCGCGGCGGCGCCCGCCCCGGCCGGCCGCCGCGAGGCGCTGCTGGTCCTGTCCTTCGGCGGCCCCCGCGGCCACGACGACGTGATGCCGTTCCTGGAGAACGTCACCCGCGGCCGGGGCGTCCCGCGCGAGCGGCTGCTCGACGTCGCCGAGCACTACCACCACTTCGGCGGGGTCAGCCCGATCAACGAGCAGAACGAGGCGCTGGTCGCCGCGATCCGCGAGGACCTCGCGGCCAACGGCGTCGACCTGCCGGTCTACTGGGGCAACCGCAACTGGGACCCCTACGTCGAGGACGTCTGGCAGCAGATGACCGACGACGGGATCGAGCACGTCTACGTGCTGGCCACCTCCGCCTACGCCTCCTACTCCGGCTGCCGGCAGTACCACGAGGACGTGGCACGGGCCCGGATCGCGACCGGCGGCGGCCCGACGGCGGAGAAGCTGCCGCACTACCACGACACCCCCGGCTTCGTGCGGGCCAACGCCGACGCCCTCGCCGCCGCACTCGCGCGGCTGCCCGGGGAGCACCGGGCCACCGCGCGCCTGGTGGCGACGGCGCACTCGATCCCCGACGCGATGGCCGACGCCGCCGGCCCCGACGGGCACGCCTACGAGGCCGAGCTCCTGGCCGCCGCGCGCGCCGTCGTCGACGCCGTCGAGCCGGGGCGGGACTTCGACCTGGTCTGGCAGTCCCGCAGCGGCCCGCCGTCGGTGCCGTGGCTGGAGCCCGACGTCAACGACCACCTGCGCGCGCTGCACGAGAACGGCGAGACGGCGGTCGTGCTGTTCCCGATCGGGTTCGTCAGCGACCACCTCGAGGTGATCTGGGACCTCGACAACGAGGCCGAGGAGACCGCCGGGGAGCTCGGGCTGGCGTTCGTCCGGGCCGCGACGGCGGGCACCCACCCGGCGTTCGTCGCGATGGTCCGCGAGCTGCTCGAGGAGCGGCGCGCGGGCGGCGAGCCGCGGCTGGGCACGAACTGCCCCGCGGCGTGCTGTTTCGTCCAGCGCCCGGCGGCGCGCCCGTCCTGACCCGTTGACCCGGGCGGGCCCCGCGAGTAGACCGGTCGGCCATCGGGGGCCGGACGAGGACGGTGCGCCGTGGTCGAGGTCGCTCCCGCCAACGCCGCGCAGCTGAACGCGTGGGACGGCGCGCAGGGCGCGTACTGGGCCGCGCAGGCCGACCGCTTCGACCGGTCGGTCGCCCGCTACGACGCCGCCTTCCTCGCCGCGGCCGACCTGCGGCCGGGGGACCGGGTCCTCGACGTCGGCTGCGGCACCGGCCGGACGACGCGGGAGGCCGCGCGCCGCACCGGGTCCGCGCTCGGGGTGGACCTGTCCTCGGCGATGCTCGAGGTCGCCCGTCGCCGCGCCGCCGACGAGGGGCTGACCGGCGCCCGGTTCGAGCAGGCCGACGCCCAGGTGGCGGCCTTCCCGCCGGCCGCGTTCGACGTGGCGATCAGCCGGACCGGCGCGATGTTCTTCGCCGACCCGGTGGCCGCGCTGGCCAACGTCGGCCGGGCGCTCGTGCCCGGCGGCCGGCTGGTCCTGCTCGTGTGGCAGGCGGCCGAGGCCAACGAGTGGATCACCGAGATCACGGGGGCGCTGGCCGCCGGCCGGCCGCTGCCGTCCCCGCCGCCGGGCGCGCCGGGCCCGTTCTCCCTCGCCGACCCGGCGCGGATCCGCGCGGTGCTCACCGCGGCGGGTCACCGTCAGGTGGAGGTCGAGGGTCTGGCCGAGCCGGAGTGGTGGGGTGCCGACGCCGACGAGGCGCTGACCTTCGTGCTCGGCCTCGCCGGCTGGCTGCTCGACGGGCTGGACCCGGCCGCCCGGGACCGCGCGGTGGCCGACCTGCGGCGCCGGCTGGAGGCCCACGCCGGGCCCGGCGGCGTCGAGCTCGGCTCCGCGGCCTGGCTGGTCACCGCCCGCCGCGCCTAGCGCCGGACCGGGGCCCGGCGCCAGACGGGCGCGATCCGCCGGGTGTAGCGGCGGCCGAACACCCGGGACAGCACCGCGGTGACCGGCGCCGGGACCGTGCCGCGCAGGGCCGCCCGGTCGCCGTCGCTGATGCCGTCGGTGAGCCAGGCGAAGAACGAGCCCGCGTCGCCGGGGGAGGTGTGCCGCAGCCTCCCGGTGACCGCCCGCCACTCGGCGGTGCCCTCGTGCTCGCGCAGCAGCGGCTCGAGCGCGGCCTCCTCGTGGTCGAGGTGGCCGACCACCACCTCGCGGGTGCGGGCGACGGCGGCGCGGGCGGCGCCGGCGTCGGCGGCGGACCCGGTGCGGGCCAGCGCGGCCAGCGCGTCCCCGGTGTCCGCGAGCGCCGCCGCCATCGCCGCGTGCTCGGTCTCCATCTCCGCGAGCAGGTCCCGGCCGACGCCGGTGCCCTCGAGGAACGGCCAGACGTGGGCGTCCTCGCCCTCGTGGTGGTGGGTGAGCTCGCGGCGGAGGTTGGCGTACGCCCGCTCGAGCTGCCGCGCCCGCTCCCGGTCACCGTCGCGCCAGGGGTCCAGGGCGGCGGCCAGCCGGGCGAGGTCGCGGCGCACGGCGTTGTGGATCAGGCCGTTCATGGTCGGCACCGTCATGGCGGCGGACCGTAGCGGCGGCGGCCGACCCGGAGAGCCGCTACGGGCGCGGGACCGCGTTGTAGGCGGCGACGGTCGCCTCGCGGACGGCGGTGGCCAGCGGGCGCAGCGCCTCGTCGCGGGCAGCGGCCTGGCCGTGGGTGACCGCGCCGCCGGGGGCGTCGGTGAGCGCCAGGTCCAGCACCCGCGCCAGCCGCTGCGCCCGGGCGAGCACCGAGGAGGCCAGCGGGTCGGTGTCCGGCGGCAGCTCCGGGGCGCTGGCGCTGCCCAGGCCGGCCAGCAGCGCCGGGACCTCGGGGTTCCAGCGGGCCAGGTCCAGGGCGGCGAGGGTGCGGGCGGCGTCGCCGACGGCGAGGTCCAGCGCCCCCGAGACCGCGCGCAGCGAGCCCTCGACCGGCGGGGGTGCGGGCGGGACGCCGGTCAGGTCGACCGCCGTCCACGCGGTGACCTCCGGGCCGAGGTCCTCCGGCACCAGCGCGACGGCGTCGCCGACCGTCACCTGCCCCGCCTCCAGCGCCAGCGCGGCCAGGCCCGGCGCGGACGGCACCCCCCGGACGTCGCCGGGCACCGGCAGCACCAGCCGCAGCCGGCGCTCGCCCAGGCCGCGCAGCGCGGTCAGCGCCCAGCCGAGGGGGACGGCGCCGGAGGTGCCGGGCAGGCCGGTGACCCGGTGGGCGCGGTCGTCGGTCAGCGCGTCGAGCGCGTCGTCGTAGGAGGCGCGGCCGGACAGCCACGCGGTCGCCCAGACGGCGAACCGGCCGGCGGGGAGGTCGTGGAGCACCCAGCGAGGCTACGTCGGCCGCGATCCGGGGGCCCGGAGACGGCCGGTGGTCTGGGAGACTGGGGACGTGGCTGCGTGGGTGCTCTGGCTGGTCGCCTCGGGCCTGTTCGTCGCGGGCGAGGTGGCCAGCCTCGACCTGGTCCTGCTGATGTTCGCCGGCGGCGCGCTGGGCGGGGCCGTGGTGGCGCTGGCGGGCGGGTCGCTCGCCTTCCAGATCGTGGCGTTCATCGCCGTCTCGGTGTTCCTGCTGGCGAGCGTGCGGCCCGCGGCGAAGGCGCACCTGGAGAGCCGGACGCCCCGGCACGTCGACGGCGTGCAGGCCCTCGTCGGCCGCACCGCCACGGTGACCCGCGAGGTCGGCCGTTCCGGTGGCCGCATCCGGCTGGGCGCCGACGAGTGGACCGCCCGCACCGACTACGGCGACGGCACCTTCCCCGTCGGCGCCACGGTGCGGATCCTGCAGGTCGACGGGGCGACCGCCGTGGTCGGTGAGGCGCTCGAGCTCTGAGCCCCGCGCGCCGGGGCGGTGACCCCGGGTGCCACCCGGGGGATGATCACAGCGGGACCCGATCCGAGGAGCGCCGCCGTGACCCCTGCCCTGATCGCACTGATCGTCGTCGCCCTGCTGGTGGTGCTCGTCGTCGCGAAGAGCGTGACGATCGTCCCGCAGGCCCAGGCCAAGGTGGTGGAGCGGCTCGGCCGTTACAGCCGCACGCTCTCCCCGGGCCTGTCGCTGCTCGTGCCGTTCGTCGACCGGGTGCGCGCCACGGTCGACCTGCGGGAGCAGGTCGTCTCGTTCCCGCCCCAGCCGGTGATCACCGCCGACAACCTGCAGGTCGGCATCGACACCGTCGTCTACTTCCAGGTCACCGACCCCCGGCTGGCGGTGTACGGCATCGCCAACTACATCACCGGCATGGAGCAGCTGACCACGACGACGCTGCGCAACGTCGTCGGCGGGCTGAACCTCGAGCAGTCCCTGACCGGCCGCGACGGCATCAACAGCCAGCTGCGCGAGGTGCTCGACGGCACCACCGGCCCGTGGGGGCTGCGGGTGGCGCGGGTGGAGATCAAGGCGATCGACCCGCCGCCGTCGATCCGCGACTCCATGGAGAAGCAGCTGCGCGCCGACCGCGACAAGCGGGCGATCATCCTGCAGGCCGAGGGCGCCCGGCAGTCGGCGATCACCACCGCCGAGGGGCAGAAGGCCGCCGCGATCCTGTCGGCCGAGGGGAAGAAGCAGTCCGCGATCCTCGAGGCGGAGGCGGAGCGGCAGAGCCGGATCCTGCGGGCCGAGGGCGAGCGGGCGGCGCTGTACCTGCAGGCGCAGGGGCAGGCCAAGTCGATCGAGACGGTGTTCCGGGCGATCCACGAGGGCCGGCCCGACCAGGGCGTGCTGGCCTACCAGTACCTGCAGACGCTGCCGCGGATCGCGCAGGGCGACGCGAACAAGATGTGGATCGTCCCCAGCGAGTTCAGCCGCGCGCTGGAGGGCCTGGCGAAGCTCGGCGGCGCCGACGGCGACGGCCGGTCGTTCCTCGACGTCCCGCCGCCGGCCGACGGGGCCCCCGCCGGTGGCGGGCTGGACACCAGCGGCTGGTTCGAGTCGCAGCTGCCGCCGGCCGCCGAGCAGCCGGAGGCGAAGATCGAGCTGCGCAGCATCGCCGACGCCGGACCGGCGCTGCCGGCCCCCGAGCTGCCGCCCACGACGTCGCTGGCGCGGGCGGCGGAGGAGGAGGCCACCCACGGCGGGACCCCCGACGCCGGGCGGCCGCGAGGCTGACCCGGGCGACCGGGACGGCCGCCCCGCGGGGCCTCGCTCAGTCCTTGAGCAGGCCCTCGCGGAGCTTGGCCAGGGTCTGGCTCAGCAGCCGGGACACGTGCATCTGGGAGATGCCGATGTCGGCGGCGATCTGCGACTGGGTCATGTTCCCGAAGAACCGCAGGATGAGGATGCGGCGCTCCCGGGCGGGGATGGTGGCCAGCAGCGGCTGCAGCGACTCGCGGTACTCCACGCCCTCCAGCGCCGCGTCCTCCTCGCCGAGGGTGGCCGCGAGCGTGGGAGAGTCGTCCTCGCCGGAGAGCCGCTCGTCGAGCGAGCTGCTGCGGTAGGCGTTGGCCACCGCCAGGCCCTCGAGGACCTCCTCGCGCGGGATGCCCAGGTGCTCGGCCAGCTCCGACGGCGTCGGGGCACGGCCGTTCTTCTGCGCCAGCTCGCCGACGGCGGAGTTCAGCGACAGGTGGAGCTCCTGCAGCCGCCGCGGCACCCGTACCGACCAGCCCTGGTCGCGGAAGTGCCGCTTGATCTCCCCGGTGATGGTGGGGACGGCGAAGGAGAGGAACTCCACCCCGCGGGTCGGGTCGAACCGGTCGATCGCGGCGATCAGGCCGAGCGTGCCGACCTGCAGCAGGTCGTCGAACGGCTCGCCGCGGTTGCTGAACCGGCGGGCGAAGTGGCGGACGAGGGGCAGGTGCTCCTCGACCAGGATCTCGCGCAGCCGCTCGCGCCGCGGGTCGGCCTTCTCCAGCGTGGCCAGCTCGGCGAACAGCGGCGCGGTCCGCTCGGCGCGCCGCCGGTTGTCCGAGACCGGCGCGCTGTCGCCCTCGCGGGCACCGGCGGTCCGGGCGGCGCCGGGCCCGGCGTCGTCCTCGCTGTCGGTGTCCTCGGTGTCCTCGGTGTCCTCGGTGTCCTCGCTGTCGGTGTCCTCGGCCTCGACGTCCTCGGCCCGGTCGGCCGGGTCCGGGGCGTTCACCGGCGGATCGTCGTCCAGGGCGTCCTCCTCGACGTAGGCCCGGGGACCGGCGGTCGCCGGCGTCACGGGGCCACCGAGTCGTCGCTGCCCGCGGAGCCGACCAGCTGCGCCGGCCGCTGCCCGGGCAGGTACTTGTCCATGGAGATGACCGCCACCGCGCCCTCACCGCCGTCGCCGGCCGGCACCTCCCGCTGGGAGGCCGGCCGGCCCTCGACGTTGTCCGCCAGCGTCTGCAGCACCGCCCAGCCGAAGCCGTCGCGGGGGACGTCGGTCCCCTCGGCGGTGGGCACCCACGCGTCGATGTGCAGCCCGGCCCGGGTGGTCTCGAAGACCACCGTCAGGGGCGCGTCGCCGAGCGCGATCGCCGCGAGCGTGGCGCAGGCCTCGTCCACCGCCAACCGCAGGTCCTCGACCGAGTCCAGGTCGTAGTCCATGCGGATGGCCAGGTCACCGGCCATCGCCCGCACCGCGGGCAGCTGGGTCGGCGTGGTCGGCACGCGCAGCTCCAGTCGTTCCGCGCGCCGCCCGTCCTGGGCGAGGGCACCCCTCGAGTCCGCCATGCGTGGTCCGCTCCTCATCAGTACGTCCGGCCGCGGCCGGTCTGCTCCGCAGGTGTCCGGGGCCGCGGCGCCCGGTCCCATCCTGCCCCGCTCGTGGGTCCGCGGTGCGTGCGGGGCGGGAGCGGGAGGCGACCGGGCCGTGTCCCAGCGGGATGGACTACCCGCAACCGGCGCGTCGGCAAACACCGTGTGCCGACGGGGTCGCGCGCGGTTGCCGGGGCACCGGCCCTGTGGTCTGTTGGTCCCCGGATGAACGCCAGCCAGGGCAGTCTGCCGCCGGGGCCCCGTCCCGCCGAGGACGAGGGCCCGGCCGCGCTGGTGGCCGCGCTGGAGGACGCGCCGTCGGCCCTGTGGTTCGTCGCCGGGCCCGGCCCGCGGACGCTGTGGGCCAACGCCCGCGCCCGCACGCTGGGACCCACCCCGCACGACCTGCCCGTCGTCGGCGACCAGGCGGTGGCCGACGTCGTCGCCGACGTCCTGCGCACCGGCCGGCCGGTCACGCTCTCCGGCGTCCTGGCCGGCGACGGCCCGGAGGTCACGGTGGCCGTGCAGCCCCTGGCCGCCGGCGCCGAGCCCGGGGCGGTCCTCGTCCTCGAGAGCGGCGAGGAGGGCCCGGCACCGGGGGACGTCGTGGGGCAGGCGCAGCACTCGCTGCTGCCGCCGTCCCTGCCGCTGCTGCCCGACGTGCGGCTGTCGGGCAGCTACCACCCGGCCAGCTCCGACCGCGCCGCCGGCGGCGACTGGTACGACGCCGTGTCCCTGGGCCACGGCCGGCTGGCGCTGGTCATCGGCGACGCCGTCGGCTCCGGGGTGCCGGCCGCCGCCGCGATGAGCCGGCTGCGCGGGGCGATGCGCTCCAGCGCGCTGCGCGACCCCGCCCCCGCCGCGGTGCTCGCCGCCCTCGACGACTTCGCCGTCCAGATGGACGACGTCCAGGGCGCCTCGGTGTTCTACGCCGTCCTGGACGCGGCCACCGGCGCGCTGACCTACGCCGCCGCGGGGCACCCGCCGCCGCTGCTGGTGGAGGCCGACGGGCGCACGACCCGCCTGCCGGTCGACGCGCGGCCGCCGCTGGGCACAGTGCGTGGCGCGGCCACCCCGGTGGCCTCCGCCCGGCTGGAGCGGGGCGCCACCCTGGTCCTCTACTCCGACGGCGCGGTGGCCGCCGCCGGCCCACCGCCCGCCGCGGGCCTGGACCGGCTCACCGCGGTCGCCCGGGCCGCGCTGGCCGACCCCGAGGCCCTCGACGGCGACGCGGCCGCCGGGCTGGCCGCCACCATCGCCGCCGGGATGCTCACCGGCGGCGGCCGCCCCGACGACGTCGCCGTGCTCGTGGCGCACCGCCGCGCGCGGTCGGTGGAGGCACTGCGGCTGGACCTGCTGGCGGTGCCCGCGTCGCTGCCCGCCGTGCGCCGGCGGCTGAGCGCGTGGCTCACCGCGCTGGGCATGGGCGAGCAGGACCGGGTGGGCGTCATGGTCGCGGTGGGGGAGGCCTGCGCCAACGCGGCCGAGCACGCCTACCGGGACGCCGAGCCCGGCCCGATGCAGGTCGCCGCCGCGGTCGACGTCGACGGCGTGCTCACCGTGACCGTGCACGACGAGGGCACCTGGCGCCCGCCGGACCGCGACCCCGGCGACCGCGGCCGCGGGCTGCTGATCATGCGCCAGCTGGTCGACGGGATGGTCGTGCGCGGCGAGCACGGCACCACGGTCACCCTGCGCACGCGGCTGCGGCAGACGCCCGACGAGCAGCCCGAGCACCCGGTGGGCGGCAGCGGCGCGACCGTCGTCGTCGACCGGGAGGGCGCCGACCCGGTGGTGCGCGCCGCCGGCGACGTCGACCTGGTCAGCGCCGAGCAGCTGCGCATCCGGCTGCTCGAGGCCAGCCACGGCGGCACCGTCCGGGTGGAGCTGGACCTCACCGCGGTCACGCTGTTCAGCAGCGCGGCGGTGCGGGTGGTGCTCGCCGTCGCCGCGATCGCCGAGGCCGAGGGGTGGCGGCTGGTGGTGCACGCGCCCGACGGCGGCGTCACCCGGCACATCCTCGAGGTGAGCGGACTGCAGCGGCTGGTCGAGCTGCGCTGACCCCGGCCGGGGACGGTCCGTTTACGGGACCGGCGTGGTGCGCATCCACAGCGCGTGAGACTCCGGCGCAGCGACGTGCACGGCCGCGGCTGGACCCGCCGCCGGGCCGGTCGCGGCTTCTCCTACCGCGACGAGCACGGCCAGCCGATCCGGGACCCGGAGCGGCTGGACCGGATCCGGTCGATCGCGATCCCGCCGGCCTGGAAGGACGTGTGGATCTGCCCGTGGCCCAACGGGCACATCCAGGCCACCGGGCTCGACGCGGCCGGCCGCCGCCAGTACCGCTACCACGACGCCTGGCGGGCCCGGCGGGACGCGGAGAAGCACGAGCGGGTACTGGCCATCGCCTCCGAGCTGCCCGAGGTCCGCGACCGGGTGGCCGAGGCGCTGCGCACCCGCGGGCCCAACCGGGAGCGGGTGCTCGCCTGCGCGCTGCGGCTGCTGGACCTCGGGACCTTCCGCATCGGCAGCGAGGAGTACGCGGAGGAGAACGGCACCTACGGCCTGGCCACGCTGCGCCGCGAGCACGTGACCGTGCGCGGGGAGCGGACGTTCTTCCGGTACACCGCGAAGGGCGGCATCGAGCGGGAGGTGGAGATCACCGACCGGCCGACGGCGACCGTCGTCCGGAACCTGCTCGAGCGGCCCGACGACGCCGGCGAGGAGCTGCTGGCCTACCGGCTCGACGACGGCACCTGGCACGACGTGACCAGCGACGAGATCAACGCCTACCTCAAGGAGGTCAGCGGCGCGGAGATCACCGCCAAGGACTTCCGCACCTGGAACGCCACGGTGATGATGGCCGCCGCCCTGGCCGAGCAGCCGCCGCCGACGAGCCGGACGGCGCGGAACCGGACGATCCGCGAGGCCTACGTGCGGGTCTCCGAGCGGCTCGGCAACACCCCGGCGGTGTGCAAGGCCAGCTACGTCGACCCGCGGGTGGTCGACCGGTACGAGAACGGGGAGACGGTGGCCGACGCGCTGGGCGACCTGGCCCGCGCCGACGACGACCGCGAGGCGCAGAAGGTGCTCGAGCAGGCGGTGTGCCGGCTGCTGACGGCGTAGCTGCCCCGGAAGCCGACGAGGCCCCGCCGGAGCGGGGCCTCGTCGCGGGTGGTGCGGAGGGTCAGCGGGCGCTGCTGTCCACGATGGTGAACAGGTCGATCAGGCCGGTGACCTCCAGCGGGCGGGTGACCGCCCGGGTGGTGGCGACCAGGCGCAGCTCGACGTCCCGGGACTTCGCCGACTTCTGGGTCTCGACCAGCACGGCCAGACCGGCGGAACCCAGGAACTGGACCCCCGACAGGTCGATGACCAGCTCGCGGGGCTGCTGCTCGAGCTGGGTGTCCAGCGAGGAGCGCAGCACCGGGGCGGTGAAGGTGTCGACCTCGCCGACGACCGTCACCGTGACCGCGCCGTCCTCACCGGTGGAGGTGGAGAGCGTGATCACGTCGTCGAAGGGTGCCTCCGTGCCCTCGGTGGACACGTCGTGCTGCCCCCCGGCGGGCAGGTCGGATGCGGTCACGGACACAGCTCCTCTCAGTGGCCACGCCGAGTGGTGCGGCCACCGGTCAATCTACCGCCGGATGCCGCGGAGGTGTCGTCGCCCCCGGACGGACCGGCGTTTGCAGTGGACACGTCGGAGGCGGTCGGCCGGCCGGCGTGCGCGGCTGCCTGCTCAACCGCATTTACAACGTAGACAACCCGGTCGCCGCACGCCAACCAGCCCGGGCGAGCGCGTGGCGGCGCTCACCCGGGCCGGTGACGGAACGGCTCTGGAGAGTGGTGTCAGGTGTTCTCGACGACGTGCACCGCCGCCTCCTCGGGCCCCTCCCCGCCGACCACCGGATCGAGCGCCGCCTCGACGTCGTCGGCGGTGCGGTTGGTGCCGGAGTCCGTGTCCGGGGTGGTGTCGTAGTCCTGCTCGAGCTGCCCGATGCCACGGCTCGGGTCCTCGGCGGGGCGCACGTCGGGGACGTCGTCGGCGATCTCCTCCTCCAGGCGGCCGGACAGCGACTTCCCCTCCTGCTGCTCGAGGGCCGTCGTCCCGAACCCGACGGTCGCGTGGCTCTCCCGGTCGCCCGGCTCGGGGGCGAACTGCGGGTCCTCGGACCGCTGCATGGTCGGGAAGTCGTCCTGCGAGACGTCGGGGACGCCGTTGTCCTCGGGGAACACGTCACGAGCGGTCTGTCCCTCGGGACCGGTGGCTCCGGTGTCGCCGCGGACGTCGTCGCGCGTCCCGGTCAGACCCCGCTCGTCGTCGGGGAACTCGGCGTCGTTCTGCGCGGAGTGGACCGCCCCGCTGTCGTTCGGCTCCGGCTGGGTCATCGGGCGTTCCTCTCTCTCGGGCCGCCGGACGGTGCCCCCGGCGGCGGACTACCCTCCCGCCTACCCGCCTCCCGGGAAGCCATGCGGCGGCGGGACGTGACGCGACCGGCCGGGCCGGCGGCATGGCGCACCGGCCGCGGGGGTAGCGGGAGCCGCATGGCGATCCCCGACGAGGTGGCGCGCATCGGGCAACCGGTGCGCCGCTGGGCGAACGAGCAGGCGCGCGGCTACGCCGGCGACGAGGGCCGGCCCCTCGGCGGGTTCCTCGGCGCGATGAGCGTGTACAGCGCCGCGGTGACCGCCGGCGTGGCGGTGGTCCGCGCCTCCGGCCGGGAGCTGCCCAGCCGGATCCCGCTCGGCGACGCCGTGCTGCTCACCATCGGCACGTTCCGGCTGGCCCGGCGGATCGCCAAGGACCCGGTCACCAGCCCGCTGCGCGCGCCGTTCGCCCGGTTCCAGGGCGCGTCGGGCGAGGCGGAGCTCGCCGAGGACCTGCGGGTGGAGCACGGCTGGAAGCACGCCGTCGGCGAGCTGGTCACCTGTCCGTTCTGCCTGGCGCAGTGGGTGGGCACCGCGTTCGTCTTCTCCTACGTCGCCGCGCCGCGGGCCACCCGGCTGGCCGCGCTGACCATGACGATGGTGGCCGGCTCCGACGTCCTCCAGTTCGCCTACGACGCGCTGCAGAGCAGTGTCACCGGCGGCGGCCCGGAGGACGATGGCGGTCAGGACGACACGTCCGGCCGGCACGCAGAAGAGGACTGAGCACAACAGGAGCGAGAGGAGCGCCCGCTTCCCCCGGGCGGAGGAGATCACCAGCGACCGCACTGCCGGGGCGCCGGCCCGCACCTATCCTGCGGGCCGCGCCGCCCGACGGTCGCGGAGCCCGGGAAGGGGAGTGACATGCGCTCGATCTGGCGCGGCGCGGTCTCGTTCGGCCTGGTCAGCATCGGGGTGAAGCTCTACACCGCGACCGAGGACAGGGACGTCCGCTTCCACCAGGTGCACGCCGTCGACGGCGGGCGGGTCAAGTACAAGCGGATCTGCTCGATCGACGGCGAGGAGGTCGAGTACGGCGACATCGCCAAGGGCTACGAGCTGCCCGACGGCCAGCTGGTGGTCCTGACCGACGACGACCTCGCCGAGCTGCCGCTGGCGACCCGGCGGGAGATCGAGGTCCTGCAGTTCGTCGACCAGGCGGAGATCGACCCGATCCAGTTCGAGAAGACCTACTACCTGGAGCCCGACGGCCCGGCCACCCGCCCCTACGTGCTGCTGCGCGACGCGCTGGAGAACACCGGCCGGGTCGCGATCACCAAGATCGCGCTGCGGCAGCGGGAGTCGCTGGCGGCGATGCGGGTCCGCGACGGCGTCCTGGTGCTGCACACCATGCGCTGGCCCGACGAGATCCGCCGTCCCGACTTCGGCTTCCTCGACGAGGACGTCTCGGTCCGGCCGCAGGAGCTGCAGATGGCCGAGGCGCTGATCACCTCGATGAGCGGCGACTTCGACCCGGGCGAGTTCACCGACGACTACCGCGAGGCGATGACCGCGCTGCTCGAGGCGAAGCAGACCGGCGGCGACGTGCAACCGGTGCCCGAGACCGCCGACCCCGGCGCGGCCGTCGTCGACCTGATGAGCGCGCTGCGGCGCAGCGTCGAGCGCGCCCGCGGCGGCGCCGCCGACGAGGACGAGGCGCCCGCGGAGACGGCGCCGGCGCGCAGGCCCGCCAAGAAGACCGCGGCGAAGAAGGCGCCCGCGAAGGAGGCGGCCGAGGAGGCGCCGGCCCGCACCACCCGCGCGCGCAAGGTCACGGCGGCCAAGAAGGAGCCGGCCAAGCGCACGTCCCGCCGCAGCGCCTGACCCACCCGGATGGTCCGTCCCGCCCTGCCCGGGCCGCCGGTGCCGACGCCGATGCTCGCCGTCGCCGGCGCGCTGCCGGCCGACGACGCCGCGTGGGGCTACGAGTTCAAGTGGGACGGTGTACGGGCGCTCGCGGCGGTCCGCGACGGCCGGGTGGATCTCTGGGCGCGCAGCGGCACCCTCCTGACCGACCGTTATCCCGAACTCAGCCGCCTGCCGGACGCCCTGGCCGGCGTCGACGCCGTCCTGGACGGCGAGGTCGTGGCCCTCGACCGGCTGGGCCGGCCGGACTTCGGCCTGCTGCAGAACCGCATGCACCGCACCGGCGGCCCGGAGGTCGCCCGCCTCGCGGCCGCGGCGCCGGTCACCTACCTGGTCTTCGACCTGCTGACCGCCCGCGGCCGCAGCCTGCTCGACCTGCCCTACGCGCAGCGCCGGGAGCGCCTGGACGCGCTCGCCCCGCAGGGGCACCGCTGGGCGGCCACCCCCTGGTTCCGCGGCGGCGGCGCCGACGTGCACGCGGCCAGCCGGGACAACGGGCTGGAGGGCGTGGTCGCCAAGCGGCTGGACTCGCCGTACCGGCCGGGCGCGCGCTCGCCGGAGTGGCGCAAGGTCAAGCACGTCCGGATGCAGAGCGTGGTCGTCGGCGGGTGGCGGCCGGGCAAGGGGAGGCGGGCCGGGGGAGTGGGGTCGCTGCTGGTCGGCGTGCACGACGACGACGGCCGCCTGGTCTACGCCGGGCACGTCGGCACCGGCTTCACCGACGCGGTGCTGCGCGAGCTCGGCGGCCTGCTCACCCCGCGCCGCAGCGCGCCCTTCGCCGGCGCCGTCCCGCGCGACGTGGCCCGCGACGCGCGCTGGGCCGAGCCGGAGCTGGTCGGCGAGGTGGCCTTCGCCGCGTGGACCGCGGACGGCCGGATGCGCCACCCTGCGTGGCGGGGACTGCGCGAGGACCTCGACGTGGACGACGTCGTCGTGGAGTGGTCCCCCTGAGGGGAGCCTGATGGACCGCCAGCGGGTGCGGGTGGAGGGCCGGCAGCTGTCGGTGTCCAACCTCGACAAGGTGCTCTTCCCCGAGGTCTCGTTCACCAAGGCCGCGGTCATCGACTACTACGTGCGGATCGCGCCGGTGCTGCTGCCGCACCTGTCCGGCCGGCCGGTCACCTTCACCCGCTGGCCCGACGGCGTCGAGGGGCAGGCGTTCTTCGAGAAGAACAGCGCCCGGCACGCCCCGGACTGGGTGCGGAAGGTGACCGTCCCGAGCCCCGGCAGCTCCAAGGACCGCGAGGTGCTGGAGATGGTGGTCCTCGAGACCGTCGCCGACCTCGCCTGGGCGGCCAACCTCGCCGCGCTGGAGCTGCACGTGCCGCAGTGGCAGGTGGGCAGCAGGCTGCAGCCGGCGCTGCCGGACCTCCTCGTGCTCGACCTCGACCCGGGCCCGCAGGCCGGCATCGCCGAGTGCTGCGACCTGGCCGAGCGGCTCCGCGTCAAGCTCGTCGCCGACGGCCTGGACCCGGTGGTGAAGACGTCGGGGTCCAAGGGCATGCAGGTCTACGCGCCGATCCGGGTGACCGACCGCGAGCACCCCAGCCGCTACGCCAAGGCGCTCGCGCAGGAGCTCACCGCCGAGACGCCCGACCGCGTCGTCTGGCGGATGGAGAAGGTGCTGCGGCCGGGCAAGGTGCTCGTCGACTGGAGCCAGAACAACCCGGCCAAGACGACGGTCGCCCCGTACTCGCTGCGCGCCCGCCCCGACGCCCCGGTGTCCACGCCGATCGGGTGGGACGAGGTGGACGCCGTCCGGGACGGCGCCGACCCCGCCGAGCTGCGCTTCCGCACCGAGGAGGTGCTCGCCCGGGTGGAGGAGTACGGCGACCTGTTCGACGTCGCCGCCCGCACCCGCGCCCGGCTGCCCGCCGTCTGACCCCGGTGAGCGGCGCAAATGGCCATTTCTGCCACCATGCCGGGCGTGTCCGCCGCCCCGATCGCGCACGACCCCGCCACCGCCGACGTCGGGCGGCTGGTGGTCCGCTGTCCCGACCGCCCGGGCATCGTCGCGGTGCTGTCCCGGCTGCTGGCCGACGTCGGCGCGAACATCACCGAGTCCCAGCAGCACTCCTCGGACCCGACCGGCGGGGTGTTCACCCTGCGGCTGGAGTTCGTGCTGCCCGGGCTGGCCGCGCGCCGGAGGCAGCTCGAGGGCGCGCTGGAGCTGCTCGCCGCGCAGTGGCAGCTGACCTGGCGGCTGTCCGAGGCCGCGCGCCGGCCGCGGCTGGCGGTGTTCGTGTCGAAGACCGACCACGTGCTGCAGGAGCTGCTCTACCGGGTCCGCGCCGGTGACCTGCGCGCCGACATCACCGCCGTCGTCTCCAACCACCCCGATCTCGAGCCGGTGGCCGCGGCCGCCGGGGTGCCCTTCCACCACGTGCCGGTGACGCCGGCGACCAAGGCCGAGGCCGAGGCGCGGGCGCTGGAGCTGGTCGGCGAGGTCGACCTGGTGGTGCTCGCCCGCTACATGCAGATCGTCTCGGCGGACTTCTGCAGCCGCTTCCCCGAGCGGCTGATCAACATCCACCACAGCTTCCTGCCGGCCTTCGTCGGGGCGAACCCCTACCAGGCGGCGCACGACCGCGGCGTGAAGCTGATCGGCGCGACGGCGCACTACGTCACCCCCGAGCTCGACGCCGGCCCGATCATCGAGCAGGAGGTGGCGCGCGTGGACCACCGCGCCACCGTCGAGGACATGCGCCGCATCGGCCGGTACGTCGAGCGCCAGGTGCTCGCGCAGGCGGTGACCTGGCACGTGGAGGAGCGCGTCGTCGTCGAGGGCGACCGCACCATCGTCTTCGCCTGAGGCGTGTGTTCCTGGCCACCCGGGTACCGGTGGACCGGCGGGAGCTCCACCCGGCACGTGTGTTGATTTGACTGACTAAAGAAAAGCGGGTTGGGTGGGCCCCGATGGAGACGACGTGGGCGCCGCGGCTGCGCGACGCCGGGCTGCGGGTCACCCGGCCCCGGCTCGCGGTCCTCGACGCCCTCGCCGCCCATCCGCACGCCGACGCGGACACGCTGGTCACGGTGGCCCGCCAGGCACACCCCACGCTCTCGCCGCAGGCGGTGTACGGCGTCCTCAAGGCGCTGGTCGCCGTCGGGCTGGCCCGCCGGGTCGAGCCCGCCGGCGCGCCCGCGCTGTACGAGGTCCGCGTGGGGGACAACCACCACCACCTGGTCTGCCGCTCGTGCGGCGCGGTCGCCGACGTCGACTGCACCGTGGGCGCGGCGCCGTGCCTGGTCCCGTCGGACGCGGCCGGCTTCGTCGTCGACGAGGCCGAGGTCGTGTTCTGGGGCCTGTGCCCCGTCTGCCAGGGCGCCGGCCACCCGGCCGGCGGCCCCGGCCCGTCCGTCCGGGTCCGTTCCGCGGCCGGACAGCACCACACCCGAGGAGAGGCAGGAGCATGACCGACGTCGCATCGCAGGGCCCGGCCCCGAGCGAGGCCGACCGCCCGGTCCTGACCAACCGTCAGGGCCACCCGGTCTACGACAACCAGAACCAGCGGACGGTGGGCGCGCGCGGCCCGGCGACGCTGGAGAACTACCAGTTCCTCGAGAAGATCAGCCACTTCGACCGGGAGCGGATCCCCGAGCGCGTCGTGCACGCGCGCGGCATCACCGCGTTCGGCTACTTCGAGGCCGACGGCACCGTCGGCGACGAGCCGATCAGCCGGTACACCCGCGCCAAGCTGTTCCAGGAGAAGGGCAAGCGCACCGACGTCGCGCTGCGGTTCTCCACCGTGGCCGGTGGCCGCGACTCCTCGGAGTCCGCGCGTGACCCGCGCGGGTTCGCCGTGAAGTTCTACACCGAGGAGGGCAACTGGGACCTCGTCGGCAACAACCTCGGTGTCTTCTTCATCCGGGACGCCATCAAGTTCCCCGACTTCATCCACTCGCAGAAGCCGGACCCGGTCACCTTCGAGGCGAACGTCGCCGAGCGGGCGTTCGACTTCTTCAGCCAGACCCCCGAGGCCATGCACATGATCTCGCTGGTCTTCAGCCCGCGGGGCACGCCGGCCAGCTACCGGCACATGCAGGGCTTCGGCGTGAACACCTACAAGTGGGTCAACGACCAGGGCGAGACGGTCCTGGTCAAGTACCACTGGTACCCGAAGCAGGGCGTCAAGTCCTGGACCGCCGCGGACGCCTCGGCCGCGCAGGCCAAGAGCCTCGGCACCCACACCAAGGACCTGCACGACGCCATCGCCGCCGGCGACTTCCCGTCGTGGGACCTCTACGTCCAGATCATGAGCGACGACGAGCACCCGGAGCTGGACTTCGACCCGCTCGACGACACCAAGGTCTGGCCCGAGGAGCTGTTCCCGGTCCGCAAGGTCGGGACGATGACGCTCGACCGGATGCCGGTGGACAACTTCACCGAGAACGAGCAGATCGCGTTCGGCACCGGTGTGCTGGTCGACGGCCTGGACTTCTCCGACGACAAGATGCTCGTCGGCCGGACGTTCTCCTACTCCGACACCCAGCGCTACCGGGTGGGCCCGAACTACCTGCAGCTGCCGGTGAACGCGTCGAAGGCGCGGGTGGCCACCAACCAGCGCGACGGCCAGATGGCCTACGGCGTGGACCGGGCCGAGGGCACCAACCCGCACGTGAACTACGAGCCGTCGATCCTCGGCGGCCTGCGCGAGGCGCAGTACCCGACGCACGACGAGCAGGGCCCGGTCATCACCGGCCGGCTCACCCGCAAGCGGATCCCGCGCACGAACGACTACGCGCAGGCCGGCGAGCGCTACCAGCTCTCGGAGCAGTGGGAGAAGGACGACCTGGTGCAGAACCTGGTCGACGCCCTCTCGCAGTGCCGCCGCGAGATCCAGGAGCGGATGGTCTGGCACTTCTTCATGTGCGACGACGAGTGGGGCCAGCGGGTCGGCGACGGCCTGGGCATCACCGCCGACGACGTCCGCGGCCTGGAGCCGCTGCAGACGCAGACCCTCTCCGAGGAGGAGCTGCAGCGCGCCGCCAACCTCGGCAAGAACGGCCCGCGCGACGTCACGGGCCACCAGATGACGCACTGCGTGCCCAACGAGCACGTCACCGTCGAGGCCTGACGACCTCAGCGCAGCGGGCCGCGTCCGGGATCCCCGGGCGCGGCCCGCTGTCGTGTCGGGCCGGGGTGCTTCCGCTGGGCGGGAGCCGATTGGGACGCGACGCGGGTCACTCCTACCGTCGGGCGACCGCCGACGCCCTCGCCGTGGAGGACCCCGATGAGCTCGACCCCCGTCCGCCCGACGACGCCCGGCGCCGCGGCCCGCGCCACCGGGTGGGTCGCGCCGCTGTGCTGGATCGCGGTGCTGCTCGACGGCTTCGACCTGGTCGTCGTCGGGACCGTCGTCCCCACGCTGTCGCAGCCGGAGGAGTTCGCCCTCACCGGCACCGGTGCCACCGCGGTGATCACCATCGGCCTGGTCGGCATGATGATCGGCGCGCTGACCATCGGCACGCTCACCGACCTGGTCGGCCGCCGCAAGGCGCTGATCGGCGCCGTGGCGTCCTTCTCGCTGTTCACCCTGCTGTGCGCGTTCGCCCCCAACGAGGTCGTCTTCGGGGTGCTGCGCTTCCTCGCGGGCCTGGGCCTCGGCGGCTGCCTGCCCACGGCGATCGCCATGGTCAACGAGTTCACCCGCGCCGGGCGCAGCGGCCGGGCCACCACGACGATCATGACCGGCTACCACGTCGGGGCCGTGGCCACCGCGGCGCTGGCCATCGTGGTCATCCCGTCGCTGGGCTGGCGGTGGATGTTCGTCATCGGCGCGGCCCCGGCCCTGGTGCTCGTCCCGCTGATGATCGCGCGGCTGCCGGAGTCGGCGTCCTTCCTGCAGGCCGCCGGCCGGCGGGCGGAGGCCGAGGAGGTGGCCCGCCGGTACGGGCTGGAGCTGGAGAGCACCGCGGGCCCGGCGTCGGCCGGCGCGCCCGCCGGTGCCACCTCGACCGTCCGCGCGCTGTTCACCGGCGGGTTCGCCCGCAACACCGTGGCCCTCGGCGTGACCTCGTTCATGGGGCTGCTGCTGGTCTACGGCCTGAACAACTGGCTGCCGACGATCATGCGCGAGGCCGGCTACGACCTCGGCAGCTCGCTGGCGTTCCTGCTGGTGCTCAACGTCGGCGCGATCGTCGGCCTGCTGGTGGCCGGCACGGTCGCCGACCGCATCGGCGCCCGTACCGCCGGGATGATCTGGTTCGCCTCCGGCGCGCTGTTCCTGGCGCTGCTGTCGGTCGAGCTGCCCACCGTGGGTCTCTACCTGATGTGCTTCCTCACCGGCTGCTTCGTCTTCTCGGCGCAGGTGCTCGTGTACGCGTTCACCAGCGCCAACCACCCGCCGGCCGTGCGCGCCACCGCGCTGGGCTGGGCGGCGGGGGCCGGCCGGGTGGGCGCCATCGTCGGGCCGGTGATCACCGGGGCCCTGGTGACGGCGGGCATCGCCTTCCCGTGGGGCTTCTACGTGTTCGCCGTCGTCGGCGCCCTGGGCGCGCTGGCCCTGAGCGTCACCCGGACCCGGCGCCCCGCGCGATGACACCGCAGTCCTCCGGACCGCACCGCGGCCAGGTGCCGTCCCCCTGAGGGCGGAGCCCCGCGGTCGAGTCCTCCTCGGGGACCCTCCGGGCCCCGCTCGTCGGACCGCACCGCGGCCAGGTGCCGTCCCCCTGAGGGCGGAGCCCCGCCGGCGTCCCTGCGCGGACCCCTCCGGGGCCCACTCGGGACGCCGTCAGTCTCCTCGACCGCGGCGGTCCTGCTCCGCCAGGAAGCGCTCGAACTCCGCGCCGATCTCGTCGCCGCTGGGCACCTCGCCGGCCCCGCCGAGCAGGTCCTCGCCCTCGCGGGCGGCGGCGAACTGGTCGTACTGCTGCTCCAGCGCGGCCACGACGGCGGTGTTGTCGGCGGAGCGGGCGATCTGCTCGTCGACCTCGGTGCGGTGCTGCTGGGCCGCCTCGCGCAGCGTCTCGGTGGGCAGCAGCAGGCCGGTGAGCCGGCCCAGGTGCTCGAGCAGGGTGAGCGTCGCGGCCGGGTAGCTGGCCTGCGCCAGGTAGTGCGGCACGTGCGCGGCCACCCCGAGGGCGTCGACGCCGGCCTCGCCCAGGCGCAGCTCCAGCAGCGCCGGGGCACTGCCCGGGACGCGCAGCTCGCCCCAGTAGACGGGGTAGGACTCGATCAGCTGCCGGCGCGTGGCATGCGCGGTGACCGTCACCGGCCGGGTGTGCGGCACCGGCATCGGGATGGCCTGCAGCGCCACGACCGAGGTCACCCCGAGCCGCTCGACCACCCCGGCCACGGCGGCGGCGAAGCCCTCCCAGCGGTAGTCCGGCTCCGGCCCGTGCAGCAGCAGGAACGGCTCGCCGGCGTCGTCCTCCAGCGCGGAGAGCACGATCTCCGGCGCGGTGAAGTCCTCGTAGTGGTCGCCGTTGAACGTCATCCGCGGCCGGCGGGCGCGGTAGTCCACCAGCAGGTCGGCGTCGAACCGCGCGACGGTGCGGTGCGGCAGCGAGGCCAGCAGGTGCGAGGCGGCGAGCTGGGCGGACGAGGCGGCGTCGAAGTCGCCCGCCAGGGCGTGCACGAGCACCAGGCCGCGCCGCTGCGCGGCGCCGGTGACCGCCTCCTCGGCGGCGAGGAACGGATCGGCCTCGGGAGTGAGCTCGACGAGCTCCTCCGGTCGCTGCGCCACGGGGGCACCTCCTGCTGGTCGGACGCCTGCTGATCGGACGTCGTCAGGGGACAGCGACGGCGGCCCGGCCGGCATTCCCGCCCGGTCAGGCCGGCGGCGCGGAGGAGCGGGTCAGGACGGCGCCGGCGTCGTCGCCGGCCACCTGGTGCCGGGTGCCGTCGTCGGCGACCTCCGGATGCCGGCCGTCGAGCGCGTCGCGGGTGTACCGGTAGACGACGGCGATCAGCGCGGCCACCGGCACCCCGAGGAAGGCGCCGATGATCCCGGCCAGGCTGCCGCCAGCGGTGACGGCGAGGATGACCACCGCGGCGTGCAGGTTGAACCCGCGGCCCTGGATGATCGGCTGCAGCACGTTGCCCTCGATCTGCTGCACCAGCAGCACGATCCCGAAGACGATCAGCGCCACCGTGAAGCCCTCGTCGACCAGGGCGATCAGCACCGCGAAGGCGCCGGCGACGAACGCACCGATGATCGGGATGAACGCGCCGAAGAAGGTCAGCACGGCCAGCGGGATCACCAGCGGCACGTCGAGGATCCACAGCCCCAGGCCGATGAAGAAGGCGTCGACGAAGCCGACGAGGGCCTGCTGCTTGATGAACTCCGACAGGGTCGACCAGGTCTTCTGCGACAGCGCGGCCACGTGCGGGGCGGCCTTCGGCCCGGTCTGCGCGGCCAGCCACGGCACCCAGCGCGGCCCGTCCTTGACGAAGAAGAACGCCAGCACCAGCGCGAGCACCAGGTTGATCAGCCCGTTGCCGACGGCGGAGGCGCCGGTGGCCGCGTAGCCCGCGATGTTCGACGCGTTGTTCTGGACCGAGTCGATCGCCTGGTCCACGTACTGGCCCAGCTGCTCCTCGTCGATGTCCAGCGGCGGGCCCTGCAGCCACTCCTGGACCTGCTGCAGGCCGCTGGTGAACTGGTCGGCGAGCTCGGTGACCTGGTCGGCGACCTGCGGCGCGATGACCGCGATCAGCCCGCCGATGAGGCCGAGGAACAGCAGCAGCACGACCGCCGCGGCCAGGGCAGGGGGCCAGCCGTGCCGGCGCAGGAACCGTGTGGGCGGCCACAGCACGGTGGCGAACAGCAGGCCGAGGATGACCGGCAGCAGAATGACCCACAGCTTGCCGAGGACCCAGCCGATCACCACCAGCGCCGCGCTGATGAGCAGCAGCTGGGCGGAGGCGATGGCGAGGGTGCGGGTGGCCGACACGGCGCGCTCGCCGCGCTGCCAGGCCGGGGCGGGGCCGCCGTGGCGTCGTGGTCGGCGGCGCGCGGGTCGCGCGGGCCGCCCTCGCCGGTGAGCGTGGGGGTGGTGCGCTCGTCGCCGACCGGCCCGGCGCCGGACCCGTCGTCGGCCGCGCGGTCACGGGCCGCGGCGCCGCCGGCGGCGGACGCGCCACCACCGGCCGGGGCGTCGTCCCGGCGTCCGGACAGGCGGAACCTCATGGTCACATCGCACCACGGATCACCGCGGACCACCGCCCGACGGCTGGTGGGGCGCGGGCCGCGGCTAGCGTCGGGGACGTGCCCAGGACCGCCAGAGCCGACCGGGTCGAGCGCGCCGAGCTGCTCGACTTCCTCCGCCCGCGGCACCGCGCGGTGCTGCTCACCCGGCGCCGCGAGGGCGGGGTGCAGCTGTCCCCGGTGACCTACGGCGTCGACGCCGAGGGCCGGGTCGTCGTCAGCACCTATCCGCAGCGCGCCAAGGTGCGCAACGCCCGCCGCGACCCCGCCGTCTCCCTCTGCGTCCTGTCCGACGACTGGGACGGCGCGTGGGTGCAGGTGGACGGCCGCGCCGAGGTGCTGGACCTGCCGGAGGCGCTGGAGCCACTGGTCGAGTACTTCCGGTCGATCAGCGGCGAGCACCCCGACTGGGACGAGTACCGCGCCGCGATGGCCCGGCAGGGCAAGTCGCTGCTGCGGATCACGATCGAGCGCTGGGGCCCGGTGGCCACCGGCGGCTTCCCGCCCGAGCTGACGCAGGACTGACCGGCGCGCCGGGCAAGCCCAGGAGCTTGCACCCGGGCCGGCCGGCGGCGACGCTGCGCGCGTGTCCCTGGCCGTCGCCTGCGCCCCGCTGACCGCGGGCCCCGCCGCCGGCGGCCCCCCGGCGGTCCTCGGTGCCGGGGCGCGGGCGGTGGGGGAGGGCTGGGCGGCGGTGCTCGACGACGCCCCGGCCGCGGTGGACGCGGTCGTCGCGCTGGTGCGGGAGGGCGGCCGGCGGATCGGCGTCGGCGCGGCGCCGGCCGGTCCCGGCGACGCCCCGGTGGTGCTCGCCGCGCGCCGCGCCCTGGAGGCCGCCGGGCGCCGCCCGGCCCGGCTGGCCGTGCGCGGGTCCGACGCCGAGGCGGCCGCCGACGCGCAGGCGGTGCTCACCGCGCTCGCCGTCCTGCTCGCCCGCCGCAGCGCCGCGGCCTGGGCCGCCGTCGACCTGGTCGCGGCCGGCGCCACCCGCGCCGCCGCGGCCGCCGAGCTCGGCGTCTCCCGGCAGGCGGTCGCGCAGCGGCTGGCCGCCGGGTCCTGGGAGCTGGAGCAGGAGCTGCGCCCGGCCGCCGCGCGGCTGCTCACCCGCGCCGGCCGGCCGCCCGGATGAGGGACGCCGCCGCGCGCGGTGATCACCGGTCCCGGAGGATGGGGGCGTCCCGCACCGCAGGAGGTCCCGTGTCCGAACCCGTGCAGCCGCTGCGCAACGCCGAGCTCCTCGGCGTCTACGTCAACGACCACCTCGCCTCGGCCACCGGCGGCATCGAGCTGGTCGGCCGCATGCTGGGCGTGCACCGCGGCTCGCGCTGGGAGGCGCCGCTGACCCAGCTGCTCGGCGAGCTGCGCGAGGAGAAGTCCTCGCTGCTGGCCACGGCCCGGGCGCTCGGCATCCCGGTGCGGCAGTACAAGCAGCTCGGCGTCTGGCTGGCGGAGAAGGTCACCCGCGCCAAGCTCAACGGCCGGCTGCTGTCCCGCTCGCCGCTGTCGGACCTCGTCGAGTTCGAGTTCCTCGCCTCCGGGGTGCGCGCCAAGCGCAGCGGCTTCGAGACGCTGCGGATCGTCGCCGAGGCCGACGACCGGCTGGACCGGGCCGAGCTCGACCGGCTCATCGACCAGGCGCACCGGCAGTACGCGTGGCTCACCGACGCCCGCCGCGAGGTCGCCGCCGCCGTCTTCGGCGGCCGGGCGGGGGCCGCCGAGCGCACCGGCGGCGTCTGACCCGGGGCCCTCGCGCGGTGCCCGGCAGGGCCTGGTAGCACAGGGCCATGTGCCACGACCCCGCCAGCCGCCCGCCCGCCCCGCCGCGCACGGGGGAGGTCGGCGACCGCGGCCTCACCGTCCTCACCGCGGCCGACGGCACGGAGGTCTCGGCCGCCTGGGCGCTGCCCGCCGACGTCGCGGCCGCACCCGCCGGCGTGGTGGTCCTCCCGGACATCCGCGGGCTGCACCCGTACTACGTCGCGCTGGCCGAGCGCTTCGCCGAGGCCGGCGTGCCCGCCGTCGCCTTCGACTACTTCGGCCGCACCGCCGGCACCTGCCCGTCCGGCACCCGCGACGCCGGCTTCGACTGGCAGACGCACGTCCCGCAGACCACGCCCGAGGGGGTCGACGCCGACCTCACCGCGGCGATCGCCGAGCTGCGCCGGCGCACGCGGCCCGACCTGCCGGTGGTCACCGTCGGCTTCTGCTTCGGCGGCAGCCACTCCTGGCGGCAGTCCGGCGGCGACCTCGACGTCGCCGCCTGCGTGGGCTTCTACGGCCGCCCGGCCGTGGTCGGCGACGCCGCCGGGCGGGCCTCGCGCCCGACGCTGATGATCGTCGCCGGCGCGGACGCCGCCACCCCCGTCGAGGACCAGCTCGCCCTCGCGGAGACGATGCGCGCCGCCGGCGCCGACGTCGAGACCGCGGTCTACGACGGCGCCCCGCACTCCTTCTTCGACCGCGCCGCGCCCGAGTGGGAGGAGGCCTGCCAGGACGCCTGGCGGCGGATCCTCGCCCTCGTCGACGGCCTCGGGACGGGGGCGCGGTCGTGAGCGAGCCCATCGACCCCGGCGTCATCGAGCTGGCCGCGCGGGTCTTCGACCTCGCCCGGTTCGGCCACACCGCGGAGCTGGCCGCCTACGTCGACGCCGGCGTCCCGGTGGACCTCACCAACGACAAGGGCGACACGCTGCTGATCCTCGCCGCCTACCACGACCACCCGGAGACCGTGGCCGCGCTGCTCGAGCGCGGCGCCGACCCGGGCCGGGCCAACGACCGCGGCCAGACGGCGCTGGCCGCGGCGGTGTTCCGCCGCTCGGAGGCCGGCGTGCGGACGCTGCTGGCCGCCGGCGCCGACCCCGACGCCGGCGGGCCGAGCGCCCGCGAGACCGCGGCGTTCTTCGACCTGCCGGAGATGACCGCGCTGCTCGAGGGCCGGTCCGGCTGAGGCTCCCCGCGGGAGCCGCACCGCCGTGACACCCTGGGGCGTCACGGCGCCGTTACGGGGGAGGACGTCCATGGCCGCGCAGTCGCACCTGCCCGAGCCGGGTGCGGAGCGGGCGCGCACCGGGGCCTCCCGGGTGGTCCCCCCGGAGCCCACCGAGCTGCCGGCGGACCTCGCCGACGGACTGCCGCTGGCCACCGACGTCCCTCTCGCGCCGGTCGACGGCGGCCCGGCGCCGGGACCGGCCGGCACCCTCTCCGGTCCCGGCGGGCTGCCCCGCTGGCTGGTGCTGCTGGTCGGCGCCGCAGCCGCGACGATCGCCGTCGCCGGGGTGCGCGAGATCGCCTGGCTGGTCGCGCCGGTGCTGCTCGCGCTCGTCGTCGTCGTGGCGCTCATGCCGGTGCAGCGCTGGCTGCTGCGCCACCACGTGCCGCGCTGGGCGGCGGCCGGCGTCCTGCTGCTGCTCGTGTGGGGCGTGCTGCTCGGCCTCGGGTCGCTGCTGGTGGTCGCGATCGCCCAGTTCGCCGTCCTGCTGCCCGACTACGCCCCGCAGTTCGCGGTGCTGCTCGACGACACGGTGCAGCGGCTCGACGAGGCCGGGCTGTCCTCCACGCAGATCCAGGACCTGGTCGACCGGTTCGACTACGGCCAGCTCGTGGGCCTGGCCACCGACCTGCTCGCCCGGGTCACCGACACCGCCAGCACGCTGGTGCTGCTGCTGTCGGCGATGGTCTTCCTCGCCATCGAGTCCGGCGGGTTCGGCCGCCGGCTGGCGCTGGTCGCCGAGGACCGGCCGCACCTGCCCATCGCCCTCGGCCTGTTCGCCCGCGGCACCCGCAGCTACCTGCTGGTGAGCACGGTGTTCGGCGCGATCGTGGCGGTGGGCGACACCGTCGCGCTGGCGATCCTCGAGGTCCCGCTGCCGGTGCTCTGGGGCCTGCTGTCGTTCATCACCAACTACGTGCCCAACATCGGGTTCGTGCTCGGCGTCATCCCGCCGGCGCTGCTCGGCCTGCTCGCCGGCGGCTGGACCGAGTTCTGGGTGATCATCGTCGTCTACGCGCTGCTCAACTTCGTCGTGCAGACGCTCATCCAGCCCCGCTTCGTCGGCGACTCGGTGGGCCTGTCGATGACGGTCACCTTCCTCGCGCTGCTGTTCTGGGGCTGGGTGCTCGGCGCGCTGGGCGCGCTGCTGGCCATCCCGCTCACGCTGCTGGTGAAGGCGCTGCTGGTCGACGTCGACCCGCGGGGGCACTGGCTGGACGCGCTGCTGCGGGAGGAGCCGAGGGCCCCGCGGACCAGCCGCGCGCGGCAGCGCGCGCAGGCCCGCCGGGCGGCGCTGGCCTCGGTCCGCGCACTGCACCCGCACTGGCCCTCACGGCGCGGATCCGGGGACTGACCAGCGCTTTCGGGGAATGTCAGGGGTCGGGAGGACGTTGTCCACAAGCCGGGGAACGATCCCGGCGAGACCCCGAGGAGGACCCGTGAAGGGCGATCGTGTCGAGGTCGTCATCGACGCCGGTGGCGACACCCGCACCTACGAGATCGAGGCCACCCGCGCCGGGCGCCGGGTGGACGTGTCCCACGGCCGCGGCGTCGTGGAGGTCACCGAGACCACCCGCGGCGGCACGCCCGTGCGCACCGCACGCTTCATGGCCGGGAGGGTGCTCGCGCTGGTCGAGCACCCGGCGGCCCGCCCGGTGTTCGAGGACGATGACGAGCCGGTGACCCCGCTGCGCCGGAGCGCGTGATGGAGGACCTCCCTGCCCCCCACCGCCACGCTCGCGGCGGGCCCCTGCAGGGAGGCCGTTCGAGCACCTCACCCGAGCTCGTCGTGGTGGTCGGCCTGCAGGGCGCGGGCAAGTCGACGTGGGTGCGGCGCACCCTCGCCGGCACGCACGAGGTGGTGAGCAAGGACCACTGGCCCCGCGCCCGCCGGCGGGAGGCCCGGCAGCAGCGGCTCGTCGCCGCGCTGCTGGCGGCCGGGCGCAGCGTCGTCGTCGACAACACCAGCCCCTCGCCGGAGGAGCGCGCGCCGCTGGTCGCCGCGGCCCGCGCGGCCGGCGTGCCGGTGCGCGCGGTCTGGGTGGACACCCCGCTCGAGGAGTGCCTGGCCCGCAACGCGGCCCGCGAGACGCCGGTACCGCTGGTCGGGGTGTACGCCGCCCGCGCCCGGTTCGCCCCGCCCACCGCGGCCGAGGGCTTCGACCGCGTCGACGTCGTGCGGGGGACGTCGTGCGGGGGGGACGTCGTGCGGGGGGACGTCGTCCGGGGTGACGTCGTGCGCCCGGGGGACTGACCGGCCGGACCGTCGCGTGCGGCCGGGGGAGCCGGTGCGGTAGGAACTGGCAGGCCCGTCCGCTCCCGCCCCCGGAGGTACCCGTCCCGTGCTGGCCAGCATCGGCTACGCCGTCGCCTACACCGCCGTCGGCCTCGTGCTGCTGGCCCTCGGCTTCCTCGTCCTCGACCTGCTGACGCCCGGCCACCTCGGCCGGCGCATCTACGAGGACCGGTCGGTGAGCGCCGCGGTCGTCCTGTCCGCCGGCTTCCTCGCCCAGGGCGCGGTCATCTTCGCCGCCATCTGGACCAACGCGACGTCCGGGTTCGGGGAGGCGCTGCTCTGGACCGTCGTCTTCGGCGTGCTCGGCGTGGTGCTGCAGGCCGTCGCGTTCCTCGTCCTCGACCTGCTCACACCGGGGAAGATGGGCCAGCTCGTCACCGAGACCGGCTTCCACCCCGCCAGCCTGGTGATGGCCGCGACCCAGCTCTCGGTCGCCGCGATCATCGTCGCCTCGATCTGGCCCTGACGGCCGCCGCGCACCGGCACGGGGCCGTCTCCGGACGCCCCGGGCGCCCGCCGTAACCTGACCGGCGCAGCCCGGGGGCCGGCGCGGGGACGACCCGGCCCGAGCCCCCCACCCGGACCGGCCGGCGACGACGCCGCCACCAACGAGAGGAACTGCCATGAGCGAGGCCACCCCCCGCGTCGCCATCGTGACCGGCGCCGCGCGCGGCATCGGCGCCGCGACGGCGAAGCGCCTGGCCGCCGACGGCTTCGCCGTCGCCGTGCTCGACCTCGACGAGGCGAACACCAAGGACACCGTGCAGGCCATCGAGTCCGCCGGCGGGCGCGCGCTCGGCGTCGGCGCCGACGTCAGCGACGCCGAGCAGGTGCAGGCCGCCGTCGACCGGATCGCCGCCGAGCTCGGCCCGCCGGTCGTGCTGGTCAACAACGCCGGCGTCATCCGGGACAACATGCTGTTCAAGATGACCGAGGTCGACTGGGACCTGGTCATGAACGTGCACCTGCGCGGCGCCTTCCTCATGAGCCGCGCCTGCCAGAAGCACATGGTCGAGGCCAAGTGGGGCCGGGTCGTGAACCTGTCGAGCACCTCCGCGCTGGGCAACCGCGGTCAGGCGAACTACTCGACGGCGAAGGCGGGCCTGCAGGGCTTCACCAAGACCCTCGCCATCGAGCTGGGCAAGTTCGGTGTCACCGCCAACGCCATCGCCCCGGGCTTCATCCAGACCGAGATGACGATGGCCACCGCCGAGCGCATGGGCATCGCCTTCGACGACTTCATCAAGGGCGCCGCCTCGCAGATCCCGGTGGCCCGCGTCGGCCAGCCCGAGGACATCGCGCACCTGGTCTCGTTCTTCGTCAGCGAGGGCGCGGGCTTCGTCTCCGGCCAGGTCGTCTACGCCGCGGGCGGCCCGAAGGCGTGACAGCCGCCACGCACGGACCCCCGGAGCAGGGCGGCGCGCCCGTCCTGCACTGACCGCAGCGGCCGTGTCCCACCCCGGGCCCGCGGCGCCGGCGCTCACCCGGCCGGCGCCCCGGGCCCGGGGTGGGCCGTGCCGGGGAGCGCCGTCCAGGGCTCGGCCAGCCGGGTCACCACGGGGCCGGCGACGGCGAGCACCAGCACGTACGCGGTGGTCAGGGGACCGAGCTCGGGCAGGCCGGCCACCACGGCCAGCCCCGCGATGACCACGGAGAACTCCCCGCGGGCGATCAGCGCCGTCCCGGCACGCCAGCGGCCCGGAGCGGCGACCCCGTCCCGGCGGGCGGCGTACCAGCCGGTCCCCACCTTGGTCGCCGCCGTCACGACGGCGAGGAGCAGCGCCGCCGGCAGGACCGGGAGGACGTCGGCGGGGTCGGTGCCCAGCCCGAAGGCCACGAAGAAGGTCGCCGCGAACAGGTCGCGTAACGGGGTGAGGATCCGCCGCACCCGTGCGGCGAAGGGGGCGGGCAGGGCCAGCCCGACGAGGAAGGCGCCGACCGCCGCCGAGACGCCCAGCGCCTGGGCCGCGCCGGCGACCAGCAGGGTCAGCCCGACCAGCCGCAGCAGGACCTGCTCGTCGTCGGGAGAGGTGAGCAGCACCCCCAGGCGGTGACCGTGGCGCCGGGCGGCGGCCAGGACCAGCACCACGGCCCCGGCGGCCAGGGCGAGGCCGCCGGCGGCCGCGGCCGGGCCGCCCCCGGCCAGCGCCACCGCGAGCAGCGGCAGCACCAGCGCCATCGCGAGGTCCTCGAGGACCAGGACCGACAGCACGGCCGGCGTCTCCCGGTTGGCCAGCCGGCCGAGGTCGGCCAGCAGCCGGGCCACGATGCCCGACGACGAGACGTAGGTGATGCCGCCGAGGGCCAGCGCTCCCTGCCAGGGCAGGCCGAGCGCCAGGCCGGCCACGACGCCCGGCGGCGCGTTGAGCAGCAGGTCCACCACGCCCGAACGGCCGTGGTGGCGCAGCGAGGTGAACAGCTCGTCCGGTGAGAACTCCAGGCCGAGGGCGAGCAGCAGCAGCACGACGCCGATCTCGGCCGCGGCCTCGATGAACGGGGTGGCCGTGGTCAGGGGCGCGACCCCGCCCTCGCCCACCGCCAGCGCGGCCACGAGGACGAACGGGATGGGGGAGAGGTCCAGGCGCCGGGCGAGCAGGCCCAGCAGCGCCAGCCCCAGGAAGAGCAGTCCCAGCTCGACCAGCAGCGCCTCGGTGCCGTGCACTCCGGGGGCCTAGGCCGCGCCGTCCAGCCGCGCGCCGAGCTGGGTGAGCCCGGCGTCGGAGCCGATGGCGACCAGCACGTCGCCGGCGTGCAGGACCTCTGCCGGCCCGGGAGAGGGGACGACGTCGTTCTCGCGCACCACGGCCACGATCGAGCACCCGGTCAGCGTCCGGGCGCGGGTGTCGCCGAGCGGGCGCCCGTCGAAGGGGGACCCGGGACGCAGGAGGAAGCGGGCGGACTCGAGGCCCGGCACCTCCCGGGAGAGGTCCACGAACCGCTGGGTCAGCCGCGGCGCGCCGAGGAGCTCGGCCAGGACGCCGGTCTCCTCGGCGTCGAGCCGGAACACGGCGCGGGCGCGGTCCGGGTCGCGCCGGTCGAACACGGCCACCTCCGCGCCGCCCTCGCGCTGGACGACGACGGCCAGGCGGTCGCCGGCACGTGTCGTGAGGCCGTAGCGCACGCCGACGCCGGGCAGCATGGTCTCGTCGAGATCCACCACGCGGGCATCGTGGCAGAGCGTCGCGGGTCGGGGCGCACGGTGGCCGGGGTCACCGGCGGCCGGCCGCGCCGGCGGGCAGAGCGCCCCGCCGACCGGCGTTGCACCGGGCGTGACCGATCGTCTCCACCTCGCCGTCCTCGGTGACTCGATCGCGTACGGCACCGGTGCCGCGCGGGTCGAGGACGGCCTCGGCCCACGGCTGGCGCAGGTGCTGCGCGGCGCGGGCACCGACACCGACCTGTCCGTGCTGGCCGTGCCCGGCGCGGTCTCCCGCGACCTCGCCGCACAGGTCCGCCGGGCCGCGCCGCTCGGCGCCGACCTCGCCGTCGTGGTGATCGGCGCCAACGACCTCGCCCGGTTCCTCCCCGTCGAGCAGGCGGTGGCCGCGCTCGGCGCCGCCGTCGACGGGCTGCGCGCCGCGGGCACCGACGTCGTCGTGGTGCCGGCGCCGGACATGTCCAGCGTGCCGTTCGTGCCGCCGGCGTTCCGGCCGGTCGTGCAGGCCGCCTGCGCGGCGGTGCAGCAGCGGCAGGCGGAGGTGGCGCAGGCGCGCGGCGCCGTCGTCGCGGCCGTCTCCGCCGAGGTGGGCCGGGCGTTCACCACCGACCCGGCGCTGTTCTCCGCCGACCGGTTCCACCCCTCCTCGGCCGGCTACGCGCGGATCGCGGCGGCGCTGGCCCCGACGGTGCTGGCCGCCGCCCGCGCCCGCCGGGACCGCCGCGCCGCCTGAGCTCACGCGGCCCGGGTCGCCTCCGCGGTCGCCCGGCGCAGGCCCTCGAGGTCGAGGTCCGGGCCGTAGCCGGCGGTGCCGGGCTCGATCCGCCAGCTCTCGGCCAGCGGGCCCAGGTCGAGGACGTCGAAGCCGATCTCGTCGATGAACGAGGCGACGACCTCCCGGGCCGAGGCGTCGTCCCCGGCGACGGCCAGCGCCCGCCGGTGCGGGGTGCCGCTCGGCGTCCGCCGGGCGGTGATCTGCGCGGCCGGGATGTGGTTGAACGCCTTGACCACGCGCGAGGTGGGCAGGTGGTCCTGCAGCAGCTGGGAGCTGGTGGTCCTGCCCTCGTCGAGGGCGGCGACGTGCCCGTCGCGCTCCGGGTAGTAGTTGTTGGTGTCGATGACGACCTTCCCGGCCAGCGGCTCGACCGGGATGTCGGGGACCGCCCTGAGCGGCACGGTGACGACGACGAGGTCGCCGGCGGCGCCGGCCTCGGCCGCGGTGGCGGCGCGCACCGAGCCGCGGCGGGAGGGCCGGTCGGTGAGCGCGTCGACGAGGCCGGCGAGGGTCTCCGGGCCGCGGGAGTTGGCGAGGACGACGTCGTGGCCGAGGTCGGTGGCCGCCTGCGCGAGCGCCGTGCCGATGTGGCCGGCGCCGATGATGCCGAGAGTGGTCATGCCTGCCGCCAACGCGCCGGCCCGCGGCCCATTCCCGGCCTTCCGCTCCCTAGCCCCGGTCCAGCGCGTCGGCCAGCAGCTCGGCGAGGTGCTTCCCCGGCCGGTCGGCGAGCTGGTCCAGCTGCGTGCGGCAGGAGAACCCGTCGGCCAGCACGACGGCGTCCGGCCCGGCCGCGCGGACGGCGGGCAGCAGCTGCTGCTCCGCGATGGTCACCGACACCTCGTGGTGCCCCCGCTCGACGCCCCAGTTGCCGGCCAGCCCGCAGCAGCCGCCGAGCCGGGTGACCGTCGCGCCGGCCCGGCGCAGCAGCCGCTCGTCGGTCGCCCACCCCATCACCGCGTGGTGGTGGCAGTGCGGCTGCGCGACCACCTCGACGCCGGCCAGCGACGGCGGCGCCCACCCCTCGGTGGCGGTGAGCAGCTCGGCCAGCGTCCGGGTGGCCGCGGCGACCCGCCCGGCCATGGCACCCCCGCCCACCCCCTCGAGCAGCTCCACGGCGTCGCTGCGCAGCGCCGCCGTGCACGAGGGCTCCACGCCGACGATCGGGATGCCGGCGTCGGCCAGCGGCGCGAGCCGGCGCACGGTGTCGCCGAGGATCCGCTTCGCGGTGTCCAGCTGCCCGGTGGTGATCCAGGTGAGCCCGCAGCAGGTGTCGTCGCCGGGCACCTGCACGGAGTAGCCGGCGGCCTCGAGCACCCGGACGGCGGCGTGCCCGGCCTCCGGCGCGAAGTGGTCGGTGAACGAGTCCACCCACAGCGCCACCGGCGCGCCGCCGCCCGGCCGCGGGGTGAACGACTGCCGGAAGGTGCGCGGCGCGAACGACGGCAGCGACCGCCGCCGGTCCACGCCGGCGCCCCACCTCGCCAGCCGCCCGCCGAGCCGGTTGCGCAGCACCGCGTTGACCAGCCGCGGCGCCCGCGCGGCCAGGTCGGACCACATCGGCAGCCGGCCCAGCGTGTAGTGCGCCAGCGGCCGGAGGCGCCGCCGGTAGGACTGGTGCAGCACCTCGGACTTGTAGCTGGCCATGTCCACGCCGGTCGGGCAGTCCCGCGAGCAGCCCTTGCACGACAGGCACAGGTCGAGCGCGGCGTGCACCTCCGGTGAGCGCCAGTCCCGCACCGGCCCGCCCGGCGCGAGCATCTCCTGCAGCACCCGGGCGCGGCCGCGGGTGGAGTCCTTCTCCTCGCGGGTGGCCGGGAACGACGGGCACATCACCGCGACGCCGGACGGGTCGGCCCGGCACTTGCCGACGCCCGTGCAGCGGTGCACCGCGTTGGACAGGTCGCCGTCGTCGTGCCGGTAGGCCAGCGCCAGGCCCTCGCGCAGGCGCGGCGCGGCGGCCACCCGGACGTCGTCGTCCAGGCGGGCCGGGCGCACCAGCACGCCGGGGTTGAGCACGTCGCCGGGGTCGAACAGCGCCTTGACCTGCGCGAACAGGTCCAGCGCGGCGGGGGAGTACATGGTCGACAGCAGCTCGCTGCGGGCCCGGCCGTCGCCGTGCTCGCCCGACACCGACCCGCCGTAGCGGGCGACCAGCCGGGCGGCGTCCTCGACGAAGGAGCGGTAGGCGGCGCGGCCGCGGTCGGGCTCGCGGCCGAACGGGAAGTCGATGCGCACGTGCACGCAGCCGTCGCCGAAGTGGCCGTACGGCACGCCCTGCAGCCCGTGCTGCTCCAGCAGCGCGTCGAACTCGCGCAGGTAGGCGCCGAGGGACTCCACCGGCACGGCGGCGTCCTCCCAGCCGGCGTGCGCGGGGCGGCCGTCGGAGGTGCGCGCGGCCAGGCCGGCGCCGTCCTCGCGGATCCGCCAGATGGCGGCGGCGTGCGCGACGTCGGTGACCACCAGGGCGTCCAGCGCGCCGGCGTCGGCGACCACACCCGCGCCCTTCGCCTCGACCTCGGCGACGGTGTCGCCGGTGACCTCGACGATCAGCCAGCCCGCGCCGCGCGGCAGCTCGGGGACGACGGCGGCCGGCACGTCGCGCAGCCGCTGCACGATCCGCTCGTCCAGGCCCTCGACGGCGGTCGGCCCGTGCCGGAGCAGGCCGGGCGTGGCGTCGGCGGCGTCGGCCATCGACGGGTAGCCGAGCACGACCAGCCCGCGGTACGGGGCGTCGGCGACCAGCCGCACGGTGGCGCCGAGGACGACGGCGAGCGTGCCCTCGCTGCCCACCAGCGCCCGGGCGACGTCGAAGCCGTGCTCGGGCAGCAGGTGCTCCAGCGAGTAGCCCGACACCTGCCGGCCGAAGCGGCCGAGCTCGGTGCGGATGGTGGCCAGCTCGCGGCCGACCAGGGCGCGCAGGTCGTCGACCACCCCGCTGCCCGTGCCGTCCACGGTCGCCCCGGAGGTCAGCCGCAGCCGCTGCCCGGTCCCGGTGACGACGTCGAGGCCGACGACGTTGTCCGACGTCCGGCCGTAGCCCAGCGCCCGCGACCCGCAGGCGTTGTTGCCGATCATCCCGCCGACGGTGCAGCGGTTGGCGGTGCTCGGGTCCGGCCCGAAGCGCAGCCCGTGCGGGCGGGCGGCCAGCTGCAGCCGGGCCTGGACGACGCCGGGGTCGATGACCGCGGTGCGCGCCTCGGCGTCGACCGCGTGCACCCGGTCCAGGTACCGGCTGGTGTCGACGACGACCCCGGTGCCCACCGCGTTGCCGGCGATCGAGGTGCCCGCGCCGCGCATGGTCAGCGGCACGCCGAGGGTCCGGCAGACCTCGAGGGCCGCGACGACCTCGTCGGCGTCGCGCGGGCGGACGACGGCGCGCGGCAGCACGCGGTACAGCGAGCCGTCGGAGGAGTACAGCGCCCGGGCCAGGCCCGAGTCGTCGACGTCACCGATCCCGGCCCGGCGGAGCGCGGCGGTGACCTCGGCGGTGTCGGCGGTGGTGTCGGCGAGTGCGCTGCTCACCCTCCCAGTGTCCCCGGTGCCGCCGCGGGGGCGGACGGCACCGGGGGGAGGCGTGTCAGTCGCCGGTCGGCGGCTCGTCCTCGCCGGACTCCTCCGCCGCGTCGGCCTCCTCCTTGGTGTGGTGCACCGCGCCGTCGGCGTGCTCCGGCGGGCCGTACACCGTGTACAGGATCAGCGGGTTCTCGCCGGTGTTCACGAAGTTGTGCTTGGTCCCGGCCGGGACGACGACCAGGTCGCCCTGTGCGACCTTCTTCGTGGCGCCGCCGACCTTCGCCTCCCCGACGCCGCTGACGAAGGTGAGGATCTGGTCGATGTCCTCGTGGACCTCCTCGCCGATCTCCCCGCCCGGCGGGATGGTCATGACGACCAGCTGCGTGTTCTTCCCGGTCCACAGGACCCGGCGGAAGTCGGGGCTCTCCTCGGCGACGGTCGCGATGGTGAAGTGGATGACGGACGCCATGGACGGCGCTCCTCCCTGTCTCGCGGCACCCGGACGGTGCTCCTCGGACCAGCCTTGCCCCCCGCTGCTGCGGCCCATGCCTGTTCCTCCGCAGGGGTGGTGCAGCCGCGGCCGGCCCTGCTAGCGTCGCGGCATCCCGGTTGGAATGTCCAACCGACGAGCCTGCTGGGGGCGCGCGTGTCCCGATCGGTCGAGTCCCGTCCCGTGCCCGCGGCCGCCGACGCCGCCGGGGCCGCCGCGCCCCAGCGGCGGACGCTCGCCGTCGTCGCGGTCAGCACCCTCGTCGTCCTCGCCGCCTTCGTCACCCCGCTGGCCACCGCCGTGGCCACCGCCGCCGAGCTGGGCACCGACGCGGGCGGGCAGGCGTGGCTGCTGTCGGCGATGAGCGTCGGGCTGGCCGCGGCGCTGCTGGTCACCGGCGCCGCCGCCGACGACCTCGGCCGCCGCCGGGTGTTCACCGCGGGTCTCGTGCTGCTGGCCGCCGGCGCCGCGCTGTCGGCCGCCGCGGGGTCGACCGGCGTCTTCGTCGCCGGCCGGCTGGTCGAGGGCGTCGGCGGCGCGGCCGTGCTGGCCTGCTCGCTCGGGCTGATCGCGCAGGTGTTCCCGCTCGGCCCGGCGCGGGCGCGCGCGGCGGCGGTGTGGGGCGCCAGCCTGGGCGCGGGCACCGGCGTGGGCGGGCTGGCCGCGGTGGTCCTCGACGGCGACACCGGCTGGCGGGCCACGCACGTCGCCACCGCCGTCGTCACGCTGCTGCTGGCGGTCGCCGCCCGGCTGCTGCTGCCGGAGGCGGCACCCGGCCGCCGGCCGCGGGTGGACGTCGCGGGGCCGGTGCTGCTCGTCGCCGCGGTGTGCTGCCTGCTCGTCGGGCTGGTCGCCACCCGCACCGGCACCGGGACCGCGACCGTCGTCGCGCTGCTCGCCGGCGGCGCGGCGCTGACCGTCGCGTTCGTGCTGGCCGAGTCCCGGGTGCGCGCGCCGATGGTCGACCTCGGCCTGTTCCGCGTCCGCGGCTTCCTCGCCGCGAGCGTCGGCGCGCTGGTCACCGGCGCGGCCACGGTCGGGCTGATGTCCTTCCTCGCCACCGTGCTGCAGCGGGCGCTGGGGGAGAGCCTGCTCGCGACGACGGTGCTCGTGCTGATCTGGTCCGCGGTCGCGACGGCGACGTCGGTGGGCCTGCGCTGGCTGCCCGGCGTCGACGGGCGCGTGCTGCTGGCCGCCGGCCTCGCGGTCTCGGCCGCGGGACTGGCGGCGCTGGCCGTCCTCGACCCCGGCGACCGGGCCGCCGCGCTGCTGCCGGGCCTGCTGGTCCTCGGCGTCGGCTACGGCGCGGCCAACGCGGCGCTCGGCCGCGAGGCGGTGGCGCACGTGCCGCCCGAGCGGGCCGGCATGGGCAGCGGCGCCAACAACACCGCCCGCTACCTGGGCGCCGCCGTCGGCGTCACGCTGGTCGTCCTGCTGGTGACCGCGGGCGCGCCCGCCGGCACCGCGGCCGGCCTGCTCGCCGGGTGGGACGCGGCCGCGCTCGCCGGCGCGGGGGTCAGTGCGGCCGGGGCGCTGGCGGTGCTGGCACTGCGACCGGCACGCCGCTGACCCGGGCGGCTCAGCGGCGGGCGACGAGACCGACGAGCACCTCGGTGGCGACGTCGGTGTCCTCGGCCAGGGAGCCGGCCTCGCCGCGCTCGACCCGGACGAGCATCAGCTCGTTGAGACCGCCGACCGCGGCGACGACGAGCGCCCGGTCCACCGCCCGCACCTCGTCGGGGTACCGCTCGGCCATCTCGGCGGCGACCCCGCCGATCAGCTCCACGTAGCGGTCGATGACCTGCCGCCGCAGGGTGAGCGCGTGCCGGCCGGCGGCCTGCACCTCCACCAGCGCCGCCCAGGCCACCTCCGGGTTGGCGGCGAGCACCTCCAGGTAGGCGCGCACGGCCGACCTCAGCCGGTCCCGCCAGGCCAGCCCCTCGGCGGCCGCCCGGTCCTGCGCGGCGTGCACGGTGGCGAGCATCTTGTCGGTGGCGCGGGTGTAGAGCTCGAGGAGGCAGTGCTCCTTGTCGCGGAAGTGCGCGTAGACGACGGTCTTGGACACCCGGCCCTCGCGGGCGATGTCGGAGATCGTCGTCGCGCGGTAGCCCTTCTCGGCCATGCAGGTGGCCAGCGCGAGGAGGATGCGCACCCGGCGGTGGGCGTCGTCCTCGGTCAGGTCCTCGGGGGAGACCAGTGCTGCGACCACCTCCCGATCCTAGGGCCGGGCACCCCCCGTCCGGGCCGCGCTCGGGCGCGTGCCGTGAGGCGACTCACCGCGGTACCGGGAACAACCGGTCCGCAGGAACTGTCGTCCCCTCAGTGACGCCCCCGACCGCCGCTCGCACCCCGCTGCGCGCCTACGCCGTCTGGCTCACCGCGCTCGCCGCCTACGTCGTCGCCGTGTTCCACCGCGCCTCGCTCGGCGTGGCCGGGGTGGAGGCGCAGGAGCGGTTCTCCGCCGGGGCGTCGGCGGTCTCGCTGTTCCTGGTGCTGCAGCTCGCGGTCTACGCCGGGCTGCAGGTGCCGGTCGGGGTGGCGCTGGACCGCTTCGGCTCGCGCCGGCTGATCGTCGCGGGCGGGGTCACCATGGCCGTGGGCCAGCTGGTGCTGGCGCTGGCCACCGACGTCCCCACCGCGGTCGCGGCCCGCGTGCTGGTCGGCGCCGGCGACGCGATGACGTTCATCAGCGTGCTGCGCGTGATCGGCTTCTGGTTCCCCGGCCGCACCGTCCCGCTGGTCACCCAGCTCACCGGCATCCTCGGCCAGCTCGGGCAGGTCGTGGCCGCCTACCCGCTGGTCGCGCTGCTGCACACCGCGGGCTGGCGCAGCACCTTCCTCGGCGCGGCGGCGGCCGGCGTGCTGGTCGTCGTCCTGGTGCTCGCCACGCTGCGCGACGCCCCGCCCGGCGTCGCGCCCGCCACCCCCGCGGGGCTGGCCGAGGTGCGCCGCAACCTGGCGCTGACCTGGCGGGAGTCCGGCACCCGGATCGGCCTCTACACCCACCTGGTCACCCAGTTCTCCGGCACGGTCTTCGCGCTGCTGTGGGGCTATCCCTTCCTCGTCGTCGGCCAGGGGTCGTCCCCGGCGACGGCGGCCGGGCTGCTCACCCTGCTGGTCGTCGTCGGCATGGGGGTGGGGCCGCTGCTCGGCCGGCTGTGCGGGCGCTGGCCGCTGCGCCGCTCGGTGCTGGTCCTCGGCATCCTCGCCGTCACCGCCGCCACCTGGACCGTCGTCCTGCTGTGGCCCGGCCGAGCGCCGCTGTGGCTGCTCGTGCTGCTGGTCGTCGTGCTCGGCACCAACGGCCCCGGCTCGATGATCGGCTTCGACTACGCCCGCACCTGGAACCCCGCCGAGCGGCAGGGCAGCGCCAGCGGCGTGGTCAACGTCGGCGGCTTCGTCGCCTCGCTGCTGACCATCCTGGCGATCGGCGCGGTGCTCGACGTCCTCACGCCCGGCGCCTCGACCGCCTACGACCTCGGCGCCTTCCGCGCCGCGTTCGCCGTCCAGTACCTGTTCTGGGCGATCGGCCTGGTCGGCGTGCTGCGCCACCGCCGGGCGCTGCGGGCGCGGCTGGCCCGCGACGGCGTCGTCCTCGCCCCGCTGGTGACGGCGGTCGGCGCCCGGCTGCGCGGCGGGTCCGCCTACCGCTGACCGGGCTGCTGTTCGTCGCGGTCTCCATCGACCTCGACCGGATCCTCGCGTTCCCGGCGCTGCCCCGCCGGGCCCGCGGCCACGCTGGTGCTGCTGGCGGCGGGATCGCTCGCCCTCGGCGCCGGCGGCGGGCTCCACTGGCTGGTGGGGGCGCTGGTCGGCGGGATCGCGGCGTCGTGCCTGAACGCCCGGGTGCTGCTGGTGGAGATCCAGTGCTGACCTGCGGCCCTCTGTGGGCGCGGGCAGGATCGCCCGCATGGACGTCGTGGTCGGGCTGGACAGCGGGACGACGGCGACCAAGGCGGTCACGGCCGGCACCGACGGGCGGGTGCGCGACCTGGTGAGCGTCGGCTACCCGCTGTCGGTGCCCGCCCCCGGCCGCGCCGAGCTGGACGCGCACCGGGTCGCCGACGCCGCCGTCGAGGCGCTGGCCGCCGTCAGCCGGGCCGCCCGCGAGCGCGGCGACCGGGTGGTCGGGATCTGCCTGTCCGCGGCCATGCACGGCCTGGTCCCCATGGACGACGACGGCCGGCCGCTGGGCCCGGTCGTCACCTGGGCCGACGACCGCGCCGCGGGCTTCGCCGAGGCCCTGCGCGCCGACGGCCGCGCCGGCGGGCTGCACACCCGCACCGGGACGCCGGTGCACCCGATGTCCCCGCTGCTCAAGCTCGCCTGGATGCGCGCCGAGGAGCCCGGCCGGCTGGACGCGGTGCCGCGCTGGGGCGGGGTCAAGGAGCTCGTCGTGTCCGCGCTGCGCGGCGGGCCCCAGGTCCTCGACCGCGCCTGCGCCTCGGCCACCGGCCTCTACGGCATCCGCACCGGCACCTGGGACGCCGAGGCGCTGCACGTGGCCGGCGTCCGCCCCGGGCAGCTCGGCGAGGTCCTGCCGACGACGACGGTGCTCGACGGCCTGCGCCCGGAGGTCGCCGCGGCCACCGGCCTGCCCGCGGACACCCCGCTGGTCCTCGGCGCCTCCGACGGCGTGCTGGCCAACCTCGGCATCGGCGCGGTCCGCCCCGAGGTCGCCGCCGTGTCGCTGGGCACCAGCGGCGCGATGCGCGTCGTCGTGCCGGCGCCGACCGTGGACCCGGCGCACCGGCTGTTCTGCTACGCGCTCACCGACGACCAGTGGGTGGTCGGCGGCGCGGTCAACAACGGCGGCTCGGTGGTGCGCTGGGCCGCCCAGGCGCTGGCCGACGGGGAGGGGGTCACGGGGGAGGACGCCGACGCCCTCGACGCCCGGCTGCTCGAGGAGGCCGCCGCGGTGCCCGCCGGCAGTGCCGGGCTGCTGTGCCTGCCCTACCTGCTGGGGGAGCGGGCGCCGTGGTGGCGGTCCGGGCTGCGCGGGGCGTACGTCGGGCTGCGCCGCGAGCACCGCCGGGGGCACCTGGTGCGCGCCGCCGTCGAGGGCGTGTGCCAGCAGCTGGCGCTCGTCCGCGACGCGTTCTCGGCCACCGGCCTGCCCGTGACCGAGGTCCGCGCCACCGGCGGGGCGGTGGCCTCGCCGCTGTGGGTGTCCACCCTCGCCGCCGCTCTGGACCTGCCGGTGCGGGTCGCCGACTCCCCGGAGGGTACGGGGCTGGGCGCCTGCCTGCTCGGCCTGCACGCGCTGGGCGCGCTGCCCGACCTCGACGCCGCCACCGCACTGGTCGGCGTCTCCGACCCGGTCGAGCCCGACCCGGCCGCGGCGGACCTCTACCGGCACACCCGACCGCTGGTCGAGCGGTCCACCCGCGCGCTGGAAGACGTCCTGCGCGCCCTCGACGCCCTCGACGACGAGGGCTGAACCCCAGGAGGACCCCATGCCCGAGGTCGAACCGGCTCTGGGAGCCGGGTGGCTGTTGCTCATCGCGGCGGCAGCCGTGGGCGTGCTGCTGTTCCTGATCATGAAGCTCAAGCTGCACGCGTTCCTGGCACTGATCCTGGTCAGCCTGCTGACGGCGCTGGTGGCCCAGGTCCCGCTCGAGGACGTCGTCACCACCCTCACCGAGGGGTTCGGCGCGACCCTGGCCAACGTGGCGCTGCTGGTCGGCCTCGGGGCGATGCTCGGGCGGCTGCTCGAGCACAGCGGCGGGGCGCAGGTGCTCGCCGACAGCCTCATCGGGCGCTTCGGCGAGAAGCGCGCCCCCCTGGCGCTGGGCGTCGCCGCGCTGCTGTTCGGCTTCCCGATCTTCTTCGACGCCGGCCTCGTGGTCTTCCTGCCGATCGTCTTCACGGTCGCCCGCCGGCTGGGCGGCTCGCTGCTCACCTACGGCCTGCCGGTCGCCGGCGCCTTCGCCGTGATGCACGCCTTCGTCCCGCCGCACCCGGGGCCGGTCGCGGCGGCCGAGCTCATCGGGGCCGACATCGGGCTGGTCCTGGTCTTCGGGCTGGTCGTCGGCCTGCCCACCTGGTACCTGGGCGGCTACCTGTTCGGCCTGTGGGCCGGGCGGCGCTTCGACGTCGCGGTGCCGCCGTCCGAGGACGACCCGGACACCGGCGCCGCACCGGAGGCCCCCGAGCCCACCGTGGCCGGGACCGCACCGGGCACCGCGGGCGCCTCCGGCGGACGCCGGACCGGGACGGTCACCCGCCCGGCGCCGCCGGGCTTCGGCACCGTGCTCGGCATCCTGCTGCTCCCGCTCGTGCTGATCTTCCTCAACACCGGGCTGACCACCCTGGCCACCGCGGGGGCGCTCGAGGAGACGTCGTTCCTCGTGCGCGCGGGTCAGCTGCTCGGCGCCACCCCGGTGGCGCTGCTGATCACCGTGCTGGTCGCGATCGTGGTGCTCGGCCGGCGCCGCGGCGAGAGCGGCGCCCAGGTCGAGTCGATCGTCAACAGCGCCCTGGGCCCGGTCTGCGCGATCATCCTCATCACCGGCGCCGGCGGCATGTTCGGGGGCGTCCTGCGGGCCAGCGGCATCGGCACGGCGCTGGCCGACGTCCTCGGCGACATCGGCCTGCCGGTGATCGTGGCCGCGTTCGTGGTCTCCGTGCTGCTGCGGGTGGCGCAGGGCTCGGCCACGGTCGCCCTCACCACGACCGCCGGCCTCATGGCCCCGGTGGTCGAGGCCAGCAGCGGACTGTCCTCCATCGACCTGGCGCTGATCGTCCTCGCGATCGCCGGCGGGGCCACCGTCCTCTCGCACGTCAACGACTCCGGGTTCTGGCTGGTCAGCCGGTTCTTCCAGATGGACGAGAAGACGACGCTCAAGACCTGGACCGTCATGGAGACGCTGCTCGGGACGCTCGGGTTCGTCTTCGCGCTCGTGCTCAGCCTCTTCCTGTAGACCCCGGACCCCGGGCGGCCCACCATGGCTGTCCGGGGTTCGCCCGGGGTCCGCAGCGGCGCGGAAGGGGAGTGCGATGAGGGGTGCGGCGCGGGCCGCGGTGGCCGGACTCGGGGCGCTGGCGGCGGTGGCCGCCCGGGACCTGGTGCAGCGGGAGCACACAGTGCTCCGCAACTTCCCGGTGATCGGGCACGCCCGCTACCTGCTGGAGGCGATCGGCCCGGAGCTGCGGCAGTACCTGGTCGCCGGCAACAACGAGGAGCGGCCGTTCACCCGGGACCAGCGGCGCTGGGTGTACGCCTCGGCCAAGCGGGAGAACAACTACTTCGGGTTCGGCACCGACAACGACCTCGAGTTCACGGCGGGCTACCCGGTGATCAACCACCGCACGTTCGGCCGCGCCGTGCCGCCGTCCCACCCGCACTCGGCCGCCGACGTGGCGCTGCCCTCGGCCAAGGTGCTCGGCGGCCCCCGCGGGCGGGCCCGGGCGTTCCGGCCGGCGTCGGTGGTGAACGTGTCGGCGATGAGCTTCGGCTCGCTGTCCGGGGCCGCCGTCGAGGCGCTCAACCGCGGCGCGGCGCTGGTGGGGTGCCTGCACAACACCGGCGAGGGCGGGCTGTCGGTGCACCACCGGCACGGCGGCGAGCTGGTGTTCCAGATCGGCACCGCCTACTTCGGCTGCCGCGACGAGGCCGGTCGCTTCGACCTGCAGCGGCTCAAGGACCTCGTGGCATCCGCCCCCGTGCGGGCGCTGGAGGTCAAGCTCAGCCAGGGCGCCAAGCCCGGGCTGGGCGGGGTGCTGCCGGCGGCGAAGGTCTCGGCCGAGATCGCCGCCGCCCGCGGGGTGCCCGAGGGCGTCGACTGCGTCAGCCCGTCGCGGCACGCGGAGTTCACCGACACCGACAGCCTGCTCGACTGGGTGGAGCTGCTGGCCGCCGAGACCGGCCTGCCCGTGGGCATCAAGTCCGCCGTCGGTGACATGACCTTCTGGGACGAGCTGACCGGGCTGATGGCCACCACCGGCCGCGGCGTGGACTTCGTGACCGTCGACGGCGGTGAGGGCGGCACCGGGGCCGCGCCGCTGATCTTCACCGACTCGGTGTCGCTGCCGTTCCAGCTCGGCTTCGCCCGCGTCTACTCGACCTTCGCCCGCCGCGGCCTGGCCGAGCAGGTCACGTTCGTCGGCGCCGGCAAGCTCGGCCTGCCCGACAACGCGGTGGTGGCCTTCGCCCTCGGCTGCGACATGGTCAACATCGCCCGCGAGGCGATGCTCGCCATCGGCTGCATCCAGGCGCAGAAGTGCCACACCGACACCTGCCCGACCGGCGTCGCCACCCAGAACGCGTGGCTGGCGCACGGCCTGGACCCGGCGCTGAAGTCGGTGCGGCTGGCCAGCTACGTGGCCACCCTGCGCCGGGACCTGCTCAAGGTGGCCGAGGCGTGCGGCGTCGAGCACCCGGGGCTGATCGACACCGGCTCGGTGGAGGTGCTCACCGGCCGGACGGCGTCCCGGCCGCTCGCCGAGGTCTACGACTACGAGCCCGGCTGGGGGCTGCCCTCGGCCGCCGACCGCGCGGAGATCGTCCGGATCATGACGGCCGAGGCTCCGCAGGGCGGCTCCGCGGCGCCGTCGGAGGACGCCGTCCGCTGAGTGCACCCGCCGTCACCGTCCGGGGGCCGCCGGTGGCGACGCGCTGCGGATGGGGCCGAAGGTCCCGCCGGTCCGTCCGGGCCCGCCACTAGCGTCGCCCGCTCCTGAGTGGTCCCGACTTCCCCGCGGAGGCCTCGATGGCGGCCTACCTGTACCGGTGCCCGGCGTGCGGCCCCTGGGAGGTGCGGCGGCCCATCGGGACCGCGCAGGCCTCGGAGGCGTGTCCCTCGTGCGGCGACACCGGCCGGCGCGTCTACACCGCCCCGCTGCTGGCGCGCACCCCGGCGCCGCTGGCCGCGGCGCGGGCGCGCGAGGAGGCCAGCGCCGACGCGCCCGCCGTGACGACGGCCGTGCCGCCGGCCCCCCGCCGCCCGGTGCCGCGCGACCCCCGGTGGAGCGCCCTCCCGAAGCCCTGACCAGCCCGCGCGGCGGCCACTGGGCCGGGCCGCCGTCGCCTCCCCGGCTCCCCGCGCGGAGCCGCCGCGAACGGCCCGCGGACGCGGGTCGGCCCTCCCGTCAACGGAGATCGGAGTGTGGGGGACATGCCAGACGTCGTCTTCACCGTCGACCAGGCCAAGTCCATGCGCGACCAGGCCGTCCCGGGGCACAACCGCTGGCACCCGGACGTACCCGTCGCCACGATGGTCCGGCCCGGGCAGGACATCCGGGTGGAGTGCCGGGAGTGGACCGACGGCCAGATCGGCAACAACGACTCGGCGAACGACGTCCGCGACGTCGACCTGACCAGGGCCCACATGCTCAGCGGCCCGATCGGCGTCGAGGGGGCCGAGCCCGGTGACCTGCTGGTGGTCGACATCCTCGACCTCGGCCCGGTGCAGGCGCCGCAGGAGTACGGCGACGCCCCCGGCCAGGGCTGGGGCTACACCGGCATCTTCGCCAAGGCCAACGGCGGCGGTTTCCTGACCGACTACTTCCCGGACGCCTACAAGGCGATCTGGGACTTCCACGGCCAGGTGGCGACCTCCCGGCACATACCGGGTGTCCGCTACACCGGCCTGACCCACCCCGGGCTGTTCGGCACCGCCCCGTCGGCCGACCTGCTCGCCCGGTGGAACCGGCGGGAGAAGGCCCTGGCCGACACCGACCCCGACCGCGTGCCCGCGCTGGCGCTGCTCCCGATCGAGGACCAGACGCTGCCCGGGCAGGCCGACGGCGACGTGGCCGCGGCGATCGCCCGGGACGGCGCCCGCACCGTGCCGGCGCGGGAGAACGGCGGGAACCACGACATCAAGAACTTCTCCCGCGGATCCCGCGTCTTCTACCCGGTGCACGTGCAGGACGCGAAGCTCTCCGGCGGCGACCTGCACTTCAGCCAGGGCGACGGCGAGATCACGTTCTGCGGCGCCATCGAGATGGGCGGGTTCATCGACTTCCACATCGACCTGATCAAGGGCGGCATGGAGACCTACGGGGTGACCACCAACCCGGTGTTCATCCCGGGCAACGTCGAGCCCCGCTACTCGGAGTTCCTGACGTTCATCGGCATCTCGGTCGAGCACGAGGAGGACCGCAACCTCTACCTGGACGCCACGCAGGCCTACCGCAACGCCTGCCTCAACGCCGTCCGGTACCTGCAGAAGTTCGGCTACTCCGGCGAGCAGGCCTACCTGCTGCTCGGCTCGGCGCCGATCGAGGGCCGCGTCAGCGGGGTCGTCGACATCCCGAACGCCTGCTGCTCGCTCTACCTGCCGACGGCGATCTTCGACTTCGACGTCAAGCCGTCGGCGTCGGGGCCGGTCCGTGCCGACCGCGGGCAGTGCGCCGTCACGTCCTGACCGCCCGGCGGGTCCCGGCGTGCGCCGGGACCCGTCCGCCCGGGCCGGGCGCCGCCCTCAGGCGGCGTCCGGCTCCGGGAACGGCTCGGGGAAGGGCCGGCGGACGGAGGGCCGGGCGGTCACCACGACCGGCCCGCCGCAGTTCCAGCAGGTCGGGTCGTCGTCACCGTCCTCCGTCACGTCCTGCCCGCCGACCTCGCACGGCGCGCACGTCCACACCACCTCGACCCGGAGTTGCACGGATCGCTCCTCACACGAGCACTGCGCGGCTCCCGGTTGTTCGAGGCCGGGACGTGGAGTACCCGGCGCGCCGTCCGCCCAACCGGGTCCGGGGGTCACCGACCGTGCCGAGAGGGCCGGGGCCGCGGGGGAGTGGGAGGAGGCGAGAGGTGAGCGGGGAGGTGCCGCGGATCGAGCGCCACGAGGCGGCCGACCGCGCCGGCAAGGCCGCGCTGCGGGCGGCGCACGACCTCACCGAGGGGCTGTCGTCCGGGGAGCCCGGCGACGTGCCCGAGCCGGTCGTCGTCCGCCGGGGCGGTCCGCACCGCTCGGTCGGCGGGCTGGCCGACCTGATCGACAGTGCCCTGCAGGAGAACGAGGCCCTGCAGGAGAACGAGGCCCTGCAGGAGAACGAGGCCCTGCAGGAGAACGAGGCCCAGGAGGACGAGGCCCAGCAGGAGGACGAGGCCCTCGAGGAGGACGGGGCCGTCCGGGAGAACGAACGGGAGTCCGGGGAGCCCGGCTCCTGACCGCCGGCGCGACCGTCGCCGGCACCAGCCACGGGGGACGTCCGCACCGTCGCGGGACCCGAGGAGATGACCGCACATGGGAGCCGTGGGACTGCTGTACGTCGGAGCCGTCCTGGTCGTCAACGGCCTGATGCTGCTGGGGCTGGTGGACGCCCGCGCCGCCGCCCCGCTCAACCTGTTCGTCGGGGCGCTGCAGGTGGTGACGCCGACCGTCCTGATCATCACGGCCGACGGGGACCCGGCCACGATCCTGGCCGCGTCGGGCCTCTACCTGTTCGGCTTCACGTACCTGTACGTGGGGATCAACCTGCTCGGCGGCCTCGACGGCACGGGGCTCGGCTGGTTCTCCGCGTTCGTGGCGGCGTGCGCGCTGGTGTACGCCGGGCTCAGCTTTTTCTACGTCGTGCCGCGGGACCCGGGCTTCGGCGTGATCTGGCTGTACTGGGCGGTGCTCTGGGCGCTGTTCTTCGTCGTCCTGGGGCTGAAGCGGGAGGAGTTCACCCGGTACACGGGCGCGATCGCCGTGGTCGCCGGGCTGCTCACCGCCGCCCTCCCGGCGTTCCTGCTGCTCACCGACTCGTGGGCCGACTACACCGGCACGTGGGCGGTCATCCTGGCCATCGTCCTGGCGGCCAGCCTGGTGCTGGCCTACCCGCGGCTGCGGGGACGTCCGGAGCCGGCCGTGCCGCCGTCCGCGCCGGTGCCGGCGGGGCCGCCGGCCGCGCCGGAGGGCGTGCCGGTCGCCCGGCAGGCCCCCGAGCGCGACCGGGCCCGGCACGCGGACCCGCGTGCCGGCGGGTCGTCCCAGGCGCCGGTCCAGGACCGGTCCTAGGCGGTACCCCGCAGCAGGTCCTCGAAGGAGGGGACGTCGGCGAAGGGGTCGGCCGGGCGGCCCGACGCCGGCCGGCCGGTGACGACGTCGGCCAGCTCGCCGGCCGCGCGGGTGATCCGCGCGGCCAGCTCCTGGCCGGCGCCCTCACCGCCGGCCCAGTCCTCGCTCGCCGCGAAGACGGCCGTCGGCACGGTCACCGCGCGCAGGTAGCTGAACAGCGGCCGCATCGCGTGCTCGAGCACCAGCGAGTGCCGGGCGGTGCCGGCGGTCGCCGCGAGCAGCACCGGCGTGCCGGTGAGCGCGTCCTTGTCCAGCACGTCGACGAAGGACTTGAACAGGCCGCTGTAGGAGGCGGTGAACACCGGCGTGACCGCGATGACCGCGTCCGCGCCGGTCACCGTCCCGACCGCTGCGCGCAGCGCCGCGTTCGGGAACCCGGTGACCAGCGCGTCGGCGACGTCGCGGGCGTGCTCGCGCAGCTCGACGACCTCGACGGTGGCGTCCTCGCCGCGCTCGCGCAGCGCGGCGACGGTCGCCGCCGCGAGCCGGTCGGCCAGCAGCCGCGTCGACGACGGGACGCCGAGCCCCGCGCTGACGACGGCCAGGGTGCGGGTGGTCATCGGACGGACACCTCCTCGCGGGCCTGCCCGGTGACGTCGTCACCCGCGGCGTACACGGTCGGCTCCTGCGCGCCCCCGCGGGCGGCCACCCGGGCGGCGTGGGTGGGGGCGTCGGGCACGTGCGCCGGCTTGAGCGCGGCGAACTCGCGGCGCAGCACCGGCACGACCTCCTCGCCGAGCAGGTCCAGCTGCTCGAGGACGGTCTTCAGCGGCAGGCCGGCGTGGTCGATGAGGAACAGCTGCCGCTGGTAGTCGCCGACGTAGTCGCGGAAGCCGAGCGTGCGCTCGACGACCTGCTCCGGGCTGCCCACGGTCAGCGGCGTCTCCCGGGAGAAGTCCTCGAGCGAGGGCCCGTGCCCGTAGACCGGCGCGTTGTCGAAGTAGGGCCGGAACTCGGCGACGGCGTCCTGGCTGTTCCGCCGCATGAACACCTGCCCGCCGAGGCCGACGATCGCCTGGTCGGCGGCGCCGTGGCCGTGGTGCTCGAACCGGGACCGGTAGAACTCCACCATCCGCTGGGTGTGCTCCTTCGGCCAGAAGATGTGGTTGTGGAAGAAGCCGTCGCCGTAGTACGCGGCCTGCTCGGCGATCTGCGGGCTGCGGATCGACCCGTGCCACACGAACGGCGGGACGCCGTCCAGCGGCCGCGGGGTGGAGGTGAAGCCCTGCAGCGGGGTGCGGAACCGGCCCTGCCAGTCCACGACCTCCTCGTCCCACAGCCGGCGCAGCAGCGCGTAGTTCTCCACGGCCAGCGGGATGCCGTTGCGGATGTCCTGGCCGAACCACGGGTAGACCGGCCCGGTGTTGCCGCGGCCCATCATCAGGTCGACGCGGCCGTCGGCGAGGTGCTGGAGCATCGCGTAGTCCTCGGCGACCTTCACCGGGTCGTTGGTGGTGATCAGTGTGGTCGACGTCGACAGCTGCAGCCGGGAGGTCTGCGCTGCGACGTAGGCCAGCGTGGTCGTGGGGGAGGACGAGAAGAACGGCGGGTTGTGGTGCTCGCCGAGGGCGAAGACGTCGAGGCCCACCTCCTCGGCCTTCTTCGCGATGGTGACGACGGCCTTGATCCGCTCCGTCTCGCTCGGCGTCCGCCCCGTCGTCGGGTCGGTCGTGACGTCGCTGACCGTGAAGACCCCGAACTGCATCTCGTGCTCCATGTGGTTGAGAGTGCAACTACTGTACCCGGCCCAACGAGCCGCCCCCGCCGAGCATTCCCCCCGGGGGCCGTGACCGTACTGAGACCTCTCGACCGCGCACGGTGACCGGCCCGGCACGTCCGGGCGCGACCGGTCCGCACGTCCCGCGCCCACCCGTGTCGGCCCGTTCGACCGCACCCGGGGGGTGGAACCCTGTGATCACCCTCGCCGGCGTGCCGGTGGGGGACCGGATCGGAGCGCACCGAGGGGGAACCGGGATGTCGCTGCGGGGACATGGAGCTGCTCCGGACGGGGCCGGGGACGGCCCCGCCGAGCCGCCTCCGGGACGCGGGCTCGACGGTCTGCTGGGCACCGGACCGGTGTTCACCGGAGCGGTGCGCGGCTACGACCGCCTACAGGTCGACGACTACGTCGCCTGGGCGGAGACCGAGCTGCTGGTCCTGCGCCGGGAGAACGAGCACCTGCTCAGCCGCTACGCCGCCGCGTCGGCCGAGCTGCAGAACGCCCGCCGTCGGCTGGCCCAGCTGGTCCGCGAGCGGCAGAGCCTGCCCGGTCCCGAGGACGCCGCCGCGATGATGCGCCGGGCCGAGGAGGCGGCCGCCGCGCTGACCGCCGCCGCCGAGGAGGAGGCCGGGCGGATCCGCGCCGAGGCGCTCACCGAGGCGCAGGCGCGGCTGTCCGGGGTGGCCGAGATGCGCGAGGCGGTGCTCGCCGCCCGCGAGCAGACCCGCAGCGAGGCCGCCGCGATCCTGGAGGCCGCGCGCCGCGAGGCGGCCCGGCTGGAGGAGGGGGCCGCCGCCGAGCGCGCGCGGCGGGACCGCGAGGCCGCCGAGGCGCGGGCACGGGCCGACGCCGAGGCGCTCGAGCGGCGGTCCGCCGTCGAGGCCGAGCTCGCGCCCCTGCGCGACGAGCGCGACCGGGCGCGCGACTGGCTGCGCCTGCTGACCGGGCAGCTGGACGAGGCGCTCGCCGTCGTCACCGGGGTCGTGCCCGACGACGTCCCCGCCCTCGGCGACAAGCGGGGCCTGCCCCGCCTCGGGGAGGACCCGGCGCCCGAGCCCCGCGCGGGGGCGCGTCCGGCGCCGTCCGGCACGGACGTGTCCGACGTGACACCGCTGCACGGGCCCGGCCGGCCCGAGGTCGCCGCGGCCTCCTGACCAGCGGCGACGCGGGGGCGGGTTCCGGACCGGGGGAGTCCGTACCACACGTCCCGGCCGCACCTCCGGCCCCGGCTGTTGTCACGAACCGGTAACGACCGTACGGTGGCTCGCGTCCGGCAGGTCGTCAGGTCCCCGTCCCGGGGAGCCCGGCCGGACGCCGCCGAGTCGTGTCCGCACCCGTGGACGCGAGCCGGGGACCCACCGCAGTACTGGGGTGAATCGCGCCCGCCGAGCTCCGGCCCGGCACGCGTAGGGCTCCTTCCCGCCCGAACCCGTCAGCTAACTCGGTAGGCGGCTCACGGAAGAAACGGAGAGTCTCCGCATGCCCCGCCTCCGGGCCGAAGCGGCCCGCAGGTGCAGCTGCCCGCGCGCACACCGCGCTCCCGCGTCCGCCTGACGCCGGCCGCCCCTGCCCTGCCGCTCCCTGCGACGACGTCGCCGGGGACCCCGTACCGCCACACCGCCCCAGACCCGCGCCGCACCCGCACGCCCGAGGTCCGCCTCCGGGCCGCTGCCGCGCGCACTCTCCCTCGGAGCCCTCACCCCCTCATGTCCCGCCACGTCCCGAACACGCCTGCCGACGCCCCCGTGACCGTCGAGCTCGCCACCCCCGACGCCCCCGCCGACACCGCCACCCGCGAGTTGCCCGCCCTCGCGGACGCCGCCGAGCCGGCCGCCGAGGCCCCCGCCCGCCGGCGCCTGTTCCGCCGCGGCAGCCCGCCGCTGGGCCCGCGCCGCCCGGCCCTCCTGCTCGGCGCCGCCGCCGCCGGCGCGCTGATCGTGGGCGTCGTCTCCACCAGCGGCCCGGCCGCCTCCGCCGGCACCGACACCGCCGGCACCGCGGTCAGCGTCGCCGACGAGCTGGGCATCCCGCAGCAGCAGGCGGCCGCGCAGGCCGCGACCGGCCCCGACCTGACGACGCTGGCCGACGTCGCCGCCTCGCGCGCCGAGCGCAGCGCGCAGGAGGCCGGTGCCGCCCAGGCGCAGCTCGCCGCCGAGCAGGCCGAGCGCGACCGCCAGGCCGCCGAGGCCGAGGCCGCCCGCGTCGCCGCCGAGCAGGAGGCCGCCCGCGTCGCCGCGGAGCAGGAGGCCGCCCGCCAGGCCGCCGAGGCGCAGGCCGCCGCCGAGGCCGCCGCCGCGCAGCAGGCCGCCGAGGAGCAGGCCGCCGAGGAGGCCGCGCCGGCCGCGCCCTCCGGCTCCTTCAAGGACTACGCGCTGAGCAAGGTCGGCAGCGGTGAGCAGTTCTCCTGCCTGGAGAAGCTGTGGGGCAAGGAGAGCGGCTGGAACCCCAACGCCCAGAACCCCACCAGCACCGCCTACGGCATCCCGCAGTTCCTGGACTCCACCTGGGCCAGCACCGGGATCGCCAAGACCTCCGACGGCTACCGCCAGATCGACGCCGGCCTGATCTACATCGAGGAGCGCTACGGCTCGCCGTGCGACGCCTGGGCGCACTCGCAGGCCACCGGCTGGTACTGATCCCCAGGTGATCCAGCGAGGGCCGGCCACCCGGGTGGTGCCCGCGGGGTTCGTCCGCGCGCACACCCAGGTGCGCCGGCCCTCGCTCGTCCCCGAGGTGCGGCTGCACGTCGCCGACGACGTCGTCGCCCTGTGGGAGGCGATGGAGACCGCGGCCGGCGGGGCGGGGGAGGAGCCGCCGTTCTGGGCGGCCGCCTGGCCCGGCGGGCAGGCGCTGGCCCGCCACCTGCTCGACGCGCCCGCCACCGTCGCAGGCCGCACGGTGCTGGACCTCGGGTCGGGCAGCGGCCTCGTCGCCGTCGCCGCCGTCCTCGCCGGCGCCCGCCGGGTGCTGGCCAGCGACGTCGACCCGTTCTCCCGGACGGCGGTCGGCGTCAACGCCGGCCTCAACGGCGTGACCGGCATCAGCGTCACCGGCGACGTGCTGGACCGCGAGCCGCCGGCCCTCGACGTCGTCGTCGCCGGGGACGTCTGCTACGACCGGGAGATGACCGGGCGGGTGCTGCCCTTCCTCGACCGGGCGCGGGCCCGCGGCTGCGAGGTGCTGATCGGCGACCCCGGCCGCCCGTACCTGCCGCACGAGCGGCTGGAGCCCGCCGCGGTGTACGAGGTCCCCGAGACCGAGGGGCCCGGGCTGCGCCGGACGACGGTGTGGCGGCTGCCCTGAGCGCCGCCGGATACGGTCGCCGCGTGCGCCCCTACGCCTTCACCGGTACCGCCGTCGTCACCGGGGCGGCCAGCGGCATCGGCGCCGCGCTCGCCCCGCGGCTGGCCGCCCGCGGCACGGACCTCGTGCTGCTCGACCGCGACGCCGAGCGGCTCGAGGGCGTCGCGGCGGCGGTGCGCGCGGCCTCCCCGGGCCGGTCGGTGGCCACCGTCGTCGCCGACCTCGCCGACGCCGGGCGGCTGCGCGAGGCCGCCGACCGGGTGGTCGCGGCCCACCCGGCGACGACGCTGCTGGTCAACAACGCCGGTGTCGCGCTGGGCGGGCGGTTCGACCAGGTGACCCTCGAGGAGTTCGAGTGGGTCATGGACGTCAACTTCCGTGCCGCCGTCCGGCTCACCCACGCGCTGCTGCCCACGCTGAAGGGGAACCCCGGGTCGCACCTGGTCAACGTCTCCAGCCTCTTCGGGCTCATGGCGCCGGCCGGGCAGGCGGCGTACGCGTCGAGCAAGTTCGCCGTCCGCGGGTTCACCGAGGCGCTGCGGCACGAGCTGGCCGGGGACGGCGTCGGCGTGACCAGCGTGCACCCCGGCGGCATCGCCACCCGGATCGCCGAGACCGCCCGCGTGGCCGGTGGCGCCGACCCCGCGGAGGCCGAGCGGGGCAAGCGCGAGTTCGCCAGGCTGCTGCGCTACCCGGCCGACCGTGCCGCCCAGCGGATCGTCGAGGCGGTGGAGCGGCGCCGGCCGCGGCTGCTCATCGGCGCCAGCGCCGTCGTCCCCGACGTCCTGGTGCGGCTGGCGCCGGGCTCGTACGGGCGGGTGCTCGCCGCCGCCACCCGGCTGGCCGGCCTGCGCCGGGCGGCCTGACCGCGCGGGGTCCCCGGTGGCCGTCCACGTCGGCACGTCGGGCTGGAGCTACGACCACTGGGACGGCGTCCTCTACCCGCCGGGGACGCCGTCCCGGGACCGGCTGGCCCACTACGTCCGCCGGTTCGGCACCGTCGAGCTCAACGCGAGCTTCTACCGCTGGCCGCGCACCGCGACCTTCGCCGGGTGGCGGCAGCGACTGCCCGAGGGCTTCCAGCTGTCGGTCAAGGCCCCGCGCGGGCTGACCCACGCCAAGCGGCTGTACGCCCCCGAGGCGTGGGTCGAGCGGATGACCGCGGCCTGGCACGAGCTGGGGCCCCGGCGGGCGGTGCTGCTGGTCCAGCTGCACCCGGCCGCCGCCCGCGACGACGCCCGGCTCGACCACTTCCTCGGCCTGCTGCCGGACTGGATGCGGGTGGCCGTGGAGTTCCGCCACCCCAGCTGGCACGACGAGGGCGTGTTCGCGCTGCTCGAGCGGCACGGCGCCGCCTACTGCGTGATGAGCGGCGCCGGCCTGCCGTGCGTGCTGCGCGCGACGGCGCCGTTCGTCTACGTCCGGCTGCACGGGCCCGACGCCGCCCACCTGTACGCCGGCTCCTATCCCGACGCCGACCTGCGCTGGTGGGCCGACCGGATCGGCGAGTGGGCCGGGCAGGGTCGTGACGTCTACGCGTACTTCAACAACGACGGGTACGGCCACGCCGTCCGCAACGCCGGGACGCTGCGCGCGCTGACCGGCGGCTGAGGTCCGCAGCCGGGAGACTGGGGCCGGTTCCCGCCGACCGGGGCGGGCGGGCCGGGAGGTGGTGCGTGAGCGAGTCCGAGGACAGGCCCCGCGACGGCGGGCTGGTGGCGCGGTCGGTCGAGGAGTTCGTGGCGCAGCTGCGCGGCTTCACCGACCGGGCCACCCGGCTGGCCGCCGGCGCCGTCCCGTCGGGGTTCTCCCTGCCGCGGCTGCCCTCGCCGCCCGGGGCGATGTCGGCGGCGCAGGTGCGGTCGATCGCGTCGTCGGTGCGGGCGCAGCGCCAGCTCGTCGAGGGCCTGATGGGGCAGCTGCAGGCCTTCGACGAGCAGCTCGCGGTCTTCGAGCGGATCCTCGAGCCGCTCGTCGAGTGGAGCGGCACCTGGGCGCGGCTGGAGGAGTCCTTCGCCGACGTCCTCCGCCGCGCCCCGGCCGACCGGCCTCCCGGCCAGGAGCCGCCGCCCGCTCAGTCCTCGTAGCAGGCGGTCAGCGCGGCGGTCGTCAACGGGACGTCCAGGGCCGAGGCGAGCTCGCGGCAGGAGTGCATGGCCAGCATCGGCGCGCCGACGTCGACGGTCGCCACGCCCAGCCGGGTGGCGGTCAGCGGGCCGATCGTCGAGCCGCAGGGCAGGTCGGCGCGGGACACGAAGTACTGCACGGGCACACCCGCCTCGGCGCACCGCTCGGCGAACCAGCCGCCGCCGGCCGCGTCGGTGGCGTAGGCCTGGTTGGCGTTGACCTTGAGCACCGGGCCGCCGCCGAGCTGCGGGGTGTGCGCGGGCTCGTGCCGGTCGTACCGGGTCGGGTGGACGGCGTGCGCCATGTCCGCCGAGACCAGCCGGGACCGCGCGAGCGCCCGGGGCAGGGCCTGCGGGTCCCCGGGGTCGGTGACGGCGACCAGCCGGCGGACGACGTCCTCGAGGAAGCTGCCGCGCGCCCCGGACATCGAGCCGCTGCCCACCTCCTCGTGGTCGTTGGCGACCAGCACCTGGGTGCGCACGCCGGGCGCCGCGCCGGCCAGCGCCGTCACGCCGGCGTGGCAGCTGGCCAGGTTGTCCAGCCGCGGCGCCGCGACCCACGTGCCGTCGGCGCCGGCGGGGGCCGCGGGCTGGGTGTCGGCCAGCACCAGGTCGTGCCCGACGACGTCGCCCGGCGCCACCCCGGCGGCCGCGGCGAGCGCCTCGGTGAGCCCGGGCTCGGTGTCCAGGTCCCGCGACCAGACCGGGACCAGGTGCCGCTGCGGGTCGAGGGTGAGGCCCTCGCGGACGCCGCGGTCGAGGTGTATGGCCAGCGACGGCAGCCGGAGCGGAGCGCCGTCGAGCCAGACCAGCGCGGTCCGGCCGCCGCGCAGCGCCACCCGCCCGGCGACGGTCAGCTCCCGGTCCAGCCAGGTGTGCCAGAGCCCGCCGCCGTAGGGCTCGACGCCGACCAGCCGGTAACCGGCCTGCCGGACGTCGGACCGCGGCCGGACCCGGAAGGTGGGGGAGTCGGTGTGCGCGCCCACCAGCCGCATCCCGGCGTCGGCGAGCGGGGCGCTGCCCAGCCGGAACGCGACGAGGCTGCCCTGCCGCACCACGACGTGCGCCCCGCCGGGGGCGAGCTGCCACGCGTCGGCCTCGGCCAGTTCGGTGAACCCGGCGGCGGTCAGCCGGCGGGTGAGCTCGGCCACGGCGTGGAACGGGGAGGGGGAGGCGTCGACGAGAGCGCGCAGGTCGTCGCCGAGGGAGAGGTCCGGCACTCCTGCGATCCTGCCCCACGGGCCCCGGCGCCCCGACCCCGCCCGTGAATGGTCATGCGTGGTCGTGCATAATCTCTCTCGTGTCCAAGGTGCTCACGTCCCTGCCCGTCGGCGAACGCGTCGGGATCGCCTTCTCCGGTGGTCTCGACACCTCCGTGGCGGTCGCCTGGATGCGCGACCGGGGCGCGGTCCCGTGCACCTACACCGCCGACATCGGGCAGTACGACGAGCCCGACATCGCCTCGGTGCCCGGCCGGGCCACCGCCTACGGCGCGGAGATCGCCCGGCTGGTCGACTGCCGGGAGGCGCTGGTGGAGGAGGGCCTGGCGGCCCTGACCTGCGGCGCGTTCCACATCCGCTCCGGCGGGCGCAGCTACTTCAACACCACCCCGCTGGGCCGCGCGGTCACCGGCACGCTGCTGGTGCGCGCCATGCTCGAGGACGACGTCCAGATCTGGGGCGACGGCTCGACGTTCAAGGGCAACGACATCGAGCGGTTCTACCGGTACGGCCTGCTGGCCAACCCGTCGCTGCGGATCTACAAGCCGTGGCTGGACGCCCGGTTCGTCGAGGAGCTCGGCGGCCGCAAGGAGATGTCGGAGTGGCTGACCGCGCACGGCCTGCCCTACCGGGACAGCGCGGAGAAGGCCTACTCCACCGACGCCAACATCTGGGGTGCCACCCACGAGGCCAAGCGGCTGGAGCACCTCGACGCGAGCATCGAGATCGTCGAGCCGATCATGGGCGTCCGGTTCTGGGACCCCGCCGTCGCGATCGAGCCCGAGGACGTGACGATCGGCTTCGCCAACGGGCGGCCGGTCTCGGTCAACGGCAAGGAGTACGCCTCCGCCGTCGACCTGGTGCTCGAGGTCAACGCGATCGGCGGCCGGCACGGGCTGGGCATGTCCGACCAGATCGAGAACCGGGTCATCGAGGCCAAGAGCCGCGGCATCTACGAGGCGCCGGGCATGGCGCTGCTGCACGCCGCCTACGAGCGGCTGGTCAACGCCATCCACAACGAGGACACCCTCGCCACCTACCACACCGAGGGCCGGCGGCTGGGCCGGCTCATGTACGAGGGCCGGTGGCTGGACCCCCAGGCGCTCATGCTGCGGGAGTCGCTGCAGCGGTGGGTCGGCATGGCCGTCACCGGCGAGGTCACGCTGCGGCTGCGCCGCGGGGAGGACTGGTCGGTCGTCGACACCACCGGCCCGGCGTTCAGCTACCACCCGGACAAGTTGTCGATGGAGCGCACCGAGGACCCCGCCTTCGGGCCCACGGACCGGATCGGCCAGCTGACCATGCGCAACCTCGACATCGCCGACTCCCGCGCCAAGCTCGAGCAGTACGCGCGCCTCGGCATGGTCGGCGGCGGGGCCGAGCCGGCCGTCATCGGCGCCGCGCAGGCGGCCGCCACCGGGCTGATCGACCGGATGACCGAGGGCGGCGCCCGGGCGATCGCCGGCCGCACCGCCCCGGCCGACGACGAGCTGCTCGACCGCGCCGCGATGGAGTCCGGCACCGACTAACCGGGCGGGCGGACGTCCACCCGGAGCGGATGGTCGGCGGGGACCTCGACGAGCACGACCGCCACGCCGTCGGGGTCCTCGACCGTCGCCTCCAGAAGGCCCCACGGCATGCGCCCGGGCTCCGCGACGACGGGGACGCCGGCCGCGGCCAGCCGCGCCACCTCGGCGGCCAGGTCGCGCACCTGCACCCACAGCGCCAGCCCGCGCGGGCGCTCGTCGGCGCCGCCGGAGACCTCGAGCAGGCCGTTGCCGAGGAAGAACACCACCCCGCGGTGCTCCGGCGGCCCGAACTCGCGGTACACGGCCAGCCCGAGGACGTCGCGGTAGAACGCCTGCGAGCGCTCGGGGTCGGTGGGCCGCAGGAGCACGCGGCTGCTCAGCACGTCCACGCCCGTCATCCTGGCCGCACCCCCGGTCGAGATGCCGCGATCTCGCCCCTCGAGCGGCCCCGTCGTGTGCGAAATCGCGGGATCTCGACGGGGAGGGGGCACCTACCCTGGACCGGTGACCCCTCCCGCCCCGCCGGCGGCTGCCCCCGCCGACCGGCGGCGGGACCTGGCCGCCGACTGCTCGTCCTGCGCCGGGCTGTGCTGCGTGCTGCCCGCCTTCGCCGCCTCGGCCGACTTCGCCATCGACAAGCCGGCCGGCCGGGCCTGCGTCCACCTCACCGCCGACGCCCGCTGCGGCATCCACGCCGACCTGCGGCAGCGCGGCTTCCCCGGCTGCACGGTCTTCGACTGCTTCGGCGCCGGCCAGCGGCTGGTGCGGGCCGCCGCCGTCGAACACCCGGCCGCCGACCCCGGCGTCGCGGCGGCGTTCCCCGTCCTGCGGCAGCTGCACGAGCTGCTCTGGTACCTCACCGAGGCGGCCGCGCTGCCGCTGCCGGCCGGCCTGCACGCCGAGGTCAGGACCGCCCTCGACCGCACGGAGCGGCTGGCCGCGGGCTTCCCGGCCGAGCTGGCAGCGGTCGACGCCGGGGCGGTCCGCGCGGAGGCGGGGGAGCTGCTGGGCCGGGTCAGCGCCGCCGTCCGCGCCGGCGGGCGGGACCGGCGCGACGCGGACCTGGTCGGCGCCGACCTGCGCCGGACCGACCTGCGCCGGGTGAGCCTGCGCGGCGCCTACCTGATCGGCGCGGACCTGCGCGGCGCCGACCTCAGCGGCACCGACCTGCTCGGCGCGGACCTGCGCGCGGCCGACCTGCGCGGCGCCGACCTCACCGGTGCGCTGTTCCTCACCCGCCCGCAGGTGGCCGCCGCCCGCGGCGACGCCGGCACCCGGCTGCCCGCCGTCCTCGGGCGGCCGCCGCACTGGACGGCGGCCGCGGCGACCGTCAGCCGGCCGCGTCCGCGTCGTCGGGGCGGTCGTCGGGGCGGCCGCGGCGGCGCAGCAGGCCGGTGACCCCGGCGACCCGCGACTGCGCCTGACGCAGCGTCGCGATCATCGGCATCAGGTCCTCGTCGATGGTGCGGATGATGTCCGGCACCGCCTCCACCGCGGGGTCGTCGAGCACCCGCCCGACCCGCTCCAGCCCCGGCTTGAGCGCCCGCACCGGCTCCTCCAGCTCGCCGACCAGCCCCTCAAGCCGCTCGGCGGTGCGCTGCGCCGACGAGATGGCCGACGTCGCCGTCGAGGTCGCGGCGATGAGCTCCCGGACGGCGGCGTTGAGGTCGGTCAGCGTGCGCGGCAGCTGGGCCAGCGCCTCGGTCTGCGTCTGCAGGAGCGTGAGCAGCTCCGTGAGGCCGGGGATCTTCGGCATGCCGAGGCGGAAGGGGTCCACGTCGTCCACCGTCGCGCCCGGGCCGACCACGCCGCAACTCAGCCCGGCAGCACCTCGCGCCAGCGCCGCCCGGCCGCACGGCCGTCGCGGACGTCGGCCAGCCCGCGCAGCGCGTCGAGATCGGCCAGCACGTGCGGCGGCAGCGTCCCGGTGAGCACCCCGACGGTGCCCACCGACGACGCCAGCATCGACGGCTGCGGTGGCGGCATCCCGTTCGGTCGCACGAACGTGACCTTCCACCGCTGCCCGGCCGCCGACAGCTTCAGCCCGCCGCCGAACCACCACCACGGCCACGAGACGTCGGTGACCGCGCCCAGCGGCACGTCGAACACCGGGGTGTCGCTGACGAACGCCAGCCCCCGCCCGTCGGTGGCCAGGAAGCCCGGCACGTTGCGCAGCCCACCGATCAGCCACGCCGGGCTGACGAGCACGCTCACAGCGCCCGCAGGATGTCCTCGACGCGCTCGCGCGCGTCGCCGAACAGCATCCGGGTGTTCTCGCGGAAGAACAGCGGGTTCTGGACGCCGGCGTAGCCGGTGCTCATCGACCGCTTGAAGACGACGACGTGCTCGGCCTCCCACACGTGCAGCACCGGCATGCCGGCGATGGGGGAGCCCGGGTCCTCGGCCGCGGCCGGGTTCACCGTGTCGTTGGCGCCGATGACCAGCACGACCGACGTCTTCGGGAAGTCGTCGTTGATCTCGTCCATCTCCAGGACGACGTCGTAGGGCACCTTCGCCTCGGCCAGCAGCACGTTCATGTGCCCGGGCAGCCGCCCGGCGACCGGGTGGATGCCGAAGCGCACCGGCACGCCCTTGTCCGACAGGGTGCGGGTGAGGTCGGCGACGGCGTTCTGCGCGTGCGCGACGGCCATGCCGTAGCCGGGGGTGATGACGACGCTGTCGGCGTCGCGCAGCAGCTGCGCGACCTCCTCGGCGGTGGTCTCGGTGTGCTCGCCCTCGACCGCGCCGGTCCCGGTGGTGCTGCCCTCGTTGCCGAAGCCGCCGGCGATGACGGAGATGAAGGAGCGGTTCATCGCCTGGCACATGATGTAGGAGAGGTAGGCACCCGAGGAGCCGACCAGCGCGCCGGTGATGATGAGCAGGTCGTTGTCGAGCAGGAAGCCCGACGCCGCGGCCGCCCAGCCGGAGTAGCTGTTGAGCATCGAGACGACGACCGGCATGTCGCCGCCGCCGATCGAGGCGACCAGGTGCCAGCCCAGCGCCAGCGCCAGCACGGTGACCGCGGCGAGCACGCCCAGGCTGGGCGAGACGACGAAGGCGACGGTCAGGACGGCGAACGCCGCGAGCGCGCCCAGGTTCAGCGCGTTCTTGCCCGGCAGCACCAGCGGGTTGCTCTTGATCCGCGCCGACAGCTTGAGGAACGCGACGATCGAGCCGGTGAAGGTGACCGCGCCGATGAAGACGCCGATCGCGACCTCGGCGGAGTGGATGCCGACCGGCAGGCCGAGCTCCTCGGCCTCCCCGGCCGGGGCGCCCTCGACCGACAGGTAGCCGTTCCAGCCGACGAGCACCGCGGCGAGGCCGACGAAGCTGTGCAGCAGCGCGATGAGCTCGGGCATGCCGGTCATCTCGACGATGCGCGCCCGCCAGAGGCCGATGGCCGCGCCGAGGGCCATGGCGACGGCGATCAGCCCGACGGCGAGCGCGTCGCCGTCGTGCCAGGCCAGCCCGATCGTGGCGACCAGGGCGATGGCCATGCCGGCGATGCCGTAGGCGTTGCCCGCCTTGGCGGTCTCGTGCTTCGACAGGCCGGCGAGGCTCAGGACGAACAGCAGGCCGGCGACGATGTAGGCCGCGGACGCGGCGCTGGTGGCGGTCATGGCGGTCAGGCCCTCCGGAACATGCCGAGCATGCGGCGGGTCACCGCGAAGCCGCCGAACACGTTGATGCTGGCCAGCAGGACGGCGAGGAACGCGAGCACGGTGACCACGGTGCTGACGTGGCCCAGCTGCAGCAGGGCGCCGACCACGATGATCCCGGAGATCGCGTTGGTGACGCTCATCAGCGGGGTGTGCAGCGCGTGGTGCACGTGCCCGATGACGTAGAAGCCGACGACGACGGCGAGGGCGAACACCGTCAGGTTGCCGATGAGCTGGTCGGGGGAGAAGGCGGCCAGCAGGAACAGCAGCGCGGCGGCCAGGCCCACCAGCGCGGCCCGCCGCTGGGGCGTCGCCGCCTTCCTCTCCGGTGGCGGCAGCGGCGCCGGTGGCGGCGCGGCGGCGGCCGGGGCGGCGGAGACCTGCACCGGCGGCGGGGGCCACAGCAGCTCGCCGTCGCGGGTCACGGTCATCGCCCGCTGCACGACGTCGTCCATGTCGAGGACCAGCCGCCCGTCCTTGCCGGGGGTGAGCAGCGTGAGCAGGTTGACCAGGTTGGTGGCGAACAGCTGCGAGGACTGCGCGGGCAGCCGGGCCGGCAGGTCGGTGTAGCCGATGATCGTGACGCCGTTCGGGGTCACCACCACCTCGTCGGGCACCGAGCCGGCGACGTTGCCGCCCTGCGCGGCGGCCATGTCCACGACCACCGAGCCCGGCTTCATGCTCGCCACCATGTCCTCGGTGAGCAGCCGGGGCGCCGGGCGGCCGGGGATGAGCGCTGTGGTGATGACGACGTCGACGTCGCGGGCCTGCTCGGCGTACATGACCGCGGCCCGCGCGTCGAAGTCCTCGGACGTGACCGTGGCGTAGCCGGTGCCGCTGGACCGGTTCTCGCTCTCGTCGGCCGGGACGCCGACGTACTCGCCGCCCAGCGAGCGCACCTGCTCGGCGACCTCGGGCCGGACGTCGGTGGCCCGCACGATCGCGCCCAGGCTACTCGCCGCGCCGATGGCGGCCAGCCCCGCGACGCCGGCGCCGGCGACGAAGACCTTGGCCGGCGGCACCTTGCCCGCGGCGGTGACCTGCCCGGTGAAGAACCGGCCGAAGGCGTGCGCGGCCTCGACGACGGCCCGGTAGCCGGCGATGTTGGCCATGGAGGACAGCACGTCCAGCGACTGCGCGCGGGAGATGCGGGGGACGGCGTCCATCGCCAGGGCGGTGACGCCGCGGGCGGTCAGCGCGTCGAGCAGCTCGGGCGCCAGGGCCGGGGCCAGCAGGCTGACCAGCACCGCGTCCGGCCGGAGCCGGGCGACCTCGTCGGGGGTCGGGGCGTTGACGTGCAGCACGACGTCGGCGCCCCACGCCTCGGCCGCCGACCCGATCCGCGCGCCGGCGGCGACGTAGGCCTCGTCGGGGCAGCTGGCCGCCTCCCCGGCGCCGGACTGGACGAGGACCTCGTGGCCGAGGGCGCACAGCCGGCCGACGCTCGCGGGGGTCGCGGCGACCCGCGTCTCGTTCCGCCGGGTCTCTGCGGGCACACCGATGAGCACGCGCACTCCAACGACAGCTCGGGCCGGCGTCGTTGCCGGCGGGCCTGGGTGGTGCTGCGGGGGAGGCGGGCTCTGCCACCCCGGGGCTGCATGGTGACAGGCCCACCCGGCATCCCTCGCCCCCAGGGACCCGATCGTGACGCGGATCGCAGGCGGCCCGGACCCACCCCTCGGGGTGAGGGGGCGGCGTCCCCGGCTGGAGTCCGGCCCCACGGGTGCCGACGCAGCGGGGGTGTCCCCGTGCGGGGACGCCGCCCACGCAGGCCGCAGCCCAGGAGGACGCCCGTGCCCGCCAGCCCGCCCGTCACGGGTCCGGCCGGTGCCGTGACCCCGGAGGTGGTGGCCGCGGTCTTCTCCGCCGCGGCGGGGGGCGTGGGGACCGCCCTGCTCGTGGCGGAGACCATCGGGGACACGCCGCGGGTCACCTGGGCCAACGAGGGCGCCGTCCGGCTGCTCGGTCCCGCCCCGGAGGACCTCGCCGGGCGGCCGGTCGCCGACCTGGTCCCCACGCTCGCCGCCGGCGAGCTCCCGCTGCTGCTGCGCCGCGAGCACAGCTCCCGGCTGGCCCTGCAGGTCCGCACCGCGGACGGCGGCCTGACCGACGCCGTCGTGCGGGCGACCCCCGCACCGGGCGGGGACGCGTGGACGCTGGTCGTCACGCCCGGGACCGCGGAGACCGACCGGGTGTTGCGCGCCACCGCCGACGCCGCCGAGCGCCGCTTCGCCACCCTGAGCGAGCGCTCGCCGGTCCCGACGCTGCTGTCCGAGCAGGGGATGCGGCTGGCGCACGCCAACGACGCGTTCTGCCGGCTGGCCGGGCGGCCCGCCGAGGTCCTGCTGGGCACCGGGTGGACCGCCTGCGTGCACGAGGACGACCTCGGCGCCGTCGTCGAGGTCGTGGCTGCGGTCCTCGAGGGCGGGGACGGCGAGGTGCGGGCGCGCCTGGTGCGCCCCGACGGCACCGAGCGGACCACCGTGCTGCGCTTCGGTCACGTCTTCACGCCGGGCGCGGGCGCGGGCTTCCTCGGCACCGTCGAGGACATCACCGACCGGATGGCGTTCGAGGCGCGGCTGGCCCACCAGGCCCAGCACGACCCGCTGACCGGCCTGCCCAACCGCACGCTGCTCGACCAGCACCTCACCGGCCGGTTCGCCGCCGGCGGCCGCGGCCTGGCCTGCCTGTTCCTGGACCTCGACGACTTCAAGGTGGTCAACGACTCGCTCGGCCACGAGGCCGGCGACGAGCTGCTGGTCGAGGTCGCCGACCGGCTGCGCGCCACGGTCCGCCCCGGCGACCTGGTCGCCCGCTTCGGCGGGGACGAGTTCGTCGTCGTCTGCGAGGACGTCGACGAGGCCGACGCCGCCGCGCTGGCCGAGCGCATCGTCGCCGCGCTCGCGGTGCCGGTGCACCTGGCCGGCGTGCGGTTCCGGCCGCACTGCAGCGTCGGCGTCACCGTGCAGGCCCCCGAGCACGCCGACGCCGCGGACCTGGTCCGCGACTGCGACATCGCCATGTACCAGGCCAAGGCCGGCGGCAAGGGCCGGGTGCGGGTGCTGGACCGCGCCGGCCGCGCCGAGGCCCGCGACAAGCTGCGGCTGGTCGCCGACCTGCGCGACGCGATCGAGCGGCGGCAGATCGGCCTGCACTACCAGCCCATCGTCTCCGCCGCCGACGGGTCGCTGGACGCCGTCGAGGCGCTGGCCCGCTGGGTGCACCCCGAGCGCGGCCCGATCAGCCCCGCGACGTTCGTGCCGCTGGCCGAGGAGAGCGGGCTGGTGGGCGCACTCGGCCTGCTGGTGCTCGACGAGGCGTGCCGGCAGGTGGCCGAGTGGGACCGCGCGCTCGGCGCGGCCGCGCCGCCCCAGGTCAACGTCAACGTCTCGGCGCTGCAGCTCGACGCCGCCCTGCCCGGCGAGGTGGTCGCCGCCCTGGACCGGCACGGCGTCGCCCCGGCCCGGCTGTCGATCGAGATCACCGAGTCCGCGCTCATGACCGACCCCGTCGCCGCCCGCGCGCTGCTGCAGCAGCTGCGCGACCTCGGGGTGGCGCTGGCGATCGACGACTTCGGCACCGGCTACTCGTCGCTGGCCTACCTGCGCCACCTGCCGGTCGACTGCCTCAAGGTGGACCGGTCCTTCGTGGCCGAGCTCGCCGACGGGCACGTCGAGATCGCCAGCGCCGTCATCGCGCTGGCCCGCAGCCTGGGGCTGTCCACCGTCGCCGAGGGCGTGGCCACCCCCGCGCAGGCGGTGGCGCTGCGCCAGCTCGGGGCCACCTACCTGCAGGGCTTCTCCCTGGCCGAGCCGATGGACGGCGCGGCGGTCGCCACCTGGGTGGGTGCCCGGTGACCGCGGTGCCCCTGTCCCGCCCGGCGGTGGACCTGGACCGGCTGCTCGCCGGCATCGACACCATGGCCGCGCAGCGCCCGGTCGCCGCGCAGGTGGTGGCCGTCGCCAACACCGAGGACGCCAGCGCCCGCACCCTCGCCGACGTGCTCGCCGCCGACGTCGCCCTGGCCGGCCGGGTGATGAAGCTGGCCAACTCGGCCTACTTCGGCATGAGCGGGCGGGCGACGACGCTGCAGTTCGCCGTCACCGTCGTCGGCTTCACCGCGGTGCGCACCATGGCGACGGTCGCGCTGACCTGCCTGGACGACGAGTCGCAGCTGCCCGAGCGGTTCTGGGAGAGCAGCACCGGCATCGCGCTGGCCGCCTCCGCGCTGGCCCCGCGCTTCGGGAGCCGGCCGCAGGACGCGCTGTGCCTCGGGCTGCTCGCCCAGGTCGGCGTGGCGCTGCTGCACGCCGACGACCCCGAGGGCTACCGCGCGCTGGCCGCCGCGCAGCGCCCGTTCGCCGCCCGGCGGACCGCGGAGGTGTGCCGGTACGGCATCTCCGCGCTGCGGCTGTCCGCGGTGGCGCTGGAGCAGTGGGGCTTCCCGACGGCGATGGTCGCCCCGCTGGCCGCCGTCGACGACCCCGCCTCCGCCGAGGGCACCCTGCTGCGGATCGCGTTCGAGCTCGGCGCCCGCTACGCCGACCCGGAGCACGTGCCGGTGCCGGTCGAGCGGCTCAGCGGCGGCCTGCTGCGGGAGGACGGCATCACCGCGGTGCTCGAGCAGGTGCGCGCCGACGCCGAGGACCTGCGCCGCGCCGTCGTGGGCGACTAGCTGAAGGACCCCCTGCCCCCCACCTCCCGCAGGCTCGCGGCGGGCCCCTGCAGGGGGCCGCCCGCTCAACTCACCTGGTCGGCGACGTCGCGGAGCACCGCGGGCCAGTCCTCGACGCCCTCCTCGCGGCCGAGCCGGACCACGACGACGTCGGTGGCCGGGTCGACGTAGACGTACTGGCCCTTGTTGCCGCGGGCGTAGAACCGCCCCTCGCGCTCGGTGTCGACCCACCACCAGTACTGGTAGTGCTCGGCCGGGTCGGCGGAGGTGTCCCGGGCGGTGGCCTCGGCGACCCACGCGGCGGGCACCACCTGCCGCTCGCCGGCGCGGCCCTCGCGGGCGAACAGCAGCCCGAACCGGGCCCAGTCCAGTGCCCGCGCGTTGAACCCGCTCTCCATCTTCGGGAACCCGCTGGCCGCGCTGTCGGCGCTCCAGCTCGCGTCGGCCTCGGCGCCCATCGGGCCCCACAGCGCCTCGGCGGCGAACTCCTCGACCGGCCGGCCGACGGCCCGCTCCAGCACCAGGCCCACCAGCAGCGGGTTGTAGTTGCAGTACAGCCACTCCCGCCCCGGCTCCCGCGCGACCTCGGCCGACAGCGCGAGCCGCCGCAGGTCGACGTCGTAGTAGGTGAGCGCGTCGTCGCTCCAGGGCAGGCCCTGCTCCTCGTAGGCCAGGCCCGAGGACATGGTCACGAGGTGCCGCAGCGTGATGGCGCCGAAGCGCGGGTCGCGGTCGAGCAGCTCGGGGACGTAGGCGGTGACCGGGTCGTCCAGGCCGCCGATCGCGCCGCGGTCGATCGCCAGGCCGACCAGCGTGGACAGCACCGACTTGGCCACCGAGAACGACGTCATCGGCGTCTCCCGGGAGCCGCCGGCGCCGTACCGCTCGAGCAGCACCTCGTCGCCGCGCAGCACGACGAAGCCCGTGGTCTGCGTGCGGTCCAGCAGCGCGGCGAGGTCCTCGGTGCCGCCGCCGGGGACGGCCACCTGCTCGAGGACGCCGCCGGGCGGGGAGCCGGCGGTCAGCGGCAGCGCGGTGCCGCCGGCCGGGACCGGCAGCTCGGGGAACCGGAGCCGGTCGTCGACGTCGGCGTCCATCCACACGACCGCGCGGGCGATGCCGGAGGAGTCCAGCGACGCCCGCGCCCACACCTGCAGCCCGCCCGCGGCGACGGCCAGCCAGGCGAGGACGGCGACCAGGACGGCGGCGACCCGGCCGGCGCGGCGGCCCCGGGCGCGCCGGCGGACCAGCCGCGCGGCGGCCCAGGCGAGGACCGTCGCGAGCACGGCGGGGAGCAGGAGCCAGGCGAGCACCCGCCGGACCCTAGGTGGTCGGCCGGCGGGAACGGCAGCGGCCGGCGCCCCCGGGGAGGGGACGCCGGCCGCTGCCTGGTGCTGCGGGGGATCAGCCCGTGTAGGGCGCGCCCAGCGGGTCGACCGTCGGGTACGAGTCGACCGCGGCGGCCAGCCGGTCGGCGGCCCAGTCGCCGTCGCCGAGCAGGTGGTCGATCGCGGTCAGCCGGCTGGTGTAGTGGCCGACCGAGTACTCCGCGGTGACGCCGATGCCACCGTGCAGCTGGATGGCCTCCTTGCCGACGTGCCGGCCCGCGCGGCTGGTCTGCAGCCGGGCACGGTCGGCGGCGGTGACGACGTCGCCGCCGGTGTCGGCCACCATGCTCGCCCACAGCGCGGTGCTGCGGGCCAGCTCCAGGGACACGTACATGTCCGCCGCGCGGAAGGTCAGCGCCTGGAAACGGTTGAGCGTGACGCCGAACTGCTTGCGGGTCTTCAGGTACTCCGCGGTCGTCTTCAGCGCGGTGTCCATCGCCCCGACGGCCTCGGCGCTGTAGGCGATCCGGGCCAGGGCCTGCGCCCGCTCGACGTCGGTGGTGCGGTCCGCGGTGCCCTCGCCGAGCAGCTCCGCGGGGGTGCCGTCGAGGGTGACGTTGGCCGCGCGGGTGCCGTCGTGGGTGCGGTAGCCGGTGCGGGTCAGGCCCTCGGCGTCGCCCCGGACGAGGAACAGGGCGGTGCCGCCGTCGGTAACCGCGCTGACCACGAGGACGTCGGCGCGGGCGCCGTTCGGCACCGGCTCCTTGACGCCGGTCAGCCGCCAGGTGCCGCCGTCCTGCGTGGCGGTGACGGCCGCGGCCGCGGGGCTCCACCGGGTGCCGGGCTCGGCGTGCGCGAACGCGAGCACGCTGGCGCCCTCGGACAGCGGCCCGAGGACCGCCGCCCGCTGCTCGGCGGTGCCCACGGCGGCGACCAGGCCACCGGCGAGGACCACGGCCTCGACGAACGGCTCGGGCGCGAGCACCCGGCCGATCTCCTCGGCGACGAGGGCCACCTCGATCGGGCCGGCGCCCATGCCGCCGTCCTCCTCGGCGAAGGGCAGCCCGAGGACGCCCATCTCGGCCAGCTGCGCCCAGGTCTTCTCGTCGAAGCCGGGGTCGGTGGCGACCACCTGGCGGCGCCGCTCGCTGTCGCCGTAGGCGCGGCCCAGCAGGCCCGCGACGGCCTCGCGGAGGTCGTTCTGCTCGCTGTCGTACTGGAAGTCCACTGCTAGCTCACAGCCCCAGGATCGTGCCGGCGATGATGGTCCGCTGGACCTCGTTGGAGCCCCCGTAGATGGAGACCTTGCGGTAGTTCAGGTACTCCGGCGTGGCCACCCGGGCCCACTGGGGCACCTGCGAGCCGCCGTCGGCGAAGGACGCGACCGACAGCGGGCCGGCGATGTCGACCAGCAGCTCGGTGGCGGCCTGCTGCAGCTCCGAGCCGCGCAGCTTGAGCACCGAGGAGGCCGGGTGCGGCTTGCCGTCGGCGGAGTTGGCGACCACGCGCAGCGCGGTCAGCTCCAGCGCCAGCAGCTCGTTCTCGAGCTCGGCGATGCGCGCGGTCAGCCGCGGGTCCTGCGACAGCGGCCGGCCGGCGACGACGACCTCACGCGCGTGCGCCTTGGCCTGCGCGATCAGCTTCTTGGTGGCGCCGACGCGGGCGATGCCCACGCGCTCGTTGCCGAGGAGGAACTTGGCGTAGTCCCAGCCGCGGTTCTCCTCGCCGATCAGGTTCTCGGCGGGGACGCGGACGTCCTCGAAGAAGACCTCGTTGACCTCGTGGCCGCCGTCGATGAGCTGGATCGGGCGGAGGGTCACGCCCGGGGTGTCCATCGGGAAGACCAGCATCGAGATGCCGCGCTGCTTCTTCTCCGCGGTCGGGTCGGTGCGGACCAGGCAGAAGATCCAGTCGGCGTACTGGCCGAGCGTGGTCCAGGTCTTCTGGCCGTTGACCACCCAGTCGTCGCCGTCGCGGACGGCGGTGGTGCGCAGCGAGGCGAGGTCGGAGCCGGCGTCGGGCTCCGAGAAGCCCTGGCACCACCAGATGTCGAGGTTCGCGGTCTTGGCCAGGAAGCGCTCCTTCTGCTCCTGGTTGCCGAAGCTCGCGATGACCGGGCCGATCATGCTGGCGTTGAACGCGAGCGGCTCGGGGACGTTGGCGAGCTGCATCTCCTCGCGCCAGATGTGGCGCTGCAGCGGCGTCCAGTCCCGGCCGCCCCACTCGACCGGCCAGTGCGGCACGGCCAGGCCGGCGGCGTTGAGGACGCGCTGGGCCTCGACGTACTGGTCGCGGGTCAGGTGGCGGTGGGCCGCGACGGTGTCGCGGATCTCCTGCGGCACCTGGGTGGTGAAGAAGGTGCGCATCTCATCCCGGAAGGCCTCCATCTCCGGGGAAAGCTGCAACCGCATGGGACCTCTCTCCTGACGGCGGTGTGACGCCGTCTCGACGTGTTCCCCGACGATCCCACATCTGTTACCGATCAGTAGATCCGGCTCTCGGGGTGTGGGACGGGTGGGGCGGGACGTGCCCCGGGCCCCGGGTGGCGGTCACCGGACGTGCCGCTCCCGGGGCCCGGGGTGGTGCTCGGCCGCTCGGGTACCGAGCCGTTCAGGGGCTCAGCGGGCGGCCCAGAAGGCGCAGTTCGCGTCCGCGGCGACGTCGACCGGGCCGACGCCGCCCTGCGCGGCGACGTCCAGGCCCTGGACGTCGGCCGGGGTGCGGTAGGCGTTCCACGCCGGGACGCCGCGGCCGTTCGGGTCCCCGGTGGCCGCGAAGTTGGTCCAGTAGCGGACCATCGTCGTCGACAGCGCCTGCTGCTCGGCGGTCAGCGGGCCGCCGAACAGGCCCGGGAACAGGTACGGCAGCTCGCCCGCGTGCTGGGCGCCCTCGTCGTACCGCGCCGGGTCGTACGGGAAGTCCAGCAGCGCCGGGGCGTCCTGGTCGCGGAACGAGTAGGCGAAGACGGCCGGCTGCTGCCCGCGGAGCAGGTCGTAGGCGCCCACGTGCGTGCAGGTCGACAGCGCGCTGCCGACGTCGCTGGCCACCGCCGCCAGCACCCGCAGCGTCGAGCCGTGCTCCGCCAGCGGGTAGCGCTCGGCGACCGCCGCGGCCCGGGTGCCGAACCGCTGCTGCAGCGTGGCGGTGTACACGGCCGGGTCGGCCGACAGCAGCGCCTGGCGCTGGGCCTCGGGCAGCGACAGCGGGGTGAACAGCGTGTTCTCGTCCTGCAGGTTGCCGTGCACCACCGGCACGCGGTTCCACCGGCCGGCCGCGATCGCCGCCCCCGGCTGCTCGGGCAGCGACGACCCGCCGACGACGAACGAGCCGCCGGGCCAGGCGCGCAGCAGCGCCTCGGCGGGCACGGCGCGCAGGCAGGCGGCGACGTCGGCCGCGCCGGCGCAGCCGACGGCGGTCGCGACGCCCTGGCCGGTCGCCTCCTCGGTGTCCAGGGTGTCGTAGGGGGTGGTGCAGCTGTAGCTCTGCGCGATCGCCTTGTCGAACAGGCCGGCGGCGGTGGGGGAGGCCAGCTGGGCGCAGACGGAGGAGGCGCCGGCGGACTCGCCGAAGACCGTCACGTTGTCCGGGTCGCCGCCGAAGGCGTCGATGTTGCGCTGCACCCAGCGCAGCGCCTCCTGCTGGTCGAGCAGGCCGGCGCTGCCGGAGCCGACCGGGCCGTTGGCGGCGGACAGGTCGCGCTGGGCCATGAAGCCCATCGGGCCGAGGCGGTAGTTGATCGTCACGACGACGGCGTCGCCCTCGACGGCCAGCTTCGCGGCGTCGTAGTTGGCGCCGTTGCCGTAGACCCAGGAGCCGCCGTGGATCCAGACCATGACCGGCAGGTCCGAGCGGGCGGCGTCCAGGCCCGCCGGGGTGGTGACGTTGAGGAACAGGCAGTCCTCGTTGGAGGTCTGGAACGCGTTGGTGGTGCCGTTGGCCAGCTGGGCGCACGGCTCGTGCGGGGCGGTGGCGTCGGCGATCCCGCGGAAGGGCGCGACCGGCACGGGCGGGCGGAACCGGAGGTCGCCGACCGGCGCCTCGGCGTACCGGATGCCCTCGAAGGTGCGGTAGCCGTCGAGCCGGGTGCCGCGGAGCTTGCCCTCGTCGGTCTGGACCAGCGTCGGGGCGGCGTTGCCGACGCCGCCGCCGTTGCCGTTGCCGGGCACCGCGGCGGCCGGGCCGGCGGTGACGACGGCGCCGGTGACGAGCGCGGCGCCGGTGGCGAGGGCGAGGACGGACCTGCCGAGGGATCGTGGGACGGGGATGCGCACGGGGCCTCCTGGGTCGCCCGCGAGCTCACCGGTGTGTGAGCTGGACCACGGGCAGCTGGGACACTAGCGACCCGTGTTTCACGACCCGCACCGGGTCCGGAACCGGCGGGTCCGCGGGCGGCGGCGCAGGATGGGGCCGTGCCGGCCGCGTCGCCCGGCGGCCGGCTGCTGCTGGCCGCCGTCCTGCTGACGGCGCTCAACCTGCGGGGCGCGATCGCCGCCGTCGGCCCCGTCCTCGACGACGTCCGCGCCGACCTCGGCCTGTCCGCGGCCGCTGCCGGCCTGCTGACCACGCTGCCGGTGCTGTGCTTCGCGCTGCTGGCGCCGGCCGCGGCCGCCGTCGGGCGCCGGGCCGGCGCGGGCGCGGCCGTCCTCGGCTCGCTGGTGCTGCTGGCGGCCGCGCAGGGGGTGCGGGTCCTCGACGGCGCCCCGGTGCTGCTGGCCGGCACCTTCCTCGCCGGCGCGGCCATGACGGTGGGCAACGTGCTGCTCCCGGCCGTGGTCAAGGCCGGGTTCGGCCGGCGCGCGGGCACGGTGACCGGCCTCTACACCGCGGCCCTGGTCGCCGGCGCCGCCGCGGGGGCGGCGTTCACCGCGCCGCTGGCGGCGGTGCTCGGCTGGCGCGGCGCGCTCGCCGCGGAGGGGGTGCTCGCCGTCGTCGCGGCGGTCGTCTGGGCGGCGGCCGCGCGGCACGCCGACGCCGCCGGTCCCGCCCGGGCCGCCCGCTCCGCCGGCGGGCGGCCGCTGTGGCGGTCGCCGGTCGCGTGGGCGGTGGCCGCGGTGCAGGCACTGCACTCCACGCTGTACTTCTCGCTCACCGCGTGGCTGCCCACGCTGCTGGCCGACCGCGCCGGCACCGACGCGGCCACCGGCTCGGTGGCCGCCTCCGTCTACCAGGTGCTCGGCATCGCGGGCAGCCTGCTGGTGCCGGCCGTGCTCGCCCGCGCCTCCGGGCAGGCGGGGCTCGCGCTCGGGGTCGCCGCGCTGTGGGTGGTGCCGGTCGCCGGGCTGCTCGCCGCGCCCGGGGCGTGGCCCGCGTGGGCGGCGGCCGGCGGGCTGGCGCAGGGCGCCGGCATCGCGCTGGCGGTCACCCTCGTGGTGCTGCGCGCGGCCGACGCCGGCGCCGCGGCCCGGCTGTCGGGGATGAGCCAGCTGGTCGGCTACGGCGTCGGCGCGCTCGGCCCGGTCGTCGTCGGCGCGCTGTCGGAGGCGACCGGCGGGTGGACCGCGCCGCTGCTGCTCCTGCTGGCCGTGGGCCTCGGCCTGGCCGCGGCCGGGGTCGTCGCCGCCCGGCCGGTCCGCGTCGGCTGACTCAGGGCAGCCGGACGACGTCGGCCAGCACGCCGCCGTCGGCGGTGAGCCGCGCCGGGGCCGGGCTGTCGTAGACGACCAGCAGCCGGCCGTCCCCGGCCGGGCCGAGCAGGCCGATGCCCTCGGCGTGGTCGTCGCCGTCGCCGAAGGGCAGCGCGAGCTCGCGGGTGAGCAGGTCGCCGCGGACGACGGTCGGCTCCTCCGCCGCGCGGGCGCCGTGCCAGCGGTACACGTACACCGGGCCGTCGAGGTCCATGGTCGGGCCGGCCAGCACCAGCAGGTCCTCGCCCTGCGGGCACAGGTCGCGCACCCCGAGGCCGCCCAGCCGCAGCACGTGCTTGCGGTAGCGGCGGCCGTCGGGGAACCTCCGCAGGCGCAGCCGGGTGGGGTCGCGCCCGTCGACCACCGGCCGCAGCTCGAGCACCACCGCCCAGCCGCGCAGCACCGGGCCGCGCAGGCCGAGGTAGACGCGCTCGCCGGAGACCGCGATGCCCTCGACGTCGAGGCCGTTGTCCTTGCCCGGGATGGGGAGGAACGGCGCGAGGTGCTCGTCGTCGGCGAGCAGGTCGCGCAGGTCCTTCCCGCGGGTGCCGAAGACGGCGGCGCTGCGGGCGCCGTCGTCCTTGACCAGGGTGGGCAGCCCGTCGACGTCGACCACCGGGATGCGCACCAGCACCTGCCGGCGCGGCTGGCCGGTGACCCGCGCCAGGCGGCGCAGCGCCTGCTCGCCGTCGTGCTCGTCGCGGATGCGGCGGCGGCGCAGGCTGTGCGAGCCGACCGCCCACAGCGCGTCGCCGGTGCGGGCCAGGCCCTCGACGTCGGCCTCCTCCGCGACCCCGGGGCCGGTGCCGCCGGGCAGCGGCACGAGGTCGGCGAGGGAGAAGGTGGTCTGGTCGCCGAAGGAGGTGGGGTCGGCGGGGTCGTCGGCCACCAGCCGCTCGATCGTGGCGGTCTCGTCGCCGGCCACCCACAGGACCGGCCCGTCGCTGCGGACGGCGGAGAGGTTGGTGTGGGTGGCGCTCCGCCGGGAGGCCGTGCCGAAGCGGAGGGTCACCGTGCGCTCTGTCCTCACGGGCGCGCACCCTGGCACGCGGTCCCGGTCTCCGGGGGTCCCGCGTGCGTCGTACCGTGCGGCATGGAACTCGTCTGTCCCAAGTGCCACGGCACGATGCGCACCTACGAGCGCAACGGCGTCCACGTCGACCAGTGCACCGAGTGCCGGGGCATCTTCCTCGACCGCGGGGAGCTCGAGCGGCTCGTCGACGCCGAGAACTCCTGGCACGCCGCGCCGGCCGCCGCGCACTCCGGCGGCCACGGCGCCCAGCAGCCGCCACAGCAGCACGGCGCTCCGCAGCAGCACGGGGGCCAGTATCCGGCCGCCGGCGGCGCGGGGCTCGGCGCCGTGGTGAACGAGGTGCTCGGCGCGGTGCGCGGCTCCTCGCACTCGTCGTCGCACGGCTCCTACGGCTCGCACGGCAAGAAGCGCAAGGAGTCATTCCTGTCCGACCTCTTCGGATGATCGGAGGAGCCCGCCGCCCCCCACCCCTCGCCCCGCTCGGGACGGGCCCCTGCAGCGGGGCCGTTCCAGCAGGTCACGGGTAGCGTCGCGGGGGTGGCGGCGCGGGAGCTGGTCGTGCTCGGCACCGCGAGCCAGGCGCCCACCCGCACCCGCAACCACAACGGCTACCTGCTGCGCTGGGACGGCCGGGGGTTCCTGTTCGACCCCGGCGAGGGCACCCAGCGGCAGATGCTGCTGGCCGGGGTGCCGAGCAGCGCGGTGCACCGGGTCCTGCTCAGCCACTTCCACGGCGACCACTGCCTGGGCCTGCCCGGCGTCGTGCAGCGGATGTCGCTGGACGCCGTCGCGCACCCGGTGGTCGCGCACTACCCGGCGTCCGGGCAGGTCTTCTTCGACCGGCTGCGGCACGCCACCCCCTTCGCCGACCTCGCCGAGGTCCGCGAGGAGCCGGTGTCCGGGGACGGGCGGCTGGCCGAGGACCCCGCCGGCGTCCTGGAGGCGTGCCGGCTCAGCCACCCGGTCGAGTCCTTCGGCTACCGGCTGACCGAGCCCGACGGCGCCCGGATGCTGCCGGACCGGCTGGCCGCGGCGGGCGTGGCCGGTCCCGACGTCGGCCGGCTGCAGCGCGAGGGCGCGCTCCGGGTGGGGGCGCGGACGGTGCGGCTGGCCGACGTCAGCGCCCCGCGGCCCGGCCAGCGGTTCGCCTTCGTCATGGACACCCGCATGTGCGACGCCGTCCCCGCCCTCGCCGACCGCGCGGACCTGCTGGTCGTCGAGGCGACGTTCCTCGCGGCCGACGCCGCCCTGGCCGACCGGTACGGCCACCTCACCGCCCGCCAGGCCGCCCGGGTCGCCGCGCAGGCGGGGGTGCGCACGCTGGTGCTCACCCACTTCTCCCAGCGCTACGCCGATCCGCGCGCCTTCGCCGACGAGGCGCGGGAGGAGTTCGACGGCGACCTCGTCGTCGCCGCCGACCTGCAGCGCGTGCCGGTGCCCGCCCGGGCGGGGTAGGAGCAGGTCCCGACCCGAACCCGAGGAGCGCCGATGACCCGGCTGAGCGCCGCGACGCTGGGCGAGCTGCCCGCGTCGGTGCGGACGCCGCGCTACGACCGCGCCGCGGTGCGGGCGGGGGTGGTCCACCTCGGCGTCGGGGGCTTCCACCGCGCGCACCAGGCGCTGTACCTCGACCGGCTGCTCGAGGCCGGCGCGGGGGAGGACTGGGGGGTCTGCGGGGTCGGCGTGCTGCCCGCCGACCGCCGGATGGCCGAGGTCATGGCCGCGCAGGACCGCCTGTACACGCTGGTCGAGAAGCACCCCGACGGGCACCTCACCGCCCGGGTGGTCGGCTCGCTGGTGGGCTACCGGCTCGCGCCCGACGACCCCGGGGCGGTGGTCGAGGCGATGGCGGCGCCGGGCACCCGGATCGTCACGCTGACCGTGACCGAGGGCGGCTACAACGCGTCCGCGGCCACCGGCGAGTTCGACGCGACGGCGCCCGCCGTGCTCGCCGACCTGCGGCCGGGCGCCGCGCCGGCGACGGTGTTCGGCCTGGTCACCGAGGCGCTGGTGCGCCGCCGCGCCCGGGGGCTGGCGCCGTTCGCCGTCGCCTCCTGCGACAACGTCCCCGGCAACGGCGACCTGGCCCGGCGCAGCTTCGCCGCGTTCGCCGGGCTGCGCGACGACGCCCTCGGCGCGTGGGTGGCCCGGGAGGTGCCGTTCCCGTCGTCGATGGTCGACCGGATCACCCCCGTCACCACCGACGACGACCGCGCCCGGCTGGCCGCGACCTTCGGCGTCGAGGACCTCTGGCCGGTGGTGTGCGAGCCGTGGACGCAGTGGGTGCTCGAGGACGCGTTCCCGGCCGGGCGGCCGCCGCTGGAGGACGTCGGCGTGCAGGTGGTCGGCGACGTCGCGCCGTACGAGCTGATGAAGCTGCGGCTGCTCAACGCCGGCCACCAGGTGCTCGGCCACCTCGGCCCGCTGCTCGGCCACGAGCACGTGCACGAGGCCACGCGCGACCCGCTGCTGCGCGAGCTGCTGGTCGGCTACCTGGAGGAGGAGGGGACGCCGACGCTGCCGCCGGTCCCGGGCACCGACCTGCGCCGCTACCGCGCCGAGCTGGTCACCCGGTTCGGCAACCCGCACGTGCGCGACACCCTCGCCCGGATCGTCGAGCACGCCTCCGACCGGCTGCCGCAGTTCCTGTTCCCGGTGCTGCGCGCCAACCTCGACCGGGGCGGCGAGGTGCGGCGCTCGGCGGCGGTGGTCGCGGCGTGGGTGCACGCGCTCGAGCGCCGCGGGGACGCCGCCGGGCTGGTCGACGCCCGCCGCGACCGCCTGGTCGCCGCGGCGCGGCGGTCCCGGGAGGACCCGCTCGCCCCGCTGGCCGACCGTGAGCTGTTCGGCGACCTCGGCGACCGGCCCCGCTTCACGGCCGCCTACGCGGCGGCGCTGCACTCGCTGCGCACCCGCGGGGCGGCGGCCACCGTGGCGGCACTCCTCCACGGACCGCTGGGAGAGGGGTAGCAAGGAGGGGTGTTCGACAGCGTCGCCTCCTTCGACGGCTTCTCCTTCGACGGCTCCTTCGACGGCTCCTTCGACGTCGACTGGTTCGGCCTGCTCGGCCGCGAGGCGCTCCGGGAGCGCCGCGCGGCGCTGATCGCCGAGTCCTGCGCCTGGGCGGTGGGCCTGTCCGACCGGCCGCACCACCTGCGGCTGCGCGGTCGGCTGGTGGCCACCGGCTCGACCATCGGCGACCGCGCCGCCACCGGGCAGCCGCTGTCGGGCGAGGAGGACGGCCGGATCGAGCTGGGCGACGCCCGCCCGGGCAGCTTCCAGGACGCGCTCAACGCCGTCGACGCCGACGGCACCGTGTTCGCCGACCGGTTCGACCGCGAGGTGGTCGAGCCGTTCGTGCGCGAGACCTGCGTGCTCGCCGCCGACCGTGCCCGCCGCACCCGGCCGGCGCAGTGGGCCGAGCTGCTCGACGAGCTCGGCGAGGACGGCACCGACCTGGGCGAGGTCGTGCGCGCGATGGAGTGGGAGGAGCCGCTGCGCACCGAGGCCGAGCACCTCGTGCTCGCCGCCCTGGGCCGCACCCCGCTGCTGGAGGTCGAGTCCGAGGGGCTGCCGCTGTCGCTGGTCCGCGCCGCCGAGGCCGCCACCCGCGCCGCGGCCGCGCCGGGCCGGGCGGGTGGCGGTCGGGAGCCCGAGCCGGACGAGGGGCTCTCGGGCGCGCTGTTCCTCGCGCTGGCCGCCGTCCGGGACGCCGGCCTGCCCGCCCCGGTGCCCCCGGACGACGCCGCCCGACTGGTGGCCGTGCTGGCCGAGCAGGGGCTGGAGCCCGAGGAGGTGACCGGCGTGCTGCCGCACCTGCCGCTGGCGCCCGGCACCGCCAGCCGGGTCCGCGACCTCCTCTAGTAGGGCAGGCCGGTGTAGTTCTCGGCCAGCTCGCGGGCGGCGGCCTCCGACGAGCACACCCGGCGCAGCTGCGACAGCTGCAGCTCGGCGTCGAAGGGGTCGCCGGTGGTGTGCAGCATCGAGGTCATCCACCAGGAGAAGTGGGTGGCCCGCCAGACCCGCCGCAGCGCGGTGTCGGAGTAGGCGTCGGCGAGGTCGGTCTCCTTCTCCTGCAGCAGCCGGACCAGCGCGCGGGAGAGCAGGACGACGTCGGCGACGGCGAGGTTGAGGCCCTTGGCGCCGGTGGGCGGCACGATGTGCGCGGCGTCGCCGGCGAGGAACAGCCGGCCGCGGCGCATCGGCGCGCTGACGAACGAGCGCATCGGCAGGATCGACTTCTCCAGCACCGGGCCGGTGCTGATCTCCCAGCCCTCGTGCGCGAACCGGGTGGCCAGGCCCGCCCAGATCCGGTCGTCGGACCAGTCCTCGATCTTCTCGGACGGGTCCACCTGCAGGTACAGCCGCGACACCGACGGCGAGCGCATCGAGTACAGCGCGAACCCCTCGGGGTGCCAGGCGTAGATCAGCTCGTCGGTGGCCGGGGCGGCGTCGGCGAGGATCCCCAGCCACGCGTACGGGTAGGTGCGCTCCCACAGCCGCTGCTGGGTGCCCTCGGCGACCACGGCGCGCGACGGGCCGTGGAAGCCGTCGGTGCCGGCGACCACGTCGCACTCGAGCACCCGCGCCGTGCCGTCGGCGTCGGTGAACCGGATGCGCGGGGTGTCGGTGTCGACGTCCTCGATCGCGACGTCGGAGACCTCGAAGTGCAGCGGCGGGCCGCCGTCGAGCTGCGCGGCGACCAGGTCCTTGACCACCTCGGTCTGGCCGTAGACCCACACCCGCCGCCCGCACAGCTCGGGGAAGTCCAGCGTGTGCCGCGTGCCCGGGTACTGCAGGTGGATGCCGCGGTGCTCGAGGCCCTCGCGGTGCAGCCGGTCGCCCATGCCGGCCTCGGTGAGGACGTCGACGGTGTTCTGCTCGAGGATGCCGGCCCGGATGCGCGCCTCGACGTACTCGCGCGAGCGGTTCTCCAGCACCACGGAGTCGATGCCCTGCAGCGCGAGCAGCCGCGACAGCAGCAGGCCGGCCGGGCCGGCGCCGATGATCCCCACCTGGGTGCGCATGCCGGCGAGTGTGACCCGGGCTACCCGCGGGTGGACACCTCGCCCTGCCGCTCAGCGGAAGTGCCGCTCACCTCAGGTGCGCCGCCCGGGCCAGCGCCCGGCCGATGCCCCGGGCGGCCACCTCGAGCACCGGCACCAGCCGGGGGAGGTCGCGCCGGTGGCTGGGGACGACGATGCCGAGCGCCGCGGCCACGGCGGTGCTGCCGCCGCGCTCCACCCGCACCGGCACGGCCACCGACAGCGTGCCCAGCGACATCTCCTCGGCGGTGCGCGCCCAGCCGCGGCGGCGCACCTCGGCGAGCTCCCGGCGCAGCCGGGCCGGCTCGACGACGGTGTGCCGGGTGGCGCGGGCCGGCGCGGCGAGGGCCTCGGCGACGACGTCGTCGGGGGCGGCGGCGAGCAGCACCTTGCCGACGCCGGTGGCGTGCAGCGGCAGTCGGCTGCCCACCTGGCTGACCACCGGCACCGACTCGCGGCCGGAGATGCGCTCGACGTAGAGCGCCGAGAGCCCGTCGCGGACGGCGAGGTGGACGGTGTCCCGCGTGGCGGTGTGCACGTCGAGCAGGTACGGCGCGGCCACCTGGCGCAGCTCGAGCGACACGGGCGCGAGCAGGCCGAGGTCCCAGAGCTTGCGGCCGATCTCGTAGCGGCCGTCGGCGCGGCGGGCCAGCGCCCCCCAGCCGGTGAGCTCGGCGAGCAGCCGGTGCGCGGTGGTCAGCGGCGTGCCCGACCGCTCGGCGATCTCGGTGAGCGTCAGCCGCGGCGCGCTCGCGTCGAAGGCGTCGAGGACGGCGAGCGCCCGGGAGGTCACCGACCGCCCCCGCTCGCCCGCGCCGCCCGCCACCCCGTCAGTCTCCCACCCAGCGGAAGCCGCGGGACCTCGGACCCTGCCGGTCCGGGCCGCGCGCCGGTGTGCTGGGCGCCGTGACCGACCCCGTCCGGCTGCCGCTGGCCTACCACGACGCGGCGGTGGCCTGCTCCTACCACCTGGCGTCGGCGGCCGCGGTCGCCGCGCTGCTGCCCCGGGACGGCGGCCGGCCGCTGCTCCGGCCGATCCCGGTGCCGGGGGGCCGCACGCCGGTGGCGGTGCACGCCTTCCGCTACCGCACCGTCACCTGGACCGACGCCGACGGCGGCACCCACGCGCTGGCGCCCTACGGCGAGGTCGGCGTCACGGCCGGCGTCGTCGGGCCGGGGGCGCGCGGCGCGGCCCGCCCGGCGGTCGGCGGCTTCGTGCTGCAGCTGCCGGTGACCTCCCGCGAGGCCCGGGACCTCGGCCGGGCCGAGTGGGGGCTGCCCAAGTGGCTCGGTGACATGGACTTCCTCGACGAGCCCGGCCGGCAGCGGGTCCGGCTGTCCGAGGCCGGCGCCGACGTGCTGGTGCACACCGTGCGGGCCCGCGGCCCGGCGCTGCGCGGCAGCCCGGCGCGGACGCTGTGGTCGGTGCGTGGTGGGCGGCTGCTGGAGACGCGGATCCCGGTGCTCGCGCGGTGGCAGGCGCGGCCCGGGCCCGGCGGCGCCGAGCTCGTGCTGGGGGAGCACCCGGTCGCCGACGCGCTGCGCGCGATCGGGCTGTCCCTCGCACCGCTGGCCGCCTTCCGCGCCGTCGAGTACCGCAGCACGCTGCCGGCGGGCCGGCCGCTGGGCGCCGCGGACGCCGCCCCCGCCCCCGCGCACCCCGGCCGGGACGACGAGTACGGCCGGTTCACCGTGGCCCACCCGGGCACCGGACCGCTGCCGCAGTACCCGCCGGTCGCCGTCGGCTGACCGGGGCGGCGCCGCTCAGGAGGGGCGCGCGAGCTCCTCGTCCAGCGCCGCCCAGGGGCCCAGCGCCGCGCCGGCGGCCCGCCCGCGCGCCTCCTCGTCGTCCCCGAGCGCGGCGCGCAGCGCCTCCCGCAGCCGGTCGGCCAGCGCCTGGTGCGGCGACCAGCGGGCCACCCCGAGACCGGCGCGGGCGGCGTCGGCGGCGCCCGAGAGCCGGGCCGCCGCCGCGTGCCGGCCCTCGGCGAGGGCCAGCGCGGCCAGCACCTCCAGGCAGGTCGCGGCGCCCTCCAGGTCGCGGGTGCGCCGGTGCAGCGCCACCGCCTCGTCCAGCCGGGCCCGCGCGCGGGGCAGGTCGCCGGCCAGCAGCGCGGCCAGCGCCAGGGCGTCGCCGAGCAGCGCGGCGAGCTGGTCGTCGGCGGCCGCCGCGGCCAGGTCCCGCGCCTCGGCCGCGACCCGCTCGGCGGCGGCCACGTCCCCGCCGGCCAGCGCGACCGCCACGCGCAGCATCCCGCTGAACGCGACCGACCAGCCGTCGCCGCTGCGCCGCAGCTGGGCCAGCGCCTCGTCGAGCTGCGGGACGACGCGCGGGTCGGCCGGGGGCAGGCACATCGCCCGCGCACCGAGGGCGTGGCCGAGCAGCCACGCGTCGTCGCGGCTGCGGGCGTCGTCGACCACGCCGTCGAGCAGGCCGGCCGCGCCCGCCCGGTCGCCGAGGGCGATCCGCAGCGAGGCCCGCGCCCAGGTCAGCCGGCCGGCCAGGTCCGGCGGCAGCGCGGCGGCCGACGGCAGCGCCGCCGTCTGCTCGGCCAGCCCGGCCATCGCGGGCAGCAACCCGCGCGCCCACCACCAGCGGACCAGCGGCGCGGTCAGCCGGACGGCGAGGTCCGCGCGGTCGGTGGCCACCGCCCAGCGCAGCGCGGCGCGCAGGTCGGCGGTCTCGGCGTCCAGCCGGTCCCGCCACAGCCGCGCGGCCGGGCCGGCCAGCCCGGCGCCCGCCTCGGCGCCCAACCGGGCCAGGTGCTGCGCCCAGCGGACCCGGGTCGCCTCCTCCTCGCCGCGCTCGCGCAGCCGCTCGGCGGCGAACGCGCGGACCAGCTCGAGCATGCGGAACCGCGGCTCGCCGTCGCCGGTGTCGGTGGGGGTGACCAGGCTGTGCCCGACCAGGTCCGACAGCGTCTCCAGCACGTCGAGGTCGCCGGCGCCGTCCTCGTCTCGGCCGGCACCCACCACCTCGGCGGTATCGAGGGTGCAGCCGTCCGCGCACACCGACAGCCGGGCCAGCAGCGCCCGGCCGCGCTCGTCGAGCAGGTCGTGGCTCCAGGCGATGGTCGACCGCAGGGTGCGCTGGCGGTCGGGCACGTCGACGTCGGGGTCGCCGAGGTCGAGCGCGCGGTCCAGCCGGGCCAGCAGCAGCCGCGGGGGCAGCGTGCGCACCCGGGCCGCGGCCAGCTCGACCGCCAGCGGCAGCCCGTCGAGCCGGCGCACCAGCTCGGCGACCGGGCCGGCGGTGGCGGCGGTGAGCGCGAAGGAGGGGTCGGCCTGGCGGGCGCGGGCCACGAACAGCTGCACCGCGGGCGCCGTGCCGGGGTCGTCGTCGGCGGCCGGCGTCCGCAGCGGCTCGATCGGCACGTCGTGCTCCCCGCGCAGCCGCAGCACGGTGCGGCTGGTGACCAGCAGCTGGGTGAGCGGGCAGCGGGCCAGCAGCGTCGCGAGGTCGGGGGCGGCGCCGGCGACCTGCTCGAGGTTGTCGACGACGAGCAGCGCCCGGCGGCCGGCCAGCCGGTCGGCCACCTGGTCGAGCAGGGGGCGACTGCCCTCGGCGGACACCCCGACCGCCTCGGCCACGGCCGCGGGCACGTCGGCGCGGTCGCGGACGCCGGAGAGGTCGACGAACCACACGCCGTCGCGGCCGGGCTCCACCGCCGCGGCCGCGGCCAGCGCCAGCCGGGTCTTGCCGATGCCGCCGGGCCCGGTGAGCACCACCAGCCGCACCGCCGGGTCGCCGAGCAGCCCGGTGACGGTGGCGAGCTCCGCGGCGCGGTCGACCATCGGCGTCGGCGGCGTCGGCAGCCACCCGGCGGCCAGCCCGGGCGGCGCCGGGGCCGGCCGGGTGAAGCGCTCGCTGAGCAGCACGGCCAGGTCGTCGGCGACCAGCTCGGCGAGCTCGGCCGGGTCGCGGTAGGGCGTGGTCGAGACGCCGCCCTCGGCCTGCACCCGCTCCAGCAGCCGGGCCAGCCGGGGGTCGCGGCCGGGCGCCGGCGTGCGGACGTAGAGCAGCCGCGGCATCCCCTCGGACAGCACGAGCTCGTCCTCCAGGCCCGACACCGCCATGTCCGGGCCCACCCAGCCGTAGCGGTCGCCGTAGACGCCGACGAAGACGTCGCTCTGCGCGAGGTAGGCGCGGTAGAGGTCGCGCGGCGGGTGCGGGCGCGCGCCCAGCTCGAACATCACCGGGGTCAGCCGCAGCCGGGCGACGGCGTCGCGGACCGCGCGCCGCTCGGCCGCGAGCTCCTCGAGGGTGGAGGAGACGAAGACGCGCAGCCGCTGGTCGGGCGTCGCGATGGTCCGCGGCATCCCGGGCGTCCCCGCCGGAGCGGCCACGAGCACCTCCCGCCCGCCGGCGGGCGCGCCGCCCGCCGACGCCGCGGAGTCTAGGGACGGCGGAGGCGCCCCGGAACCCGGTGACAGCGGGCCCGGGGGAGTGGTTGCATGGCCGCGCCCACGGTCCGCACGGGGGATGCGCGCACCCGGAGAGCCCAGTGCACGGTGCCCCCGCCCCCGCCCCCGCCCGCCCGTCCGGAGCGGCGTCGTGACCGGCACCGCCCTGGCCGTCGTCGCCCGGGACGCCGGCCTGCGCACCTCGACCACCCGGGAGCTCGAGCGCCGCTACGGCAGCGACTACCGCGTCGTCTCCGGGACCGACCCGGGCGAGCTGGACGCCGCGCTGTCCGCGGCGGGCGACCCGGCGGTGGCCGTGCTCCTCGGCGGCCTCGGGGAGGACGACCCCGACGGCCTGGAGGTGCTGCGCGCCTGCCACGCGCGGCACCCCGGCGCGATCGCCGTGGCCCTGGTCCGGTGGGGCGCGTTCGAGACCGCCCGGCCGATCTTCGAGGCGATCACCGTCGGCCAGCTCGACCGCTGGGTGTACGCCCCGCAGGGCTGCCCCGACGAGGAGTTCCACCGCTCGGTGACCGAGATCCTCGACGAGTGGTCCTCGCGGCGTGGCGGCGGCTTCGAGGCGGTGCGGATCATCGGGCACCGGTGGGACCCGCACGCCCAGCACCTGCGCGACCAGATGACCCGCAACCGCATCCCGCTGGGTGTCTACGAGGCCGGCTCGCCCGAGGGCCGCGCGATGCTCGCCGACCTGGAGCTGGAGCAGCCGCGGCTGCCGGTCGTCGTCGTCCGGTTCCGGCCCGAGCAGACCGTGCTCGAGGCGCCGACCGACCTCGAGGTGGCCGAGGCGTTCGGCCTGTTCGACCCCCTGGACCCCGACGCCGTCCACGACGTCGCGATCGTCGGCGCCGGGCCCGCGGGCCTGGGCGCGAGCGTGTACGCCGCCTCCGAGGGCCTGGACACCCTGCACCTGGAGTGCGAGGCGGTCGGCGGGCAGGCGGGCACCAGCTCGCTGATCCGCAACTACCTCGGCTTCCCCACCGGGGTGAGCGGCAGCCGGCTGGCGTTCTCCGCCTACCTGCAGGCCTGGGCGTTCGGCACGACGTTCTCCTTCATGCGCACCGCCGCGTCCCTGCGCACCGAGGACGGGCTGCACCGGGTCACGCTGCACGACGGGACGGCGGTGCGGGCGCGCAGCGTGGTCATCGCGACCGGCGCGGCCTGGCGGCGGGTCGGCGTCCCGGAGCTCGAGGCGTTCACCGGCCGCGGCGTCTTCTACGGGGCCGCGGTCAGCGAGGCGCCGGCGATGGCCGGGCGGCACGTGTTCGTCGTCGGCGGCGGCAACTCGGCCGGGCAGGCCGCGGTGTACCTCTCCCGCTACGCCGAGCGGGTGACCGTGCTGGTCCGCCGGCACTCGCTCGCCGAGACGATGTCGGACTACCTCATCCGCGAGCTGGAGGCGCTGCCGCGGGTCGACGTCCGGTACCGGGTGCAGGTGGCCGGCGGCCGCGGCAGCGACGTCCTGGAGACCGTGGTCCTGCGCGACCTGGACACCGGCGCGGAGACCGAGGAGCCGGGGATGCTGTTCGTGATGATCGGCAGCGAGCCGCGCACCGACTGGCTGGCCGGGACGCTGGCCCGCGACCGCTGGGGCTTCCTGCTCACCGGGGCGGCGCTGCTGACCGGTGAGGACGTCACGCCGGCCTGGCCGCTGGACCGGCCGCCGGCGCTGCTGGAGACGAGCACGCCGGGCGTCTTCGCCGCCGGCGACGTGCGGCAGGGCTCGGTCAAGCGGGTGGCCTCGGCGGTCGGGGAGGGCGCGCTCGCGGTGACGCTGGTACACGCCCACCTGGCCTCGCTCGCGGCGTCGTCCGCGGCCCGCTGACCGGCCGGCCGCCTTCCGCTGGGCGGGACCCGGCACTCGCCCGCCGTCGCCGCCCGGACGTACGTTCCCGGTATGACCGGGACCACGTCGGAGGGCAGGCTCGTCCTGCCGCGGTACCTGCGCGAACCCGACGGGACGCGGACGCCCGTCGGCTTCCCGGACTACCGGAGCACCGCGCTGCGCGCGCCGCTGCGCACCCCCGTGGACCTGCCGCACCGGCTCACCGAGGTCACCGGCCCGGTGCTCGGCGAGGACCGGGTGCTGCCGTCGGACGCCGACCTGACGCTGCGCAACGGTGGCGAGGCCATCGGCCAGCGGATCCTGGTGTACGGGCGGGTGCTGGACAGCGACGGCCGCCCGGTGCCCGACGCGCTGGTCGAGGTGTGGCAGGCCAACGCGGCCGGCCGCTACCGGCACGTCGCCGACAACTGGCCCGCGCCGCTCGACCCGCACTTCGACGGGCTGGGCCGGGTGGTCACCGACGGTCTCGGCCGCTACGAGTTCATGACGATCAAGCCCGGGGCCTACCCGTGGGGCAACCACCACAACGCCTGGCGGCCGGCGCACATCCACTTCAGCCTGTTCGGCCGGGCGTTCACCCAGCGCCTGGTCACCCAGATGTACTTCCCGGACGACCCGCTGTTCGGCCAGGACCCGATCTTCAACGCGATCCCGCCGGCGGCCCGGCACCGGGCGGTCAGCCGGTACTCCCTCGACCGCACCCAGGACAACTGGGCGCTGGCCTTCGAGTGGGACATCGTGCTGCGCGGCACCGAGCAGACGCCGTTCGAGACCGACGACGACGGAGACGTGGCGTGAGCGCGAACCCGCTGGACGTCCCGCCGGACCCGGCCGTCCCCTTCCAGCCCCGCTCCGGGCAGCGCGGCACCGGCTTCCTCACCGGGCCCCTCCGGCTGGGCACCACCCCCAGCGCCACCGTCGGGCCCTACCTCGCGATCGGCCTGACCTGGCCGGACGGCGAGTGGGCCGCCGCCGAGGGCACCCCGGGCGGCTTCTGGATCCGCGGCCGGGTGTTCGACGGCGCCGGCGACGTCGTCCCCGACGCGATGGTCGAGACCTGGCAGGCCGACCCCGACGGCCGCTTCGCCTCGCCCGAGGACCCGCGCGGGCCCTCGACGTACCCCGGCTTCCGCGGGTACGCCCGCGCGCAGACCCGGTCCGGCGAGTTCGCGGTGTTCACCCTCAAGCCGGGCCGGGTGCCCGACGGCGAGGGCGGCCTGCAGGCGCCGCACGTCGACGTCTCGGTGTTCGCCCGCGGCCTGCTCGACCGCGTCGTCACCCGGATCTACTTCGCCGACGAGGCCGAGGCCAACGCGGCGGACCCGGTGCTGGCCGCGCTGCCGGAGGACCGCCGGGCCACGCTGCTCGCGCAGCCCGCCGAGGACGGCTACCGCTTCGACGTGCACCTGCAGGGGGACCGCGAGACGGTCTTCTTCGCCGTCTGAGCGGGCTCGGTCTGCTGGCCGCCGGTAGGAAGGACGTCGTGACAGGTCTGTTCGCCGGCACCTTCGCCCGGGGCGGGACGGCGGCGGCCGTGTCCGACGACGCCTGGTTCCGCGCGCTGCTGGAGGTCGAGGCCGCCCTCGCCCGCGCCGCCGCCGCGGCGGGCCTGGTGCCCGCGACGGCGGCCGACGCGGTGACCGCCGCCTGCGCCGACCCCTCGCGGCTGGACCTCGCGGCCGTCGTCGCGCACGCCGCGGACGCCGGCAACCCGGTGCCGCCGCTGGTGCGGGCGCTGCAGGCCGCGGTGGGGGAGCGCGACGCCGTCGCCGTGCACGTGGGCGCCACCAGCCAGGACGTGCTGGACACCGCGCTGCTGCTGCTCGCCCGGCGGGCGGTGGCGGCGCTGGACGCCGACCTGGCCGCGGCGGCCGACTCGTGCGCGGCGCTGGCGCGGGCGCACCGCGACGACGTGGTCGTCGGCCGCACGCTGATGCAGCAGGCGCTGCCGACGACGTTCGGGCTCAAGGCCGCCATCTGGCTCGCCGGGCTGGACGGCGCGCGGCTGCGGCTGGCCGAGGTGGTCGCCTCGCTGCCGGTGCAGTACGGCGGCGCGGTCGGGACGCTCGCGGCGTCGCGCGGTGCCGGGGTGACGGTGCGGGCGGCGCTGGCGGAGGAGTTGGGGTTGGTCGCGCCCGCCGTCCCGTGGTTCACCACGCGGCTGCCGGTGGCCGACCTCGGCGGGGCGCTCGGTGCGGCCGCGGGCGTGGTGGCGACGGTCGCCGTGGACGTGTTGCTGCTGGCCCAGTCGGAGGTGGCCGAGGTCGCCGAGGCCGGCGAGGGGCGCGGCGGGTCCTCGGCGATGCCGCACAAGCGCAACCCGGTGGCGGCGATCTCGGCGCGGGCGTGCGCGCGGCGGGCCCCGGGCCTGGTGGCGACGCTGCTGGGCGCGATGGAGCAGGAGCACGAGCGGGCCGCCGGCGCGTGGCACAGCGAGTGGCCGACGCTGACCGACCTGCTGGTCACCGTGGGGTCGGCCGCATCCTGGCTGGCGGAGAGCCTGCGCGGGCTGCGGCCCGACGTCGGCCGGATGGCCGAGGCCGTGTCCGAGGCCGGCGAGGGGTCGCTGGCCGGCGCGCTGGCCGAGGCGCTGACGCCGTCGCTGGGGCGGGGCGCGGCGCACGACGCGGCCGCGGAGGCCGCGCGGCACGCCCGCGAGACGGGCCGGACGCTGGCCGAGGTGGTGGCCACCCGGACCGACGTCGACGTCGCCGCGGTGCTGGCCGCGGCCACGCCGGACGTGGGGGAGGCCGGCGCGCAGGTGGACGCCGCGCTGGCCGAGCACGAGCAGCTGGTGGAAGGGGCACCGTGACCGCGGTCGAGGTCAGCTACACCGAGGACGGGCCGGCCGACGCGCCGGTCGTCGTCCTGTCCAACTCGCTGGGCGCCACCCGGGGGATGTGGGACCCGCAGGTGCCGGCGCTGGCCGAGCGGTACCGCGTGGTCACCTACGACACCCGCGGGCACGGCGAGTCGCCCGCGCCGGCCGGGCCGTACACGGTCGACGACCTGGCCGACGACGTCGTCGCGCTGCTGGACCGGCTGGGGGTGCGGCGCGCGCACGTGGTGGGGCTGTCGCTGGGCGGGATGACGGCGATGCGGCTGGCCGCGCGCGAGCCCGAGCGGGTGGGCCGGCTGGCGCTGCTGTGCACCTCGGCGAAGCCGGAGCCGCAGGGCTTCCTCGACAGGGCGGTGCAGGCCCGCTCGGGCGGGACGGCGCCGCTCGCGCCGGCGATCGTGGGCCGCTGGCTGACCCCGGGTTACGCCGCGCAGCACCCGGACCTCGTGGCGCGGCTGGAGGCGATGATCGCCGGCGCCGACGACGAGGGGTACGCCAGCTGCTGCGAGGCGGTCGGGCACTTCGACGCCCGCGAGGACCTCGCGCGGATCACCGCGCCCACGCTGGTCGTGTCCGGCGCGGAGGACCCGGCGCTGCCGCCGCCGCACCAGCGGCTGATCGCCGACGGGATCGCCGGCGCCTCGCTGCTGTCGGTGAGCCCGGGCGCGCACCTGCCCAATCTGGAGCAGCCGCTGGAGGTCACCGGCGCGCTCCTCGGCCACCTCGACGCCGCCGGGGGGCACGCGTGAGCGGGGCGCCGCTCGACTCGGACGACGCCCGCCGGGACGCCGGGATGCGCACCCGGCGCGAGGTGCTCGGCGACGCGTGGGTGGACCGGGCGGTGGCGAACACGACGCCGTTCACCGCCGGGTTCCAGGACTTCATCACCCGGGTGGCGTGGGGCGACGTCTGGCAGCGCCCGGGCCTCGAGCGGCGCGAGCGCAGCATCGCCACGCTGTCGATCTGCATCGCGCTGCGGCACTGGGACGAGTTCGCGCTGCACGTGCGCGCGGCGGTGCACAACGGCCTGACCGAGGACCAGGTCGCCGAGGTCATCCAGCACGCCGCCGTCTACGCCGGCGTCCCGGCCGCCAACCACGCCTTCAAGGTCGCCGGCCCGATCCTCCAGGAGATGCGCGCCGGCTGACCCGGGCCTCAGTCCCGCCCGGCGGGCTCCGCGGGACTGGGCGTGAGCGCGATCGCGGCGACGGTGACGAGCCCGACGAGGACCGTCGCGGTCACCTCGTCGTCCAGCCAGTAGTGGAACAGCGCGGCACCCAGGCCGACGAGGACCGCGAGCAGCAGCCGGCTCCGGATCCCGTCCAGGTACGCCCCTCCCGCCTGCACTCCCACGGCCCTCATGAGCAGAACGGTAGGTAGGGATCGGGGCGGTCCCGGGCCGTTCGGGGACGTGCCGCGGACGCGTTCGACGGGCGCGGTGAGCCGTCACGGGGAGGAGCGCCCCGGTCGCCGCCCGCCTTCGGTGGCGCCCTGTCCCGTCACTGCCCGGGTGCAGTCTGCCGCGCATGGCCGACTTCTCGTCACAGCACCGGCACCACGCCATCGACTACGTCGAGCTCGCCGTGACCGACCTCGACCGCGCCCGGCGGTTCTACGCCGACGCCTTCGGCTGGCGGTTCACCGACTACGGCCCCGGCTACGCCGGGATCCAGGACCCGGGCGACCCGGCGGCGGAGGTGGGCGGCCTGCGCCTGGACGACGAGGTCCGTCCCGGCGGCCCGCTCGTGCTGCTCTACTCCGCCGACCTGGACGCCTCCGTGGACGCCGTGACGAGCGCCGGCGGCCGCGTCGTCGACGGCCCGTACGCATTCCCGGGCGGGCGCCGGTTCTCCTTCACCGACCCGAGCGGAAACCAGCTCGGCGTCTGGTCGGAGGCCTGACCCAGCGCACGTCGGGGGCGCGCCGGCCCACGGCGATGGGGTGGGGTGCGGTTCAGGCGGCTGGGGTGAGGAGTGGCGCCGGGGTGGTGATCTCGGTGCCGTCGGGCCGGTAGGTGCGCCAGGTGCCGGTCGGTTGTCGTTCGCCCCGGAAGCCGTGGTGGACCTTGGCGTGGTGCCGCTCGCACAGCAGCGCCGAGTTCTCGAGTGAGGTCTCGCCGCCGTCGATCCAGTGGACCAGGTGGTGCACGTCGGCCCACCGAATAGGGGCGTCGCAGCCGGTGAACACGCACCCGCCGTCGCGCAGCTCCACGGCCCGGCGTAGGTGGCGGTCGGCCAGCCGCTTGGCCCGGCCGAGGTCGAGCGGGGTGCCGTCGGGGCCGAACACGACCCGGGCGATGCTGGCGTCGCACGCCAGCCAGCGGGCCTTGGCCGCGGAGATCACCGCCCCGGATCCGAGCTGCCCGCTGCCGTGGCCGGTGGCCGGGTCCTCCAGGGCGATCGTGGCGATCACCTGGGGCCGGGTGCCGCGCAGCACCGGCGCCGCGCCCGCGGCGAGGGCATCGAGGTGGAACCGGCCGGACAGCGAGCCGTCGGCGTGCCGGGACAGCGTCAACGACCGCCCCTCGGTCGGGTCGGGCTCGGGCCCGTCGGGGTCGAGGTCGGTGCAGTAGTGCTGCACCACCTGCACCAGGTCGGCGGGCGCGCGCTCGACCGCGACCCCGGTGAGGACCGCGTCGATCACGGCCGGGTCCACGCCCTGGTCGGCGGCCGAGGCCAGCCGCTCGGGGGTCACCGCCTTCGCCGCGACCGCGACCTGCTCGGCGGACACCAGACCGGCGTCGTGGGCTTCGGCCAGCGCCGGGAGGTGCTCCAGTGCCCGGCCGTTGCGCACCAGCCGGGCGGCCTCCGCCGGCGAGGGCCGGCAGTGCCCGCGCAGCCACGAGGACATCGATCTCAGCCCGTCCCGCTCGGGAGCCTGGGACAGCTCCGCGGACCGCACCGCGCGGGCCAGCCGGGCGTCGCTCCGGTTGCGCTCGGCGACCAGCGCGGCGACGTCGTCGAGGACGTCCCCGCCGGCCAGCCACTCGAACACATGATCGAAGTCTAGTGGATCCACGAGCCTCGTGCAGGGTGAATCCCCAGGTCAGCGACTCGTCCACAGACCTCGCCGACCCCTTGCGCGGCGGCCACGGGACGCCTCCGCGAGGATCGCAGACGCACGGGGAACAGCGGGACCAACAGCAGGACCAACAGCAGGACGAGGAGAGGGACGACGTGGCACTCCTGGACGACGGCGCGTGGCAGGGCAAGGTGTGGACCGGCGCCTGGACCGACGGGTCCGGCGGCACCTACGACGCGGTGGAGCCGGCCACCGGCGACGTCATCGCGCCGGTCGGGAAGGCGACCCCCGAGGACGTCCACGCGGCGGCCGAGCGGGCGGCGGAAGCCCAGCGGGCGTGGGCGGCCGCCCCGTTCGAGGAGCGCGCGCGGGTGCTGCGCCGGGCCGGCCAGGTGCTCGAGGACAACGCCGACGAGATCAAGGGCTGGCTGGCCCGCGAGTCCGGCGCGATCCAGCCGTTCGGCGACTTCCAGGTACACACCAGCGCCCAGGAGTGCTACGAGGCCTCCGCGCTGCCCAGCCACCCCTACGGGGAGCTGCTGCGCACCGGCGCGCCGCGGCTGAGCTTCGCCCGCCGCGTCCCGGCCGGCGTCGTCGGCGTCATCGCGCCGTTCAACGTGCCGACCATCCTCGCGATCCGCGCGATCGCCCCGGCGCTGGCGCTCGGCAACGCCGTCGTCCTCAAGCCCGACCCGCGCACCGCCGTCTCCGGCGGCGCCGTGTTCGCCCGCGTCTTCGAGGAGGCCGGGCTGCCGGCCGGCGTCTTCCAGGTGCTCCCCGGCGGGGCCGACGTCGGCGAGGCGCTGGTCACCGCGCCGCAGGTGCGGGTCATCGCCTTCACCGGCTCCACGAGGGCCGGCCGGATCGTGGGCGCGCTCGCGGGGCAGCACCTCAAGCGTGCGCACCTCGAGCTGGGCGGCAACTCCGCGCTGATCGTGCTGCCCGACGTCGACGTCACCGCCGCCGCCAGCGTCGGCGCGTGGGGCACGTTCAGCCACCAGGGCCAGATCTGCATGGCCACCAGCCGGCACCTGGTGCACGAGTCGATCGCCGAGGAGTACACCGCCGTCCTCACCGAGAAGGTCGAGAAGCTGCCGGTCGGCGACCCGTTCCGCGAGCAGGTCGCGCTCGGCCCGCTCATCGACGCCGGTCAGCGCGACCGCGTGCACGGGTTGGTCACCGCGAGCGTCGACCAGGGCGCCACGGTGCGCACCGGCGGCACCTACGAGGGGCTGTTCTACCGGCCGACCGTCCTCGGCGGCGTCGCCATCGACCACCCGGCTTACCAGGAGGAGATCTTCGGTCCGGTGGCGCCGGTGACGCCGTTCTCCAGCCTCGACGAGGTCGCCTCCCTCGCCGCGGGCACCGAGTACGGCCTGAGCCTGGGCATCCTCACCCGCGACGTCTACGCCGGCCTGGAGCTGGCCGAGCGCATCCCGTCCGGCCTGGTGCACATCAACGACCAGACGGTCAACGACGAGGCGGTCGCCCCGTTCGGCGGCGTCGGGGCGTCCGGCACCGGCTCCCGGCACGGCGGCCCGCAGGCCAACATCGAGGCGTTCACCGAGACCCAGTGGGTCACCGTGCGCGGCGACCTGCCCGCCTACCCGTTCTGAGCGCCCGGGGCCGTGCACTTCCGCGGAGGTGCACGGCCCCGGGAGAGTGGCCCGCATGCACGAGCTGTTCAGCGAGGAGCGCTCGGCCGACGTCGTCGCCGCCAGCTTCGCGGGCACCCTGGACCCCCGGCTGCGGCAGGTGGTGACGTCGCTGGTCCGTCACCTGCACGCCTTCGTCAAGGACGTCGAGCTCACCGAGGCGGAGTGGGCCGCGGCGATCGACTTCCTCACCCGCACCGGGCACACCAGCGACGCCGTGCGGCAGGAGTTCGTGCTGCTCTCCGACGTCCTCGGCGTCTCGATGCTGGTGGAGACGATCAACCACCGCAGCGGCGGCACCGGCACCGAGTCCACCGTGCTCGGCCCCTTCCACCAGGTCGCGTCGCCGGAGCGGCGGCTCGGCGACGACATCGCCCTCGACGGCAAGGGCACCCCGTGCCTGGTGTCCGGGCGGGTCACCGGCCCGGACGGCGAGCCGCTGGCCGGCGCCACCGTCGACGTCTGGCAGGCCAACGCGGACGGCTTCTACGACGTCCAGCAGCCGGACGTGCAGCCGCCGGGCAACCTGCGCGGGCTGTTCACCGCCGACGACGACGGCCGCTTCTGGTTCCGCTCGGTCGTCCCGCGCTGGTACCCCATCCCCGACGACGGCCCGGTCGGGCAGCTGCTCGCCGCCACCGGCCGGCACCCCAACCGCCCCGCGCACCTGCACGTCATCGCCGCGGCCCCCGGGTACCGGCCGGTGACCACGCACGTGTTCGTCGCCGACTCGCCCTACCTCGACTCCGACGCGGTGTTCGGGGTCAAGGAGAGCCTCGTCCGGGACGTGCCCGAGGTCGACGACCCGGAGCGCGCCGCCGCGCTCGGCCTGCCCAACCCGTTCCGCACCCTCGCCGTCGACGTCACGCTGCTGCGCGACTAGGGGCGGAGCCGCAGCACCTGCCCGGGGCGCAGCTGCGCGCAGCGGTCGACGTCGTCGTCGGCGACGTAGCCGGCCACCGGGTAGCCGCCGGTCACCGGCGCGTCGGCGAGGAACAGCACCGGCTGCCCCGACGGCGGCACCTGCACCGCGCCGCGGACCAGCCCCTCGCTGGCGAGCTCGCCCTCGACCGCGCGGTCCAGCCGTGGGCCGGCCAGCCGCAGCCCCACCCGGTTGCTCTCCGCCGTGACCGTCCAGGCGGCCGACGCCAGCGCGTCCCGGGCCGAGGAGCTCAGCCAGTCGGCGCGCGGGCCGGGCAGCAGCCGCACGGTCACCTCCCCGGCGGGCGGGTCGGCGACCGGCGCCACGTCGACGCCGGGCAGCGGGCCGGCGGCGTCGCCGACCGGCAGGACGTCCCCGGCCCGCAGCGGCGCCGGGCCCAGGCCGGAGAGCACGTCGGTCGACCGCGAGCCCAGCACCGGCGGGACGGCGATCCCGCCGCGGACGGCGACGTAGGTGCGCAGCCCCGCGGCCGGCGCCCCGAGCGCCAGCGTCGCCCCGGCTCGGAGCAGGCCGGGTGCGGCGTGCACCGGCGACCCCGGGCACCGCGCGCCCGTGGTGACCACGAGCAGGTCGGCCCCGGCGCGCACCGCCAGCCCGCCGAGGGTCGCCTCCAGCACCGCGGCCGCGGGGTCGTTGCCCACCAGCCGGTTCGCCAGCGCGGCCGCCGCGCGGTCCGCCGCCCCCGACCGGCCCACGCCGATCCCACCGAGCCCCGGGCGCCCGCGGTCCTGCACCGTGGTCAGCGGGCCGGGGGACAGCACGGTCAGCACGGCACGAACCGCACCCGCACGCCCGGGCGCAGCAGCGCGGCCGGGTCGCGGGCCAGGTCGAACACCGGGACGTCGGTGCGCCCGACCAGCCGCCACCCGCCCGGCGACGCGCTCGGGTAGACCCCGGTGAACCCGCCGGCCAGGCCCACCGACCCGGCCGGCACCCGGGTGCGCGGGGTGGCTAGCCGGGGCACGTCCCAGGGGTCGGCGTCGGGGACGCAGTAGCCGAAGCCGGGGGAGAACCCGCAGAACGCCACGGTCCACTCCCGCCCGCTGTGCGCCGCGACGACGCCGTCGGGGTCGGTGCCCAGCAGCTCCGCGACGTCGGCGAGGTCGGCGCCGTCGTAGCGGACCGGCAGCTCGACCCGCTCGCCGGTGTCCGCCCGGCCCGGCCGCCACGGCAGCCGCTCCAGCGCGGCCCGCACGTCGGCGAGGTCCCCGTCGGCCACGACCAGCACCGTCCGCGCGGCCGGGACGACGTCGACGACGCCCGGCAGCGCCCGGTCGCGCAGCGCGGCGGAGAACCCGAGGACGGCGTCGAGGTCGTCGAGCTCGACCAGCAGCGCGGCCGACCCGCTCGGCAGGACGCGCATCAGGCGAACGGCGCCAGCGCGACGCCGGCGGCCGTGAGCGCGGCGCGGACCTCCCGGGCGATCGCCACCGCGCCGGGGGTGTCGCCGTGCACGCAGATCGAGTCCGGCGCCAGCACCAGCGTGCCGCCTTCGGCGTCGGTCACCGGCTCCCCGGCGGCCATCGCCACGCACCGACGGGCGATCTCGCCGGCGTCGGTGAGCACCGCGCCCGGCTGCCGGCGGGGGACCAGCGTGCCCGCCGGGGTGTAGGCGCGGTCGGCGAACGCCTCGGCCACCGTGGGCAGCCCCGCCTCGCCGGCCAGCCGCAGGAACGCCGAGCCGGGCAGCCCCAGCACGGGCAGGGACCGGTCGTACGCCGCGACGGCGGACACCACGGCCGCGGCCTGCTCCTCGTGCGCCACGATCGCGTTGTACAGCGCCCCGTGCGGCTTGACGTAGCGCACCCGCGTCCCCGCCGCCCGCGCCAGGCCGTCGAGCGCGCCGAGCTGGTAGAGCACGTCGGCGGCGAGCTCGTCGGGCGCGGCGTCGAGGAACCGGCGGCCGAAGCCGGCGAGGTCCCGGTAGGACACCTGCGCGCCGATCGCGACGTCGGCGTCGGCGGCCTGCGCGCACACCCGCCGCAGGGTCAGCGGGTCCCCGGCGTGGAACCCGCAGGCGACGTTCGCACTGGTCACCACCTGCAGCATCGCGGCGTCGTCGCCGAGGGTCCACGCACCGAAGGACTCCCCGAGGTCGGCGTTGAGGTCCATGGCGACATCCTCGCGGTCGACCCGCGCACGCCACGCGGTCAGCCGACCAGGAGGCAACTACCGTTCCGGTGACGCCCCTGTGAGCCGGGAGCGCGCCCAGCACGGGAGGAGGCGGTGCCGGATGCACCGGGACCTGGTGGTGATCGGCGCCTCGGCCGGCGGTGTCGAGGCGCTGCGCGACCTGCTCGCCGGCCTCCCCAGGGACCTGCCCGCCGCGGTCCTGGTGGTGCTGCACATGCCCTCCAGCGGCCGCAGCGCCCTGCCGGCCATCCTCGGGCGGGTGTCGGCGCTGCCGGTGTCCGCGGCCCAGGACGGGATGCGGCTGGAGCCCGGCACGGTCGTCGTCGCGGTGCCCGACCGGCACCTGATGGTGGCCGACGGCCGCCTGCAGCTGTCGCGGGGACCGCGCGAGAACGGCCTCCGGCCGGCGGTCGACGTCCTGTTCCGCTCGGCCGCCCGCGCCCACGGCCCCCGGGTGGTCTCGGTCGTCCTGTCCGGCGCGCTCGACGACGGCACCGCGGGCACGATCGCCGTCCGCGCCCGGGGCGGGGCGGCCATCGCGCAGGACCCGGAGGAGGCGCTCTACCCGAGCATGCCGCTGCACGCGGTGGAGGTCGGCGGGGCCGACCACGTCGCCGGGCTCGCCGAGCTGCCGAAGCTGCTGGACCGGCTGGTGCGCGAGGAGGTCGACGCCGTCGCCCCGGCACCCACCCACCTCATGACGACGGAGACGGACATGGCCCGACTCGACGGCGAGGCGATGGAGGAGGACACGCGGCCGGGGACGCCGTCGGGCTTCGGCTGCCCCAGCTGCCACGGCGCCCTGTTCTCGATCAGCGAGGGCGGCTTGGAGCGGTACCGGTGCCGCGTCGGCCACGCCTGGTCGCCCGAGGCGCTGGCCGCCGAGCAGGCGGAGGCGCTGGAGGGCGCGCTGTGGATGGCGCTGCGCGGCCTGGAGGAGCGGGCGGCGCTCAGCCTGCGCATGGGCCTGCGCGCGGAGGACAGCGGGCACCGGCACAGCGCGCTCGCCTTCCGGCGCCGGCACGACGAGGCGCTCGGGGCCGCCTCGCTGCTGCGGGACCTCCTCGAACGCGGTGCGCTCAACGGCGAGGGTCTCCCGGACCAGGTCGACGACAGGCTCGGCGACCCCGCCGAGGGCGCGGCGGAGGCCTGATCCGTGGCCGACGAGAGACGGCGGGACCAGGACCCGGTGAGCGACGACGGAACGACCCCCGACCCGGGCAAAGGCGACGTGACGACCGACGACCTGCCCGCCGGGGACCCGGCGGAGGACGACGACCTGCTGGCCGACGACGCCGAGCCCGACGACGGCGGGGCCGACGCCTTCAGCGACGCCGCCGCGGGCCTGGACCCCGACTTCGAGTCGCTGCTGGTGTACCTGCGCGAGCGGCGCGGCTTCGACTTCACCGGCTACAAGCGGCCCAGCCTGGTCCGCCGGGTGCGCCGGCGCATGGCCGAGGTCGGCACGACCTCGGTCGCCGAGTACCGGGACTTCCTCGAGGTCCACCCCGACGAGTTCGCGCCGCTGTTCAACACGATCCTCATCAACGTCACCAGCTTCTTCCGCGACCGCCCGGCCTGGGACCACCTGCGCGACCGGCTGCTGCCGGACCTGCTGGCCGCCGCCGGACCGCGGATCCGGGTGTGGAGCGCGGGCTCCGCGTCCGGGCAGGAGGCGTACAGCCTGGCGATCCTGCTGGCCGAGACGCTCGGCGTCGACGAGTTCCGCGAGCGGGTGAAGATCTACGCCACCGACGTCGACGAGGAGGCGCTGGCCCAGGCCCGCCAGGCGCTGTTCACCGAGCGCGAGATGGCGGGCCTGACCCCCGAGCAGGTGGAGCGGTACTTCACCCAGGAGGGCACCCGGTTCGCCTTCCGCAAGGACCTGCGGCGCTCGGTCATCTTCGGCCGCAACGACCTCGTGCAGGACGCGCCCATCTCGCACGTGGACCTGCTGCTGTGCCGCAACACGCTCATGTACTTCAACGCGGAGACGCAGAACCGCATCCTCGGCCGGCTGCACTTCGCGCTCGCCCCGCACGGGCTGCTCTTCCTCGGCAAGGCCGAGATGCTGCTCTCGCACGCGCAGCTGTTCGTCCCGGTCGACCTCACCCGCCGGTTCTTCCGGAAGCGCGACGGCGGGGGGCAGCCCGAGCGGCGGGCGGTCCCGGCCGTCCCGCGCAGCGAGTTCGACGGCGGCCTGGGCGACCTGTCCCGGCTCCGGCGCCAGGCGATGCTCTCCTCCCCGGGGGCGCAGCTGGTCCTCGACGCCGACGGCCGGCTGGCCCTGGTCAACCACCACGCCCAGCGGCTGTTCCACGTCGACGAGCGTGACGTCGGCCGGCCGTTCCAGGACCTCGAGGTGTCCTACCGCCCGGTCGAGCTGCGCGGCGCGATCGCCGAGGCGGTGAGCGGCCGGCGCGCCGTGTGGCTGCGCGGCGTGGAGCGGCACCAGGCGGGCACGGAGGCCCTCGTCTTCGACGTCCAGGTGCTGCCCCTGTCCCGCGAGGACGGCACCCCGCTCGGCGTCACGGTCGTGTTCGAGGACGTCACCCCCTACCGGCGGCTGCAGCGGGAGCTGGAGTACGCCAACCGGCAGCTGGAGACGGCCTACGAGGAGCTGCAGTCGACCAACGAGGAGCTGGAGACCACCAATGAGGAGCTCCAGTCGACGGTCGAGGAGCTGGAGACCACCAACGAGGAGCTCCAGTCCACCAACGAGGAGCTCGAGACGATGAACGAGGAGCTCCAGTCGATGAACGACGAGCTCCACACGACCAACGAGGAGCTGCGCGTCAGCACCGACGAGGTCGCCACGCTCAACGAGTTCATGACCGGCGTGCTCTCCAGCTTCCGCGCCGGCGTCGTCGTCGTGGACCGGGACCTGCGGGTGCTGGCGTGGAACTCCGCGGCCGAGGACCTGTGGGGCCTGCGCCAGGACGAGGTCAGCGGCCAGTACCTGCTCAACCTGGACATCGGGCTGCCGGTGTCGGACCTCCACCCGCTGCTGCGCCGACAGGTGGCCGGTGAGGAGCCCTCGCACGAGACCGTCGAGCTGCGCGCGGTCAACCGGCGGGGGCGGCCGGTGCAGGTCCGGGTGACGGTGAGCGCCTTCGCGCCCCGCGCCGGGCAGGGCGGCGGCGCCGTCGTCCTCATGGACCCCGTCGACTGATCACCGGGCGGCGGCGATCACCTCGTCGGCGTGCCCCTCGACCACGAGCTGGGCGAGGTCGCGGACCTTGACGTTGAGCCGGTTGCTCAGGGTGACCAGCCGGGCGAACGCGTCGTCGGCGTCGACGCCGAGCCGGCCCATGAGCACGCCCTTGGCCTGGTCGATCACCGCCCGCGTGGACAGCGCCTGCTCGAGGTTGGCGGTGAGCCGGTGCAGCGACTCCCGCTCGCCGACCTCCTGCAGCACGGCCGCGAGCGCCACCGCGACCAGCTCGGCGATCCGCCGGTCCGCGGGCCCGAAGGCGTCGGCCCGGGACGAGTAGACGTTGAGCACGCCGGTCGGCTCGCCCGTCAGTGCCATCGGCACCGCGAGGACGCTGCGCACCGGGCCGACCGCGGCCAGCCGGGCCAGCGCCGGCCACCGGGGGTCGGTGCGCAGGTCGCCGGTGACGACGACCTCGCCGGTGGCGGCGGCGTCCAGGCACGGGCCCTGCTCGGCGCGCATCTGCCGGCCGTCGGCCTCCTGGGCGACCGTGGAGTCGCTGCCGAGGAACCGCGGCGCCGTGGGGGAGCCGATGGTGATGCTCACCCAGTTGGCCGCCGGGACGGCGCTCTGGGTGAGCGCCGCCATCCGGCCGAGCAGCTGCCGGCGGTCGCCGTCGGTGCCGGCCAGCCGGGTCAGCTGGGTGAGCGCCTCGGCCACGGTGACCGGCGTGCCCTCCCCGTCGCGGGCGGCGGGCGCGCCGCCGGGGACCTCGGGCGGGCCGAGCGGGATGCCGCTGTCGTCGGTGACCAGGACCCAGCGGATCCGCGCCCGCAGCGGGTCCGGGTCGACCACGTCCGGCGCGCCGAACAGCTGCCCCGCGGCGCTCGCGCCACTGCGACCGCGGACGGTGACCGGGGCGCGGTACGCGTCGACCTGCCCCGACCTGAGCGCGCGCAGCGCCGCCCGCAGGCCGGGCACGTCCCGGGGCTCGAGGTAGACGGTCAGCGGCTTGCCGGCGAGCCGGGGCACGGAGACCCCGGCCAGCCTGGCCAGCTCCGGGTTGACCTCCACCAGCTTGCCCGCGCCGTCGGTGACGAACAGGCCGACGGGCAGGACGGCGGCGACGTGCTCGTGCCACCGGCGCTCGTCGTCGAAGCGCGCGACCAGCCGGGCGATCTCCTCCTGCTGCGCGCGCAGTTCCTCCTCGGCGACCCGCAGCTCCTCGTGCGCGACGGCGAGCTCGGCGAGGTCGTCGACGACGCGCCGGTCCGGCAGCGGGCCGGTGTTCACGGCGAGCCCTCCCGGGCCGCGGCGCCGTCGGCGGCCGCCTGCCGCCGGTCCTCCTCGGCCTCGTCGCGGTGCTGGGCCGCCCGGCGGCGGTGCTCCGCGGCGTCGCCGATCCCGCGGGCGGCGGCGTCGTCGTGCAGCCGGGCCGTGCGCTCGTGCAGCTGGGAGGAGTGCTCGTGCCGCGCGGCGGAGCGGCGGTGGGCCGCCTCCGCGCGCTCGGCGGAGTCCTCGGCCGCCTCCTTCGCCGCCCGGACGTCGTGCTCGGACGGGACCTGGCCCGAGTTCAGGCGGAACAGCCGGTCGGCCAGCTCGCGGGTGCGCCGGCCGGCCGCCTCCGCGCGCTCGGCGGCCTGCTGCGCCTGGTCCTCAGGGGTCATGCCCCCATCGTGCTCGCCCCGGCCGCCCGCCGCACGCGTGTCCGGCACGGCGGCGAACGGCCCTCACACCCGCCCGGCGGCCCGCTCCCGCGCGGCCGCGCGCACCCGGGAGTGCCGGTAGCCGTAGGCGACGTACACCAGCATCCCGAGCGCGAGCCAGGCCAGGAACCGCAGCCACGTCTCGATGCTCAGGTTGAGCATCAGGTAGAGGCAGGCCAGCGCGGCGACGACCGGCAGCACGGGGGAGAACGGCACCCGGAACGGCCGCTCGAGCTGCGGGCGGGTGCGGCGCAGCACCGGCACCGCGACCGCCACCAGCAGGAAGGCGAACAGCGTCCCGATGCTCACCAGGTCGGCCAGCGTCCCGAGCGGCACGAACGTCGCCAGCACCAGCACCAGGACGGCGAACAGCAGCGTGACCCGCGCCGGGACGCCGGTGCGCGGGCTGACCCGGGCAACCGCCGGCGGGAGCAGCCCGTCGCGGCCCATGGCGAACCCGATCCGGCCGATGGTGATCAGGTCGACCAGGATCACCGAGGTCAGCCCGGCCACCGCGGCGATCGACACCAGCGACGACGCCCAGCCCAGCCCCACCTGGTCGAACGCGTCGGCGATCGGCGCGCCCTCGTCGATGTCGGTGTACTCGACCATCCCGACGACGACGAACGCGACGCCGACGTAGAGCGCGGTGGCCAGCCCGAGGGTGCCGAGCAGGCCGAGCGGCACGTCCCGCGCCGGGCGCCGGGTCTCCTCCGACAGGTTGGCCACCGCCTCGAAGCCGGTGTAGGCGAAGAAGACGACGGCCGCCGCGGTGAGCACCCCGCCGACGCCGAACGCGACCGGCTCCAGGCCGGCGAGCACCTCGATGAGCGGCCGGGCCAGCCCGCTGCCGCTCTCGGCCGGCTGCGACGGCGGCACGAACGGGGTGAGGTTGGCGCCGCGGACGAACCAGACCCCGGCCAGGATGACGAACAGGCAGACGGCGACCTTGACGACGACGAGCACGCCGGTGACCCGCGCCGACTCGCGGATGCCCAGCACCGCCACGAGCGTCAGGACGACGACGATGAACGCCGCGCCGACGTTCACCGTGGCGGTCTCGCCGAACATCGACGGCGGCAGGTCCAGCAGGTTGCCGACGTAGCCCGACCAGCCGCGGGCGACCACGGCCGCGCCCAGGGCGAACTCGAGGAACAGGTCCCAGCCGATGATCCACGCGACGACCTCGCCGACCGTGGCGTAGGTGTAGGTGTACGCGCTGCCCGCCGTCGGCACGGCCGAGGCCAGCTCGGCGTAGCAGACCGCCGCGAGCAGGGCGACCACGCCGGCGATGGCGAAGGAGACCACCACCGCCGGGCCGGCGCTGTTCTTCGCCGTCACGCCGGTGAGCGTGAAGATCCCGGTGCCGATGACGATGCCGATGCCGAACCCGACCAGGTGCCGGGCGGACAGCCGCTTGCGCAGGTGCCCGCCGCGGTCGGGCGCCCCCTCGTCGTTCCCGGCGTCCGCGCGGACGGCCTCCACCGACTTCGTCCGGAACAGGTCCACGGGGGGACGCTAGGTCGGCGCGCGCCCGCCCGCTGGGTGAGGAGGAGGGTGGTCCTTCCTCAGACCTCGTCGACGGGGAAGGTGCGCGACGGGGAGACGAACTCGTCCTGGGCGGCGACCAGCAGGATCTCCCGCGAGCCGGCCTCCTCGGTGCGCCGCAGCAGCCCCCAGACGCTGGCCGCGGCCCGGCCGAGCGCCTCGCCGGCCGAGCGGGTGTCCAGCCAGTGCGCGAGGAACAGCGCCGCGATCGCGTCGCCGGCGCCGTTGACCGACACCGACAGCCGCGGCGTGCGCACGCGGAAGTGCCGGCCGCCCTCGGAGGCGAGCAGGTCGACGGCGTCGTCGGGGGTGTCGTCGGTGACCAGCGACGTCGTCAGCACCACCCGGGGGCCCAGCGCCTGCACCGCGGCGACGGCGTCCTGCACCTCGGCGAGGGTGCGGGTCGCCGTCCGGGCGAGCAGGTCGAGCTCGTAGTGGTTGGGCGTGACGACGTCGGCCGCGGGGACGGCGACCTCGCGCATGAACTCCTCGATGCCCGGCCGCACGAACACGCCGCGGCCGACGTCGCCGATGACCGGGTCGCAGGCGTAGACGGCGTCGGGGTTGGCCGCGCGCACCCGCCCGACCGTGCCGACCACGGCGTGGCCGATGTCGGCCGAGCCGAGGTAGCCGGACAGGACCGCGTCGGCGGTGCCGAGCACGCCGCGGTCGGCGATGCCGTCGACGACCTCCTCGATGGCCTGGCCGTCGAACACCCGGCCGGTCCACGCGCCGTAGCCGGTGTGGTTGGAGAACTGGACGGTGTGCACCGGCCAGACCTCGACGCCGAGGCGCTGCAGCGGGAAGACGGCCGAGGAGTTGCCGACGTGGCCGTAGGCGACGTGCGACTGGATCGAGAGGACGCTCACCACGGGCGCACACGCTGCCATGCGCCCGCGGTCCGGTCAGCCGAGGGTGGCGACCAGGTCGCGGCAGGCCTGCTCGCAGCGCCGGCAGGACTCGGCACAGACGCGGCAGTGCTCGTGCATCTCCGCGTGGGACGCACACTCGTCGCCGCAGGCCCGGCAGGCGGCGGCGCACGCCTCGAGGACGGTGCGGGTGAGGTTCGCGTCGTAGCCGGTGTGCCGGGACAGCACCCGCCCGGTCGCCGCGCAGACGTCGGCGCAGTCCAGGTTCGTGCGGACGCACTTCCGCAGCTCGGCGACCATCTCCTCGGACAGGCAGGCGTCGGCGCACGCGGTGCACGCCTGCGCGCACTCGACGCACGCCTCGATGCAGGCGGTGAGCCGCTCGCGGTCGATGCCGCCGAGATCGGCCGGGTAGGTGTCGAGCATCTGCGCGGCGACGGTCACGTCGGTCTCCGTTCCCTGCGTCGGGCCGGGGCGGCGGGCGCCGTCCCGGGCGGCGGGTCCCGGCGCGCCGTCCGGTCGAGCCGGGCGACGACGAGCGCGTGCGGGAGCGTGAGCGCCGCCAGGACGGGCAGGGCGGTGGCCAGGGACCCGTGCCAGCCTCCCGCGGCCGGCCACAGCAGCGCCAGGACCGCGAGCACCGCGAGGGTGGGCAGCGCCGCGGCGGCGGCGAACCGGCGCAGCGGCGCGCCGAGCCGCCCGCGGGCCAGGTCGTCCGCGTTCGCCGGGTCCGTGGCGACGAGGCGGGCCACGTGCCGGACGGCGTGCCAGCAGCCGAACCACACGCCGAAGGCGGCGAACGGCGGGGCGACCAGGACGAGCACCAGCAGGACGGCGACCTCGGCGGCCTCCAGCCACCGGCCGGCCAGCAGCCGCTCGGCTGCCAGCGCGGCGGCCGCCGGGAGCACGGTGACCAGCACCGTCGCGACGACGGCGGCCGGCAGGACGCCGCTGCTGCCGGGCACGACCGCGGCCACGACCGGCGCGGCCCCGTCCGCCCCTCGGGCCAGGGGGACGAGCAGGACCAGCGCACCCAGCACCACGGACGCCGTCGCCTGCCGGTGCACCGGGCGGCCGGCCCGGAGGTCGGCGAAGGCGGTCTCCCCGGTGCCGAAGTGCCAGGTCGCCACGAGCACGAAGACGACCAGCGCCGGCCCCGGCGCCGCCCGGAACAGCAGCCACCCGGCGGCGGCCACGGCGGCGTAGCCGAGGGCGACCAGCGCCCGGCGCGGCAGCCGCCCGCCGGTTCCCAGGTGGTCGACCGCCCCGTGCGGGAGGCCCAGCAGGAGGCCCGCCGCCAGCGGCAGCCAGGCCAGGTGGCCCCAGCCGACGGTGACCTCGACGGCGACCACCGCCGCCACCGCGGTCAGCGAGACGGCGGTGGCGGCCCGCGCGGGGGCGGCGACGGGACCGGCGGGCGACGGCACGTTCAGGCCCGGTCGGCCGTCCAGGCCGTCCCGTACCGGCCGGCGGAGACCCGGCTGCCGGGGTCCCGCCCGGGCAGGTGCTCGACCTCGTGGTGCTCGTGCGGATAGGCCGGGTGCGTGGCGAACACCGGGGCGTCGAAGACGGTGTTGTCCTCGAAGCGGGTGCTGCGGTGCTCGGTCTGCGTGCCCGGCAGCACCGCCTCGCTCTGGTGCACGTTGCTCACCCACACCGACCGGGGGTGCGTGTCGACGCCGGCGGCGACGTCCTCGGCGGTGCGCAGCTTGGCCACCTTGTGCACCAGCACGCCGAAGCCGACCTTGGCCAGCACGTCGGCGGCGGAGTAGGCCACCTGCATGCCGGTCAGCCACGCGGGCGTGACGTCGACGAACACCGGGACCGCGTAGACCAGCGGGTAGACGCCGAAGGCGGCCAGCAGCACGGCGGCCGCGTTGCGGAGGCTGGTCCCGGCCTCGACGCTCATCGACGCCGTCGAGGAGCGGACGGCGCCGATGAGCGCGACGTACAGGTAGGCGTAGAAGACGGTGCTGATGCAGCCCCACAGCACCAGCGCGCCGACGTCGCGGCCCTGGGCCAGCACCTGGCTGCCCAGGAAGCCGGTGAGGATCATGAGGAAGGCCGCGGCCATCGTGGTGAACCGCAGGGTGCGCGCCCGGGCCCCGGTGAGCGAGCAGACGGCCAGCAGTTCCGCGGTCAGCAGCGGGACGGTCACCGACCAGTCGGCGTACCGCGGGTACAGCGTCGCGCGCGCCTCGGCGTTCGGCACGTAGACGCCGTCCTGCAGGTCGAAGCCGGTGTCCCACTTCAGGTACAGCACCAGGTACGACAGCGCCGCGACGCCCGCGATGCACAGGCCGGCGAGCACGGCGGGGCGGTAGCGGGCGCCGACCTCGTCCCGGCTGGTCCACGAGTAGAGGAGGTACGCGACCAGGGCGAGGCCCGCGCCGGCGAGCGAGTAGGTGACCAGGTCGTACAGGCCGGGCGGCATGGTCTGCAGCTCGGGGGTGGGCGTGTCGGACACGTCTGCGGGACCTCCGGGGAGCCGGGGCTGCCAGGCCGCGGCTCGACCCGCGGCGGGGTTACCCCTCGTCACCCGGCCGAACCGGGCGTGCTCCGTCGGGCGGGTGGCCGTGGTCGTCCGCGTAGGCGGCGACCCGGGCCCGCACGTCCCCGCCGCGGTGGAGGAACTGCCGGTCGAGCACGCCGGTGAGGTCCTCGAGCGCGAGGCCCAGCAGCGCCGCGGCCGCGCGGACCTGCGGGTCGGCCGAGCGGCCGGCGGCCTCGGCCAGCGCCAGCGCGACCGGCAGCTGCAGCGGCAGCGCCGTCTCGGGGTCGACGTCGCGGAAGTAGTGCGTCTCGGCGTGCTGGGTCACGTCGACCCGTACCTGGGCCAGGTCGACGGCGACCTCGCGCACCAGGCCCGCGTCGACGTCCGCCGGGGGCAGCGCCGCCCGCCCGAGCAGGGACAGCCGCAGCGCCAGGGCCCGCCGTCGGCTCAGCGCCGGGTACACCTGCAGCACCCAGGTCACCGCCGCGGTCAGCAGGACGAAGCCGACGAGGGCCTGCAGGGGGACGGCGATCCGCAGCCACGGGCTCTCGGGGACGATGTCGCCGAAGCCCAGCGTCGCCAGGGTGACCAGGGAGAGGTAGACGGCGTCGAGCACGCCGCTGCGGCCGGACTCCAGCCCGCTGCCGTAGACGAAGCCGTGGGGCAGGTGCGGCCAGTAGACGAGGGTCCAGCCGGTCACCAGCAGCGCGATCCAGACCAGGACGACGACGACCATCGCCATCGGCCCGCCGAGGAAGCCGGCCGCGGACCGGTGCCGCGCTCCCCGGCCGGCCCGCCAGACCGCCTGCATCAGCCGCCGGCTCAGCCCGCGGCGGCCGCTGGGGTGCCACAGCGTGTGCACGATGTCCCGCAGCACGAGCAGGACGAGCAGGGCACCGGCCGTCGTCGCTGCCCATCCCGCCGCGGAGGCCACGCGGCGAGGGTGCCAGCAGGGAGTCCCGCGCGGAGGGGGGGGGGGGGGGGGGGGGGGGGGGGGGGGGGGGGGGGGGGGGGGGGGGGGGGGGGGGGGGGGGGGGGGGGGGGGGGGGGGGGGGGGGGGGGGG